>NZ_BAAGRA010000017.1:0-335844 GCF_054783195.1 Hymenobacter coalescens | reverse complement strand
GTCCAGGGCCAGGGCCGTCACGGTGCTGTTGCCGTTGCCGGCGGGGGCGGCGCCCACCACCTGGGCGCGGTCGAACGCCGGGGCCTGGGCCTGGGCGGTTCCTGGGCTTAGCCCGAGCAGCAGGGCAGCGGCGAGTAAGCCCGCCACTTGCCCCAATCGACGAAAAAAGGAAGCCATAAACACGCGTTATACATGAGAGGCGGAATATAGCTTGTTTGCGTGGGCCGGGCAGTTTTCCTTTCCCGGTTCATATACCGAAGCATAAAATAAGCATACGCAAAGGCCGTCCTGCTGAGCGCAGTCGAAGCATCCCTGCCGCTTCGTCCGATGGTACGCAACGAAGCGGTAGAGATGCTTCGACTGCGCTCAGCAGGACGTGCCAAGCATTGAAGCTGTTTAGAAAGTTGTCGAAATTTGTGAGAACGTCATGCTGAGCTTGTCGAAGCATCTCTACCGCTTCGTTGAACGGCCCTGACGAAGCGGTAGAGATGCTTCGACAAGCTCAGCATGACGTTCAATGTACTTTCTAAACAGCCTCATTACAACGAGGTGATAGAGATGCTTCGCGGGGCTCGGCAGGCCGCGCCAAAGATTAAGCTCGCTGTTTAGTACACCGGCACCTGCGGGTCCACTCGCACCGACCAGGCGTGGATGCCGCCGCGCAGGTTCAGCAGGTTCGGCAGGCCGTGGCGGTGCTGCAGGTAGGCCAGGGCCTGCATGGAGCGCACGCCGTGGTGGCAGATGAGCACCACCGGCTGGTCGTCGCGGATTTCGTCGGCGCGGCGGGCCAGCTCGCCCAGCGGAATCAGCTGGCTGCCCTCGATGCGGCAGTAGGCAAATTCTTCGGGCTGGCGCACGTCCACCAGCTGCAGCGTTTCGCCGGCGGCCAGCCGGTCGCGGAGTTGTTCGGGGGTGAGTTCGGGCACAGACATGCGGCGGAATGGGGAGGCGGCGAGACGGGGAGTTTGACGGTGGGGAAGTCGGGGCCCCGC
Source organism: Hymenobacter coalescens (assembly GCF_054783195.1). Taxonomy (NCBI): domain Bacteria; kingdom Pseudomonadati; phylum Bacteroidota; class Cytophagia; order Cytophagales; family Hymenobacteraceae; genus Hymenobacter; species Hymenobacter coalescens. The sequence continues at coordinate 334,852 of NZ_BAAGRA010000017.1, read as the reverse complement.
AGTGCCCGCGCGCAGAACGGACGCGTGCCGGTGCACCGCCTCCCCTTACACCCGCAAAAGTAGCCTGCGAGTCGCTAGCTTTGGCCGCGGCGTCGGTACCGGCCGGCCCGCCTGGCCATCGTACTTCCGGTTTCTTCGCGCTTCTTGGCAGCATTCTGGTCTGAACTCTGGGCGGCGGTGCTGGCCAGTTCCGCCCTCGAAATCTGGGGCTTCGTCACGGGGCTGGCCTGCGTGTGGCTGGTGGCCCGCTCGTCGGTGTGGAACTTTCCCGTGGCCATCGTGGCCTGCGCCCTGGCGGCCGTGGTGTACGTGCGGGCCCGCCTGTATTCCGATGCCGGCCTGCAGGGCGTGTTCATCGTGCTGGGCGCCTACGGCTGGTGGGTGTGGGTGCGCCGCCGCCCGGGCGAGGCAGTACCCGAGCTGCCCGTCACGCGCACCGGCCTGCGGCTCTGGCTGCTGATCGGAGCCTTTGTGGTGGCTTTTACCGCCGTTTTCGGCTACCTCTTCGAGCGGTATACCGACGCGGCCGCGCCCTACGTGGATAACTTTGCCACGGCCGTGAGCATTGCCGCGCAGTACCAGATTGCGCGCAAAAAGCTGGAAAACTGGCTGCTCTGGATTGGCGTCGACGTGCTGTACGTGGGGCTGTACTGGCACCGCGGCATCGTGCTCTTCAGCATTCAATACGTGATTTTTCTGGGCCTCGCCGTATACGGCTACTGGCAGTGGCGGCGGCTGGCGCGGCAGGCGGAGGCCACGGCCGGCGCGCCCGTCGTGCCGCCTGTCGCCACCGCCCTCGAAGATTCTGCCCGCTGACCGATGCTCTACCTTCCCTTCCGCGCCCGCTGATGCTGCGCGTCGCCCTCACCGGGCCCGAATCGACGGGCAAAACCACGCTGAGCCGGCAGCTGGCCGCCGCCTACGGCACGCTGTGGGTGCCTGAGTACGCCCGCCACTACCTCGACGAGCACCACCTCGGCCTCGAGTACACCCTGGCCGACGTGGAAGCCATGGCCCGCGGGCAGCTGGCCGCCGAGGACGCCACCGCGGCCCAGGCCGCCGCGGCCGGCCTGCCGGTGGTGTTCTGCGACACGGAGCTGCTGGTCATCAAGGTGTGGACCGAACACGCCTTCGGGCAGTGCCCCAACTGGATCCGGGCGGAAATGGCGCGCCGCCGCTACGACCTGATTCTGCTGCTGGGCACCGACATTCCGTGGGCGCCCGACCCGCAGCGCGAGCATCCGCACCTGCGCCAGCATTTTTACGAGCTGTACCGCCGCGAGCTGAACGAGCAGCTGTCGAACTTCGCTGAAATCAGCGGCGACGAGGCCCGCCGGCTGGAGCAGGCCCGTTTCCTGGTCGACGAGCTGCTGCAGCGTACGGCCGCCGCGCCGCCCACCCTTTACCGCCAACGCCCCACCCCATGAGTGCTTACTTCCTCGAAAACGACCTCTGCCGCGTGCGCATCAACGCCCACGGCGCCGAACTCAGCAGCCTCGTGCGCAAGGACTTGGGCGCGCTGGAGTACATCTGGCCCGCCGATGCGGCCGTGTGGGGCCGGCACGCGCCGGTGCTCTTCCCCATCGTGGGCCGCCTGCCCGACGACACCTACTACCACCAGGGCCAGGTCTACCGGCTGCCGCAGCACGGCTTCGCCCGCGACCGGGCTTTTGAGCTGGTGGAGGCCTCGGCCACCGACGTGCAGCTGCGCCTGCGCGACGACGCGCAGAGCCGCGCGGTGTTTCCTTTCGCCTTTGAGCTGACCATTGGCCACCGCCTGCAGGGCCATACCGTGCACGTGAGCTGGCAGGTGCACAACCCCGCCCCCGACGCGGAGCTGCTGTTCAGCATCGGCGCGCACCCCGCGTTTCGCTGCCCGCTGCTGCCCGACGAGCGGTTCGAGGATTACAGCTTCCGCTTCGACCACCCGGTGCAGCTGGAGCGGCACCTGCTGCGGGGCGGCCTGCTCACGGGCCAGACGGCAACCGTGCTGGCCAACGCCGCCGAGCTACCGCTGAGCTACGAGCTGTTCAGCCAGGATGCGCTGGTGTTCAAGCACTACGATTTCACGCGCGTAGCGCTGGCCAGCCGCCGTTCGGCCCGCGCCGTGCAGATGCAGTTCGACGGCTTTCCCTACCTCGGCCTCTGGACCAAAGGCCCCGAAGCGCCCTTCGTCTGCATCGAGCCCTGGCACGGCATTGCCAGCAGCGTGGGCGCACCGGGCGAGCTGGCCGACAAGGAGGGCATCATGACGCTGGCGCCCGGCGCCACGTTCAGCGCCCAATACACCATCACCGTCGAGTAGGCGTGGAGGCCCGCATCGAGCTGATTCCGGCCAGCCGCACGTATGCCCTGCGCCACCAGGTGCTCTGGCCCGAGCAGCCCGCCGCCTACGTGCAGCTGCCCGACGACGCGCAGGGCCTGCACTTCGGCGCGCTGGTAGGCGACGAGCTGCTGAGCGTCGTGTCGCTGTTCGTGGACGGGGAAGAGGCGCACTTTCGCAAGTTTGCCACCCGCCCCGACTGGCAGGGGCGGGGCCTGGGCTCGGCCTTGCTTGGGCACTTAATGCGCGAAGCCGCCCGGCGCGGTGCCCGGCGGCTTTGGTGCGATGCGCGGCAGGAGAAAGCCGGCTTTTATCAGAAGTTCGGATTTGCGGTGGAAGGGCAGCCCTTTCACAAGGGGCCGATACCCTACGTGCGCATGAGCTGCGGGCTGCCCGCTGGCGGCTGAGCCGCTAAAGCAAGGCGGGCTCCCGCGGCCGAACCGGCCGGCGGTTGTAGTCGGGCTCCCAGTCGTTGATGGGCCGTGAGATGCCCGGGGGCAGGTCTAGGTCCGGCAGGCCATCGTCGAGCGGTTCGCCACCGTCGTCGTCGCTGTCGGTAGCCGGCGGACGGGAAGATGCGGGGCGGGGCATCACCATGAAATAGGCCAGAATGGTGAGCACCACAAGGGAATAAACAAGGCTGATCATGGCGGTGGTCGGCTGGATGGGAGCCGGCACCGAAACGCCGGCTATGTTGCTGGTAACGGGACAAGGGCCGGCGTGGTTTTGGTGCGCCGCGCTTTTTTGGTGGAGTAGCGCATCAAGGATAATATACTAAACCGTAGTGGTTTATCCAAGGTTTTGGGCGGGTTTGCAGATCGGGCAGACGTGCGCTGGCCGCGGCGCCAGGCTTGGGCTGCAGGCCCAAAAAAAGCCCCGGGAAGTGGTTTCCCGGGGCGTGAGCAGGAGTCCGGCGGCGCGGGGCTTAAAGTTGCGCCAACTCCTGGTGCGCTAAGTAGCTTTCAGGCATCTGCTCCCGGTTGATCAGCGCCACGGCCCGGCCGGCGGCGTGTTCGGGAAACAGCCGTGCGAAAGTGGGGGCTGGTAGCGCATCCTGGAGCTCGGTGACCAGGTGCTGGAACGCCCCGTTTAACCGGGCGGCGTACTCGTCGTGGCTGATTTCCTCGCGCAGCAGCTGGGTATCGAGTTCCGTTTTTACGGCCCGGAATGCCGCGTCGCGCTCGGTGATGCCGCCCAGGCTCCGGCCCGGGGCCGCGTCGGTCAGAGCTGCCGGCCGGGCGTTGGCTTCGGTCAGGCCCTGGGCGAGGGAGGCCTGCAGGAGGTGCTCGATTTCCAGCTGCCGCTCGGGCTGCGACACGGGCTGCCGCAGCGACTCGCGTAGCAGGCGGGCGTTTTCGCGCAGGAAATCGGGGTCGGCCGCCGGGGCGGTGAAGGCCGCCCGGCCCAGGGTGCCTTGCTGGCTCGCTCGCTGCACGAGGCTGGAGGCCAGGATGTCGGCGGCCAGCTGCGTGGTGGCTCCCCAGTAGCCATACACCCAATAGGTGCCGGAGAAGCTCGGGGGCCAGTTGACGGGCGTAAACTCAAATTCCTGGGTGCTGGTCGACCAGAGCACCCGGTTGCAGGCCTGCTGACACACGCCCGACACGCCGTAGACGATGCCGGCCCAGCAGGCCGTGCCGCCGATCTGCGAGCCTTCGGGCCAATCGGCCACCTTCCAGTTGTACGCCGGGTTCAGGGAAAACTGGGCCATGCCCAGCGCCACGTACAGGTTGGCGCCGCGCGTCGAGCCCACGTTTTGCGAGCCGATGGCGTAGGGCGTCCACATGTCCACCGGGTACTTGATGTTGGCGTTGCCGCGGGCCCCGGGGCCGCTGGTGGCCGTGGCGAAGTCGCCGAAGCAGGGAAAAGCGTACGTATCGTCGCCGTGGGCAAGGATGGCGTACGTGTGGTCGATGCCTTCCACGCTGAAAGCATCATAATAACCAACCCGAATGGTACTGTCGAAATGCGACATATATGGATTAAAAAAGGTGAGGAAAGCCGCAACCTACCAATTATACTTGGATTAGTACATGGTCAGTAGCATTTTACCGCTTCCTATTTTGACACCAGCGGGATTCTCAAAACAGGAACTTGCAGCAGCCACCGCACCGCGCTACCTTTACGCCGCGTTTAGGGGTGCTCTGCGTTACGCAGCAGAGCTGAGATCATACCCATTGAACCTGATTCGGCTAGTACCGGCGAAGGGAATAAACGGTCCGCGAGCGAGCAAACCACCACTCCGACCCCTGGGGTGTGGCTTCGTTCCATCTTTTCCATTCACACGTTGTTTACGTTTCGAAAACTGCCCGGGGCAGCGCTGCTTGCGTGCCTGCCCTTCGGCGTGGCCTGGGCCCAGGGGCCCGTGGCCGGCACCCTCACCGACGGGCGCAGCCAGCAAGGCCTGCCCGGAGCCACCATTCTGCTCGACGGCACGCCCGTGGGCACCACCGATGCCAGCGGCAGCTTTCAGCTGCCGGCCGTAGCGGCCGGCCCGCACGAGCTGCGCATCACCTTTGTGGGCTACGAAGCCCTGTCGCGCCGGCTCACCGGCCAGCCCGAGGCCCAGCAGCTGAGCCTGCTGCTGCTGCCCGCGGCCGTGCTCACCGGCGAAGCCGTGGTAACGGCCCAGCGCGCCAACGACCGCACCGGCACGGCCTACACCAACGTGAGCCGGGAGCAGCTGCAGCAGCGCAACTTCGGCCAGGACCTGCCTTACCTGCTCGATCAGACGCCCTCGGTGGTGGTGACCTCCGACGCCGGCGCGGGCGTCGGCTACACCGACATCCGCATCCGCGGCACCAGCAACACGGGCATCAACATGACCATTAACGGGGTGCCGCTGAACGACGCGGAGTCGCACGGCTCTTTCCTGGTGAACCTGCCCGACCTGTCCTCGTCCATCAGCTCCCTGCAGATTCAGCGCGGGGTGGGCACCAGCCAGAACGGCAGCGCGGCCTTCGGGGCCAGCATCAACATCTCCACGCTCGACAACCGCCGCGAAGCCTACGCCGAGACCCAGAATACCTACGGCTCGTTCAACACCTGGAAAAACAACGTGTCGTTCGGTACCGGGCTGGTGGGCAAGTACTTCACCTTCGACGGGCGCCTCTCGCGCATTGCCACCGACGGCTACATGAATCGCGCCTCGTCGGACCTGAAGTCGTATTACTTCGCGGCCGGCTACCAGCAGAAAAACACCCTGCTCAAGTTCATCACCTTCTCGGGCCGCGAGAAAACCTACCAGGCTTGGAACGGCGTGCCGGAGTTTGCGCTGACGCGCAGCCCGGCCCTGAAGCAGCAGTTCGTCGACAACTTCGAGCTGTCGGAGGCCGAAGCCGAGCGGGCCCTGCGCGAGGGGCGCCGCTTCAGCTACTACACCTATGACAACCAGACCGACAACTACCAGCAGAACCACTACCAGTTGCACCTGGCCCAGGGCCTGGGCGAGAATTGGAACCTGGGCGCCACCGCGCACCTGACGCGCGGCTTCGGCTACTACGAGAGCTTTCGGGCCCGCCGCCGCCTCGCGGCCTACGGGCTCGACAACGTGGTCGTCGGCGGCCAGACCATCAGCCGCACCGACCTGGTGGACCGCAAGTGGCTCGACAACTACTTCTACGGCGGCACCTTCGCCCTGAACTACCAGCCCAAGGACGACGACCGGCTGCAGGCCACCGTGGGCGGCGCCTGGAACCGCTTCCGCAACGACCACTACGGCGAAATCATCTGGGCTCAGTACGCTTCCAACGGCAGCCTGCGCCACCGCTACTACTTCAACGACGCCGAGAAAACCGACTACAACGGCTACGCCCGCGCCACCTGGCAGGTGCTGCCCCGCCTGGGCCTGTACGGCGACGTGCAGCTGCGTCGCATCCAGTACGACATCGAGGGCGTGGAGCACGAGCCCGATTCGCCTCGGGCCCTGAAGGGCGTGGTGGACGTGACCACCCACGTCGACTACACCTTCTTCAACCCCAAGGCCGGCGCCACCTTCACCCTGGCCGAGGGTCAGCAGTTGTACGCCAGCTACGCCATCGGCCAGCGCGAGCCGGTGCGCGCCGACTTCACCGACCGCCCCGCTGGCGACGTCACCGCCAAGCCGGAAAAGCTCCAGGACTTTGAGGGCGGTTACCGCGTGAGCCTGCCCGAAACCTCGCTGCTCGGGCCGCGCACGGCCGTGCGCTTCGAGGCCAACTACTTCTACATGAACTACCGCAACCAGCTGGTAGCTACCGGCCAGCTGAACGACGTGGGCACGGCGCTGCGCACCAACGTGGCCCGCAGCTACCGCACCGGCGTGGAGCTGTCGGGGTTTGTTTCGGCGGCCGACCGCCTCAGCTTGAGCAGCACGCTCACGCTGAGCCGCAACCGCATCCTGAACTACCGCAACGACAGCCTGCCTGGCGACGTGGCCCGCACGACCACCATTTCCTACTCGCCGGCAGTGGTATCGGCCCACACGCTGGAAGGACAGCCGCTGAAGGGCCTGCGAGTGGCGCTGCTCTACAAAACCGTCAGCGAGCAGTTTCTCGACAACACGGCCAGCCAGGAGCGGCGCATTGCTCCCTACCAAGTGCTCGACCTGCGCCTGCGCTACAGCATCCGGCCGTCGTTCGTGAAGGAAATCGAGCTGGGCCTGCTGGTCAACAACCTGCTCAACCGCGAGTACGTGACCAACGGCTACACCTACGGCTACCCCGGCGCCGCCGGGCAGCCGCAAACCTTCAACTGGTACTTCCCGCAGGCCACGCGCAATTTCCTGGGCTCGGTGGGGGTGAAGTTTTAACCCCTCAAACTGAATTTTTGGCAAGCCCGGCGCGTCTGACAGACGCGCCGGGCTTTTGTGTATCGGGTCAATGGAGCCGGGAAAAGTCCAGTTTCGGCCCGGTTCGCCGGCCTAAGCCCTTTCCTGACGCAGCAGGAATAGCTATATTTGTAGCCCTTGCTTCGCATCGTGCTGTTTTTCACCGACATATTCCCCCGTCTGCGCTTCAGCCTGCTGGCCGCCACCTTGCTGTTGGTGGTCGGGCTGAACAACCAGGCCGTGGCCACCTTCCGCGTCAGCGCGGCCAAGGCGGGCACCCCGCGGGTGATGAGCGTGCCCAAGGGCACGGTGGTGAAGCAGAAGGTGACGCTGGAAGCCACCAGCCAGCTGGCGCCGTGGCTGCTGCCCGCGGCCGAAGCCTGGGAGCCCGCAGCCCCGGCGGCACTCCCCCGAATTGCCTGGCATCGGACCGAGGCTCCCGCCGTACGGCCCTCGGCCGTTCCCGACTGGTTCCGCACGCGCCTGCTGGAAGCGGCGCTGTCGCCGCACGCTCCCTAGCGGAGCCGGCCTGCCGGCCGCAGCCGCCCACCGCGCGGCAGGCCGGCTACCGGAAGCAGGGTTCTGCCTGCTTGCGTCAGCCGCACGGCGGCCCTGCGCTGCCCTTTACCGCCGACCCATAGGGCCGCGGTAAGCTCACACCCCGCAATTCATTTACCCCTTTTTCAATGCGTAATAAAGGTTTAGTCATTACGCTGACGCTTATCGTGTCGGCGTTGTGCGTCTACTTCCTCTACTTCACGTTCGTGTCGCGCCGCGTGCAGGCCGATGCCGTGACGTACGCCACCCGCAACGGGCAGGTGGACCAAAGCAAGCGTCAGCACTACCTCGACTCGGTGTGGCGTGCTCCCGTAACCAGCGTACTCGGTGCCGATTACACATACCGCGACGTGCGCGCCTCGGAGCTGGGCCTCGGCCTCGACCTGAAGGGCGGCATGCACGTGACGCTGGAAGTATCGCCGGTGGAGATTGTGCGCGCCATGGCCGGCAACTCTAAAGACCCGAAGTTCAACGAGGCCCTGCGCCGCGCCCAGGAGCTGCAGAAGCAGAACCCCGGCACGTCGTTCACGGCCCTGTTTGCCCAGTCGTTCCGCGAAGTAGCGCCCGGCGACCGTCTCGCCCGCATCTTCGCCAACACCACCAACCGCAGCCGCGGCATCGAGTCGACCTCGACGGATGAAAAAGTGCTGCGCGAAATCGACCAGGAAGTGGAGGAAGCCATTACGCGCGCCTTCACCATCCTGCGTACCCGCGTCGACAAGTTCGGCGTGAACCAGCCGAACATCCAGCGCGTGAAGGGCACCGGCCGCATCCAGGTAGAGCTGCCCGGCGTCGACAACCCCGACCGTATCCGCAAGCTGCTCCAGAGCCAGGCCAAACTGGAGTTCTGGGAAGTGTGGAACGTGGACGAAATCGCACCTTTCCTCGGCCAGGCCAACGAACTGATCATCGCGCAGGAGAAGCTGGGCAAGACGCCGGCCACGGCCGCTGCTACGCCGGCCGGCACCGACACCGCCGCTACGGCCGCCGCCGCTGCCGATACCACCTCGCTGGCCGCGCAGCTGGCTAACAAAAACAAAGCCGCTGCCGCCAAAGACACCAGCGCCGCGGCCCAGCAGGGCCAGGGCCTGTTCCGCTACCTGACGGCCATCGGCCCGGGCACCCTCGGCGCCCGCCTGCAGGACACCGCCCGCGTCAACGACCTGCTGGCCCAGCCGGAAGTGCGCGCCGTGCTGCCCCCGAACCTGACCTTCCTGTGGGGCTCCAAGCCCGACCTGATTGACAAGAAAGAGTTCCTGACCATCTACCCGATCCGCAAGTCGCGCGACGGGCAGGCCCCGATCGGCGGCGAAGTGGTATCCGATGCCCGCCAGGACTACGACCAGGGCGGTCAGCCGGAAGTATCGATGCAGATGAACCCCACGGGCGCCAAAAAGTGGCAGAAGCTGACGGCCGCCAACGTAAACCGTCAGGTCGCCATCGTGCTGGATGACCTGGTGCAGTCGGCCCCGCGCGTCAACGGCGAAATTGCCGGCGGCAACTCCAGCATCTCGGGCTCTTTCACCATCGACGAAGCCCAGGACCTGGCCACCAAGCTGAAGTCGGGTAAGCTGCCCGCCCCCACGCGCATCGTGGAAGAAGCCGTGGTAGGCCCGTCGCTGGGCCAGGAAGCCATCAACCAGGGCCTGTACTCCTCGCTGGCTGGTCTGGCGGTTATCATGGTCTTCATGGCCCTGTACTACGGCCGTGCCGGCCTCGTGGCCGATGCCGCCTTGCTCTTCAACATGTTCCTGATTCTGGGCGTGCTGGCCCAGTTCAGCACGGCCCTCACGCTGCCCGGCATTGCCGGTATGGTGCTGGTCATTGGTACCTCGGTGGATGCCAACGTACTGATCTTCGAGCGTATCCGCGAAGAACTTAACCACGGACTGCTGCTCAAGGACGCCATCAACAAGGGCTACTCGCGCGCTTTCTCGGCCATCTTCGACTCGAACGTGATGACGCTGATCATCGCCATCATCCTGGGCTTCTTCGGTACGGGTCCCGTGCAGAACTTCGCCATCACGCTGGGCATCGGGGTATTCACCTCCTTCCTCTCGGCCGTGTTCGTGTCGCGTCTCATCATCGAGTGGCTGACCAAGGGCAAGGAAAAAAGCGCCATTACCTTCTCGACGGTTATTTCGCGTAACCTGTTCCAGAACGTGAACTTCGACATCGTGGGCAAGCGCAAAATTGCCTACGCCCTCACGTCGTCCATCATCGTTATCGGCTTCGTGCTGATGTACATTCAGGGCGGCCCGAACCTGGGCGTAGACTTCCGCGGCGGCCGCGCCTACGTGGTGGACTTCTCGCAGACCATGGTGTCGTCCGACGTGCGGGAAGCCCTGCTCGACGACTTCCAGAACGCCGGCACCGAGGTGAAAACCTACGGCTCGGCTGACCGCCTGCGCATCACCACCGGCTACCTGGCCGATGACGAGAGCGTAGTGGCCGACAAGCAGGTGCGCGCCGCCCTTGACAAGGGCCTGGCGCAATTCGCCGACAAGAACCCGGTGGTGCAGAGCACCTCGAAAGTAGGCGCCACCATTGCTGACGACATCAAGAAAACCTCGGTGCTGAGCCTGGGCCTGACCCTGCTGGCCATCTTCGTGTACGTACTCTTCCGCTTCGATAAGTGGCAGTACTCCATGGCCGCCGTAGTCGCCCTGATCCACGACGCGCTGTTCGTAATTGCCTCGTACCCGATTGCGCACGCCTTCGGCCTGAACCTGGAAATGGATCAGGTGTTCGTGGCGGCCGTGCTGACGGTTATCGGCTACTCCATGAACGACACGGTGGTTATCTACGACCGTATCCGCGAATACCTGCACGAAAACCCCAACCTGACGTTTGCCCAGGTGGTGAACCCAGCCCTGAACAGCACCTTCTCCCGTACGATGATTACCGCTACCACCGTGCTGCTGGTGGTGGTGGTATTGTTCATCTTCGGCGGCGAGACGCTGCGCTCGTTCTCCTTCGCCATGATTGTGGGTATGATCATCGGTACTTACTCCTCGCTGTTCATCGCAGCCCCGCTGATTCTGGACACGACGGGCGGCAAGGAAAAAGGCCAGCCCGGCGCCCCGACGGACGCCGCTGCGCCCAAACTCAACACCGCTGCTACGGCCTAGTTCGGGCCACAGCGCACCTGCCTAAAAAGGCCGCTCAGCAATGAGCGGCCTTTTTTGTGGCCTGGTCAGCCAGCTTTTGTTTGGGAAGCCAAGCCGCTCGACCTGCGTGGGTCGGGCGGCTTTGGCTGTGTCCGGGCCCACCCGACGGAGCAGTTATGCCGAAAGACCACTTCCATTTGGCAGACGCGGAGCAGGCCGTGGCGCGGGCTAATTCGCACGAAGGCGCACTTCGGGAAGCAGGAAGGCATCTGCTTGAATGCAATCTTCCAGTGGGAATTCCTCCAGGAGGAACCGGGCAGCTTGCTGCGCTACGATGACCGGCAAGGGGGCTGGTAATCAGCGCAAAAACGGACGGTGGAAAGCTCGGTTCTTTCCGGTATTTTATGAGAAAGAAAATACGTTCGGGCACGGGCAACCTTTTGGCCGGGGGCCTGCGAGTAGCCAGATGTAACCACCTCCGACGCCGTGTCCTCCGCTCAGCCCGACCACGACCCCGATTTGCTGCTTGGCCTGCTCGGCGGCTGCCAGCGGGCGGACCGTGGCAGCCAGCGCCGGCTGTACATGCTGTACTACAGCTACGCCATGGGCATCTGCCTGCGCTACGCCCGTACCCGCGACGAAGCCATGGAAGCCGTCAACGACGGGTTCTTGAAGGTGTTTCGGGACGTGGCGCGCTTTGATACTGCGAAGTACGACCAGCTGGGCAGCACCTTCCGGGGGTGGTTGAAGCGCATCATGATTCACACCGCCATCGACCAGTACCGCGCCACCGAAAAGCATCGCCACCAACAGTCCCTCGACGACACGCCGGCCCTGCAGTACGCCGACGACCACTACACGGCCCTCGACGCGCTGAGCTACGACGAAATCATCGTGCTCGTGAGCCAGCTCACGCCCGGCTACCGGGCCGTGTTCAACCTATACGTCATCGACGGCTTCACCCACGAGGAAATAGCGGCGCAGCTGCACATTTCAGTAGGCGCGTCCAAGTCCAACCTCTCCAAGGCGCGGGCGCACCTCAAAACCCTCCTTGCTAAAAACCGCCACCATGCATACGCCGGAACTATCGGATGACGAACTCGACGCGCTGTTCCGGCAAGGCGCTGAGCACTACCCCGACGAGTTAAACCTGGGGGCGTGGGCGCGCATGGAACACAAGCTGGACGAGGCCCGGGTGCAGCAGCAGGTCAACCGGAAGGTAGCCCGGCTGTTCGCCGCGGAAGTCGGCATCGTGGCCGTGCTCCTGCTGCTCTGGGGCGGCTACCGCGAATACACCACCGAGCCGGTGTTGAAGCCTTTGGCAAAGCACGCTGCCAGGCCGGCCGCTGCCCGCGCTTCTCGGCCGGGCCAGCCGGTAGCCGGCCGGAACGGTTCCCGGGTCACAGCCCCGGAATCTGCGCTGCCGGGGGACGTGACACCGCCGATTGCCGGGGAGTCTGAAGCGCAAACTATGCAGGCAGGAGTGCCGGCGGCAGCGGAAGCTGGTGCGGACCGGCACCAGCAGCGGTTGGTGGGGCGTGGCCTGCTCGCCACAGCTGTAAGCCCGCCGCAACCGGCTGCACCGACAAACGAAACGGAGTCTCCGGGAGTAATCGGCAAACAGCCCCGGCGTGGAATGACGCTGCCGGGGCGTCCCATGCCGGCGGCGGCTGACCCAGCCGCCCGGCCTGCCGAATCGGCGGAGTCGCTAGGCGTCGCACCGACTGCCACGGCCAGCTCGATACCGGCCTGCGCGCCGCCTGCTGCTACTGCATCGGCTCACCTTGCTCGTTCACTTGATGGTGACATTTCTCAGCCGGAAGGCTCCTCGGGTAGCGCAGGCCGAGCAGCTGGCCCTGAGCAAGCCGTTATGGCGCGGTCGGCCGATACCTGGGTCAAAGATGCCGGCGCTGCTGAAAACAAGGTAGTTACCCCGGCAACTGCAGAGGCGGCCGTGGAGGAGTGGGCAAGCCTAAATCCGATAAGCTCGGTGCTGCTTGCTGCTGGCGCAGAGTTGCCCGCGATGCTCCCGGCAGTAACCCAGGAAGCCCTGCCGCAGCCAGCTCCGCCGAGCCGGTTCTTTGTCACGGCGCTGTACGCGCCCGAGCTGAGCACCGTGCGCAGAGCGGGTTACACGCGCCCCGGCCGCAACCTGGGCGTTCAGGCGGAGTACCGCCTGAACGCCCGCCTGCGCCTGAACGTGGGCCTGATCAGCTCGGTGAAGCATTATCAAGCCCGCGGCCGCGACTACCAGTGGGCCTACACGCCGCCCTACCCGGTGGAGCACGTGGAAGCGGTCTGCCGCATCACCGACGTGCCGGTGAACCTGCGGCTAGACGCCTGGCAGAGCCGGCGCGGGCAGCTGTTCGTGAGTGGCGGGCTGTCGAGCCTGCTGATGCGCGATGAGCAGTACGAGTACGATTATACGTACTACGGCACCTACTATTCGCAGACCTGGCGCGTGAAAAAGGGCGGCAACCACCTCTTCAGCGTGCTGAACCTCTCCGCCGGCTACGAGTGGCAACTGACTCCGCACTGGGGCGTGCAGGCCGAGCCTTACCTGAAGCTGCCGCTGGGCGGCGTGGGGGCGGGCAAGGTGCGGCTGAGCAGCAGCGGCATTTTTCTAGGCCTGAAATACGGCCTCTGATTTTTCTTCCCACCGTAGCGGGCCCCGGCCCGCCCCAACTCTTAAGACCAATGTCCTCACGGCGTGTGTTCCGCGTGGCCGGCCTGCTCGTGCCTGCGGCCCTGGCAGCCAGTGCCCTTTGGGGCGTCAGCGGCTGCGCTTACCAAAACGAGGAAGAGCTGTTCGGGCCGCAGCTCAGTGCCTGCGACACCGTCAGCGTAACGTACGCCGGCACCATTGCGCCGCTGCTGGCCCAGCACTGCCAGCGCTGCCACGGTCCCACCCGCAGCGAGAGCGGCGTGCGCGTCACCGGGCACCACGACGTGCTCACGCTGGGGCGCACCGGGCAGCTGCTGGGCGTCATCGAGCACCGGCCTGGCTACCCGGCCATGCCCGACGATGGGCCCCGGCTATCGGACTGTGACATCAACCAAGTGCGGATCTGGGTGCGCGCCGGCATGCCCGACAATTAAGCCTTGCCATGAAGAAGAGCATTATTTTGCTGCTGGCCATGTTGCTGCTCGGCGCGCCTCTTGTTGCTCAGCAGCGCTACAGCACCCGCTCGGCCACCATCGACTTCTTTTCCCACGCGCCGCTGGAGGACATCACCGCCCGCAACAGCCAGGTTGCCGCCAGCGTCGATCTGGCAAGCCGGCAGCTGGCCTTCGTGGCTGCCATGCAGGACTTCGTGTTTGCCAACGGCCTCATGCAGACCCACTTCAACACCAAGTACGTGGAGTCCGACAAGTATCCGCGGGCCACGTTCAGCGGACGCATCCAGCAGCTACCCGCCGAGGGGCTGCCGGCCAGCGGGGCGGTGAGCGTGGTGGTGGAAGGCGACCTGACCATTCACGGCGTGAAGCGACGCGTGCAGGTACCCGGCACGCTGGAAATGCTGGATCGGCAGCTGGTGGCCAAAGCCCGGTTCGAGGTGGCGCCGGCCGATTACCACATCGGCATACCGGCCCTGGTCCGCGAGCATATTGCCAAAACCGTGACGGTTGCCGTGTACGCCGTGTGCGCCCCGGGCGACGCACTGCCGGTAACCTCGAAAACGGCTCGGCCCTAAACCCTAACCGCTTGGCTGTATGCTTCCTCTCTACGCGTGGCCGCTGCGGCGGTGGTACTTCACGGCGGCACTGCTGGGCCTGGGCCAATCGGCCGCCGCTCAGGACGATCTGCTGCAGCAGCTGGAGCAGCAAGCTCCGGAAAAGCCGGCTTGGGCCACCGGCACGTTCGAGGGCACGCGCATCGTCAACGGGCACTCCGTGGAGACCCCGGCCGACGGCACCATGCAGTTTCTGATCGGGCACCGCTTCGGCACGCTCAACAGCGGGGCTTACCACTTTTTCGGGCTCGATCAGGCCACTATCCGGCTGGGGCTGGAGTACGGCCTCACCGACCGCCTCGCCGTGGGCATCGGGCGCAGCTCGCTGGACAAAACCTACGACGGCTTCGTGAAGTACCGCGCGCTGTGGCAGCACGCCGGGGCGCGGGCCATGCCCGTGTCCTTGACGCTGCTGGTCAGCAGCACCATCACCACGCTCAAGTTCCCGAGCGGAGCCGAGCGCAGCACCGCCGCGCGCATGGCGTATGCTTACCAGGCGCTGCTGGCCCGCAAGTTCAGCCCCGCCCTCTCGGTGCAGCTCATGCCCACGCTCGTGCACCGCAACCTGGTCGCGCACCCCACCGACGACAACGACGTGTACGCCCTGGGCGGGGCCGTGCGCCAAAAAATCACCAAGCGCATGGCCCTCACGGCGGAGTATTACTACGTGCTATCGGCCGAAACAGCCCGGCAGGCCCGCAACCCGCTGGCGCTGGGCTTCGACATCGAAACCGGCGGGCACGTGTTTCAGCTGCACCTCACCAACGCGCAGGGCATGGTGGAGCCGCTGTTCCTGCCGCGCACCACGGGCGACTTTTTCGACGGCGACATTTACTTTGGGTTCAACATCAGCCGCTCCTTCGGCCTGCAGCACCGGCAGGAGTAGCGGCAAGCCCGGCGGCGGGCAGTTCCTCTAAACGCACAACGCCCGACCTGAGTGGCCGGGCGTTGTGCGTTTGGCATGTGCCGACGAGGCGCAGCCAGTAGGAGGGGAGGCCCTTTAGAAGCTGGCGGTAACGCCTTCGGCTACCACTTCCTTTACTTCGGGCACCATGCGCTTGAGCAGGTTCTCGATGCCCGACTTGAGCGTAACGGTGGCCGAGGGGCAACCCGAGCAGGAGCCCTGCAGGTTTACCGTCACCACGCCTTCGTTGTAGCTCTTGAAGGTGATGTTGCCCCCGTCCTGCTCCACCGCTGGGCGCACGTAGTTGTCGAGCAGGTCGATGATTTTCTGGGCCGTGGCCTGGTCTTCCACCGAGCCTTCGGCGGCGCTGGCCTGCTGGGCAGCGCGCTGCTCCTGCGCCGGGTCGACGAGGAAAATGGGGCCGCCCGACTCCACGTAGGACTTCAGGAAAGTGCGCAGCTCCGGAATCAGGTGCGTCCAGGTCAGGTCCGAGCTTTTGGTCACCGTCACGAAGTTCTGGGCGACGAACACGCGGCTCACGTAGTCAAACTTGAACAGCTCCTGGGCCAGCGGCGAGTTGGCAGCGGCATCGGCGTCGGGGTAATCCACGCTCACCCCGTCGCTCACGAGCTGGGTGTTGAGCACGAATTTCATCGACTCGGGGTTTGGCGAAGCTTCGGCGTAGATGGAAATCGAGCCGGAAGGGGCGGTAGTATTCATGGTGATTATGTGCTGCTTAGGGCGTATGGGGAAGCCGCAAGAAAGCGGTATAGGTATATAACCGCAACGGGCGCCCCGTGGTTGCAAAGGTAGCAGAATGTGCCCGTCCGGCGGCGTGGCGGAGGTGGGCGCCAGGTAAGCGGGGCTGGCCCGCAGGAGGCCTGCGATGCACAGATTTCGGCCGGAGTCGTAGGTTAGGGCCGATGCCACTTTCCTCCCGTCTCGTCCGCGCCCTGTTCCGCCCCATCAACATAGCCTGGCTGGTGTACTTCCGGCTGGGCGCGGGCTTTTTGCTGGCGCTGGAGCACGGCGGCGCCGTGGTGCTCGGGCGTGTGCGCAACTACACCGAGCCGCAATTTCACCTGCGCTACGCCGGCTGGGAGTGGCTGCCCCACCCACCGGACGCGGTCATCTACGGCCTGTACGCGCTGATCGTGGCGGCTGGCGTGGCGGTGGCGGCCGGCTGGCGCTACCGGTGGGCGGCCGTGCTGCTCAGCCTGGGCTACGTGGCCCTGCTGTTGCTGGAGGAAACCGAGTACATCAACCACTTTTACCTCTACGCGCTGGTGGCGGCGGTGCTGGCCGTGCTGCCCGCCCACCGCGCCGCCTCCGCCGACGTGCGCGCCGGGCGGGTAAAGCCCACCGCCACGGTGCCCGCCTGGACGCGCGCCGTGCTGCTGTTTCAGATTGGGCTGGTGTACGTTTTTGCAGCCCTGGCCAAGCTGAACCCCGACTGGCTGGAGGCCCGGCCGCTTACCGTGTGGCTGGCCGCCAAGGCCGGCTATCCGCTGATCGGCCCGCTGCTGGCGCGGCCCGCGGTGGCGTGGCTGCTGAGCTACGGCGGCATTGCCTTCGATGCGCTGGTGGTGCCGCTGCTGCTGGTGCGCCGCACCCGGCCCTGGGCCTTTGGGGCGGCCTTGCTGTTTCACCTCTCCAACGTGGTCGTGTTTGGCCTCGGCACGTTTCCGTGGTTTTCGCTGCTGATTACCAGCCTGTTTTTTGCGCCCGACTTCCCGCGCCGCCTGCCCGGTGTGGTGGGCCGCTGGTTCCGCACGCGGGTGCCGCTGCCTGCTGCTCCGCTGAATGAAACGGCCGACCAGGGCGCGGCGCGGCCCCACCGGCGGTGGGTGCTGGTGGGGCTGGCGGCCTTCGCGCTGCTGCAGGTGCTGCTGCCGCTGCGCCACTGGCTGTACCCGGCCGATGTGCACTGGACCGAGGAGGGCCACCGCTTCAGCTGGCACCTGATGCTGCGGGCCAAATCCGGCTCGGCGCGCTTTCGCGTGCTTCTGCCCGACGGCCACGAAGACATCGTATGGCCGGCCAGCTACCTGACCCCGAACCAGGTCGGCAAACTCGTTGACCACCCCGACCTGCTGCTGGAGTTTGCCCACCTGCTGGCCCAGGACTATCGGCGGCGCGGCCTCGCACCCGTAGCCGTCTACTGCGACTCAGAGCTGAGCCTGAACGGCCACCCGCCTCGCCCGCTGGTCAGCCCCCGGCTGAACCTGCTCACGCAGCGCCGCCACTGGAGTCACTACGCCTGGATTCTGCCCGGCCCGGTGAAGTAAGCCCGGCAGCTCGCGCTACACCTTGCTGGTGCGCGCCCGCAGCAGCATATCGGCCAGCACCAGGGCCGTCATGGCATCCACGATGGGCACGGCGCGCGGCAGTACGCAGGGGTCGTGGCGGCCGCGGCCGGCCAGCTCGATGGCTTCGCCCTGGTCGTTGATGGTTTGCTGGGGTTGCAGAATGGTGGCCACCGGCTTGAAAGCCACGCGGAAGTAAATGTCCTGCCCGTTGCTGATGCCGCCCTGGATGCCGCCGGAGTGATTGGTGCGGGTGCGCACCTGCCCGGCCTCATCGGTGTAGAAGGCGTCGTTGTGCTCCGAGCCGAACAGCAGCGTGCCGGCGAAGCCCGAGCCGTACTCAAAGCCCTTTACGGCGTTGATGCTCAGCATGGCCTTGCCCAGTTCGGCGTGCAGCTTGTCGAACACCGGCTCGCCGAGGCCGGCCGGCACGCCGCGCACCACGCCGGTTACCAGCCCGCCCACGGTGTCGTGCCGGTCGCGGGTCTGGCGAATGAGCTCGGTCATGCGCTCGGCCGTCTCAGGGTGAGGGCAGCGCACCAGGTTGGAGTCGATCAGCGCGAGGTCGAGCTGCTCGTAGCCCACGGGCACGGCCACGGCGCCCACCTGCGACACGTAGCTCTGCACCGTGATGCCGTGCTGCTGCAGCAGGGCCATGGCCACGGCGCCGGCGGCTACGCGGGCAGCCGTTTCGCGGGCCGAGGAGCGGCCACCGCCCCGGTAGTCGCGGTGGCCGTACTTCTGGTCGTAGGTGAAGTCGGCGTGCGAGGGGCGGTAGGCGTGCTGAATGTGCGAGTAATCGTGGCTGCGCTGGTCCTGGTTGCGGATCAGCAGCGCGATGGGCGTACCCGTGCTTCGGCCCTCAAACAAGCCCGATAGCACTTCCACCTGGTCGGCCTCGCTGCGCGGGGTCGTCAGCTCCGACTGGCCGGGGCGGCGGCGGTCCAGCGCGGCCTGAATGGCGGCCACGTCGACCGGCAGGCCGGCGGGGCAGCCGTCGATAATCACGCCGATGCCCGGGCCGTGCGACTCGCCGAAGGTGCTGATGCGAAACAGGGTGCCGAAGGAATTGCTCATGCCGACAAAGGTAGACGGCGGCCGGCAACGGATAAGTCGCATGCCGAACCGGCCGGCGGTGTACCCGTCCGCATCATGAGGAGGCACAACGGGGCCACAGGTGGTCTACTGGCTGCGGTGCGCGGTGTTCTTGGCTGGCTACACCCGCCCGCGGAAGATCAGATAATCAGGCGCACGCCGCCCAGCTCGGAAATCTGGTAGGGAAAGGCGTTGCCGGGCGAGCCGATAAACATGAAGTTCTTGGGAATGCCCCACTTGGCCGACAGCTCGTCGATCAGTTCCGGCCCGAAGGTGCCCGGCATGGTAACGAACTCCACCTCAATCTGGTCGTAGGCCCGGTCGAGCACGCGCACGTCGTTGAGCAGGTCCGGCGACACCTGCTGGCCCTCGGGCAACAGGGTTACAATTTTAAGCCGGGTCGTGAATTCGTTTTCCACCACGTAGGCCATCACCTTGTTGAGGTTGGAAACGTTGTCGCCCTTGGTGAAAAACACGAATTCCTGCTCGTTCAGCTCGCGCAGCAGGCGGCGCACCGTCAGCCGGCCAAAGCGCGACCAGGTGCCGTAGCGCTCCGATACCGACTGAATGCCGTGCAGCACCAGCTTCAGAATGGCCACGCGCTCCAGCATGACGACTACGAGGATCATGGTAGGCACGAAGTACTGCAGGAAAACCACCAGGTAGTCGGGGTGCAGCTTGATGTTGCCAAACAACCCGATGCACACGCCCAGCAGCGCCAGCGTCACCGTGGGAATGGTGGCGTACACCGGGCGGGGCAGCCGCCGGCGCTTGCCCTTGAGCAGAAAGTTACCGATGGCGAAAAACGCCATTACCGAGAGGAAAGAAATCGTGTAGACGCCGGCCAGCGGCCCGAGCTGCCCGCGCGTAATGAGCAGGATGCTCACGCACAGCGCAAAAAAGCTAAGCAGGATGATGTAGTTGCTGCCGCGGCGGTTTTCCCTCAGAAAGGATTGTGGCCAGATGCGGTCCAGGGCCATGCGCTTCATCAGCCCGCTTACGCCCACGAAGGAGGTGAGCACGGCCCCGCTGAGCACGGCCACGGCATCGATGGAGATGAGCGCGGCCAGCCAGCGGCCCCCGGCCACTTCGCCCAGGTAAGAGAGGAGCGTTTCGGTGTGCTGCCCCACCGTGACGAGCGGCAGCACCCCCACGGCCAGCAGCGCCAGCATGGGGTTGAAAAAGCTCACCACCACCCACATGTTGCGCAGCGTTTTCTGGAATACGCCCGGGGCCTGCTCCTCCACGAAGTTGGCCGAGCTTTCGAAGCCCGAAATGCCGAGCATGGCCGCGCTGAAGCCGTAGAACAACGCCGTGCCGAGCCCGCCCTTCAGCGGAGCCTGGAAATTCAGCTGGAGCGTACCCAGTCCGTGCGTGGCCAGGTACCAGCCGGCCACGGCCACCAGCAGCGTGAGCGAGGCCAGGTGCACGAGGAAGATAACCACTGCCACCTTCGCCGACTCCGACATGCCCAGCAGCGTGAGCACCAGAAACAGCCCGAGCAGCCCCATGGTGGCCGGCAGCACCGGCAGACCCTCCCACAGCGCGTGCAGGTAGTGCATGGCTTCGCTGGCCGAAATCACGGCCGTGGCCATGTAGGAGAGGATGGTGAGGGCCGCGGCCAGGGAAGCGTTGCTTTTGCTGGTGGTGTTCAGCAGCACGTTGTAGGCCCCGCCGTTGAGCGGCAGCGCGCCCACCACTTCGCCGTAGATCTTGCGGAAGAGGAAAAGCACCGCCGCCACCAGCAGCAGGGCCAGCCAGGAATACTGCCCCGCGTAGGTAATGGCCAGAGCCGACACGTACAGACACGACGAGGAAATGTCGTTGCCGCAGATGGCCGTGGCCTCCAGCTCGCTTAACTTTTTGTGGGTGCTCATGGGGTAGGGACGGGGCTTAGTGCCGGGTTATACGCGGCGGCAGCGAGTGCAGGTAAATTGGCACCCGCAAAGACGAAAAAGCCCGTACGCAGTGAGCGTACGGGCGGCAAATAAGAAGGCGAAAAGCGCCGGCCGTTACCCCACCAATAACCGACATAGCTGTAAGCCCGGCCTGCTCATTGGGCTAGCAGGCCCGCCAGCAGCGCCATGAAAAAACGGAGCCAAGTAGAATGCATCATAGGCTTGAATGGTTAAGGATAGACGTGCAACGCCGCCCAACTTCAGGACCATAATTCGCCTCGGCCCCAAATATGCCCGGCGCCTGATACCTGCGCGGCGAAACGTTTATCTTTGAGCTTCCCATCCCAACCCATTCTCCCTTATGTCCTCCCAAGCCGACGTCCTCTCGCCCAAGGCCCAGGTGCAGCGCAACAAAGGCTCGCTCAACGCCGCTGGTTTCACCGACTACTACGACATCGACGACCTGCTCACCGAAGAGCACAAGCTCATCCGCCAGAGCATCCGCGACTTCGTCAAGAGAGAAATCAGCCCCAACATCGAAAAGTGGGCTCAGCAGGCGCATTTCCCGTCGGAAATCGTGCGCAAGTTCGGTGAGGTCGGCGCTTTCGGGCCCACCATTCCCACCGAGTACGGCGGCGGCGGGCTGGACTACATCAGCTACGGCCTGATCATGCAGGAAATTGAGCGCGGCGACTCCGGCATGCGCTCCACCGCCTCGGTGCAAGGCTCCCTGGTGATGTACCCCATCTACCAGTACGGCTCGGAGGAGCAGCGCCGCAAGTACCTGCCCAAGCTGGCCTCCGGCGAGTGGCTGGGCTGCTTCGGCCTGACCGAGCCCGACCACGGCTCGAACCCCGGCGGCATGATGACCACCATCAAGGACATGGGCGACTATTACCTGCTCAACGGCGCCAAGCTGTGGATCAGCAACTCGCCCCAGAGCCAGGTAGCCGTGGTATGGGCCAAGGACGACAACGGCCGCATCAAGGGCGTCATCGTGGAGAAAGGCATGGAAGGCTTCACCGCCCCCGAAATCCACAACAAGTGGAGCCTGCGCGCCAGCATCACCGGCGAGCTGGTGTTCGACAACGTAAAGGTGCCCAAGGAGAATCTGCTGCCCAACGTGGAAGGCCTCAAGGGCCCGCTCGGCTGCCTCGACTCGGCCCGCTACGGCATTGCCTGGGGCGCCATCGGCGTGGCCATCGACTGCTACGAGTCGGCCCTGAAATACGCGCTGGAGCGGGAGCAGTTCGGCAAGCCCATTGCCTCCTTCCAGCTGCAGCAGAAAAAGCTGGCCGAAATGATTACGGAAATCACCAAGGCCCAGCTGATGGTGTGGCGCCTGGGTACGCTCAAGAACCAGGGCAAAGCCACCTCGGCCCAGATTTCGATGGCCAAGCGCAACTCCGTGGACATGGCCTTGCACGTGGCCCGCGAAGCCCGCCAGATCCACGGCGGCATGGGCATCACCGGCGAGTACCCCATCATGCGCCACATGATGAACCTCGAGTCGGTCATTACCTACGAAGGCACCCACGACATCCACCTACTCATCACCGGGGCGGATATTACGGGCATTCAGGCGTTCAAGTAAGCCCATTAGCTCCGTATGAAAGCGGCCGCTTCCTGCCAGGAAGCGGCCGCTTTGCGTTTAGCACTTATGGTACCCGTCGATGCGAGAGGGGCCAACGGACAGCTGCTGCACGCTGTGGCCCGCTGCGTGGCTGATGTTGCCTTCTCACCCGGCTTCCACTACGTTTTCAGCAGGCGCTTAGTCAGGCGCCACGCCGTGGAGAGTTTGGCAGAAAGCGAAAACAGCCGCTGCGGGTGCACCAGGCTGCGTGGTACGCCCAGGTAGCGGCGGGGCGCAGCAGGACGTGCTGGAGGCACGCTCGGCGAAAACCCAACCTGCTCTTTGTGTAGGCGTAGCCAAGAAGCAGGTGCTGGCAAGCCGAAAGGTCTTTGGCACGTTGCGCTGAAGCTCGTTGGGGTATCCTGCAGTGCGCCGCTGATCGGGGCACAACTGAAAAGACCGGCCCCCGGTCTACGCCAATCCGTTCTTATGGCACCAGACCTGGTGGCGGAGCGTAAAGCCCCCGACGGCCGCGTCAAATCGGTTCGGCGCGAAATCGGTACTTTTTACGTTGGTTCGTGCCATGGAAAAAGCAGTTTCTCAGGTGGTAGGAGCAGGCGTGCTACTGGCAGTGCTGGCGGCGGCCTGCCAGCCAGAGCCTAAGCGTCAAGCCTACCAGGCCTTCGACGCCGGGGTGCAGCTTTCGCTGAAAGCCTCCGCGTTGGCGGATACGGCCGTGGCCCACGGCCTGGAGCGGCAGGCCATTGCCAAGTACCACGAAGCCCTACAACTTGACTCGATGCACCGGCTGGCCCGCGCCGCCCTGGGGCACAGCTACTACCTGCTCGACCGCTACCCGGAGGCCATCCGCTGGTTTGAAGCCAGCAACCGGCTTGATTCCACCTCCGCGCCCAATTACCGCGAGTTGGGACTGAGCCGCATCAGCCTGGGGCAGATAGCCCCGGGTTGGGCCGATCTGCAGCGGGCCTACCGCCTCGACAACTCCGCACAAATCAGAACCGTGACGGCCGACGACCTGTACCACCTCGGCGTGCGCGCTTTCAATTACGGGGAGGGCTACGAGGCCGGCGGTGAGCTGGCCAAGGGACTGGCTTATAAGAAATATGCCGTCAGCGTGCTGCAGATGGCCTACGTATCGGACCGCTCGCGCAAGGACGTGGGCCAGAAGCTGGCTGAGCTGGCCGCCAGGGTGAATACGCCCGCCAACCCGCGCTGAGGAGGGGTACGGCGGCGGTCAGCGCAGCTCGTCGAAGGCGTACTGCGCTGTGCTCCAAAACTCGTCTAGGGCCACGATGCGCGGCTTGAAAAAGGAAATCAGCCGGGGCCAGTCCTCTCGATTGAACATGTTCACCGGCGTCAGTTCCTGGTAGATGCGGCTGATGGGCTTGCCGTATTCGTCGGCTGAGTCGGCCTGCCAGGTCCAGGCTTCGCCGGTGGCTTCTTCCAGCATAACGCGCAGCTCCCGAAACTGCTCGAAGAACAGTTCGCGCAGGCCCGCGTCGGGATGGGTAATGTCGATGCTGACGGTGGCGCGGCGCGTATCGGCGTGCAGGCGGAAATACACGTGCTTGAGGCCGGTCTTGTAATTGACCCAGTTGGCGGGCAGGCCCTCGGCCGAGGGCACCGGCTGCATGTACTGGCCGAAGGCGGTCCAGAACGCCTGCCGCAGCTGCGCGGCTTCGGTTTTGCTGTACATCGGAGAAAAGAAAGAAGGGGCGCGAAGGTATAAGGTGCCTTACGAAGTACACCCGGCGCCGATGTGCCCGCCGCACTTTCCGCCCGCGTTTTTGCCACAGGTACGACGTGCTGCGCGCCGTCAGCGGCACCGTCGGCGGGAAGTCCGGTATCGGCGTGGCGCAGATTCATCCCGCGAGGCAGCAGCACCAATGACCAGGGTCTGGACTAACATCCCGGCGACGTGCTATTTTGCGGCCCCAACCTTCTCGCCCCCATGACCCCGACCCCTGCTTCCGCTGCCCCGCTGATCCTGCTCGAATGCCTAGTGGCCGGTACCTCGCACCGCGACAACCTCGCCGCCTACGAGCCCAAGCTGCGCCTGGACCAGCCCCTGGAGCTGCGCCGCGAGGCCGATAGCTCCTTCGACGACTGGGCCGTGCAGGTGCACACGCGGCCCGAAGACGGGGCCGTATGGCTGGGCTACCTGCCCGAGGGGCGTAATGAAACCGTGGCCCGCCTGCTCGATGCGGGCAAGCATCTTTCCGCCCGCCTCACCCACAAATCCTGGGAGGACGACTGGCTGTACCTCAACATCGAAGTGCTGCTGCACGAGTAAGCGGCCCCAAACTCCCGCCGTACTTGGCCAGCGCAAGCGGCCTGCTTGAGCAGGGAGGAGGATACACGGTTTGCCAGCGGGCAAAGTGCTACCTTAAAGGGTCTGTTCCCGCCGTCATGCTGCGCACTGCTTTCCCCGACCTCACCTGGCTGAAGCGCGAGGTGGCGCACCGTTTCGCCGACGGGCGTGGCTGGCCCAGCGTCATTATCCAAGCCCAGCCCGCGGGGCCGGTGCACCGCCCGGATATCGAAGGGCCGCTGTCGTTGTTCATGAACCTGCGCGGCAGCAGTGCTTGCGCCGTGGGCGGGCGCCGGGTGCGCATCGAAACCGATACGTACTTTCTCAGCAACCGCGCCGACCACTACACCCTCGACATCGAGGTGCCCGGCTCGACGGAAACGTTCAACATTCATTTTGGCGAGCAGCTGGCCGAAACGGTCTTGCGCGACGCCACCACGGCCGCCAGCACCCTGCTCGACGACCCCTTACGGCCAGTTGCCCCCGTCCACTTCTTTAGCCAGCTTTACCCCAAAAAGTCGGAGCTGAATGCCCTGGTGGGGCAGATCTGCCAGCAGGCGGCCGAGTTCAACGCCAACCACCTGCTGCGCGACCAGTTGCTGCTGGCGGTACTGGCCCACCTGCTGGGCGTGCACCACCGCACCCGCGAGCGGGCCAACCAGCTGCCGGCTCTTCGGCAGGCCACGCGCCAGGAACTGGTCCGAAGACTGGGTTGGTCCGTGGATTACCTACACAGCTACTACGCGCGCGACCTGAGCATCGACGAGCTGGCCCGGGTCGCCTGCCTTTCCAAGTTTCATTACCTGCGTCTGTTTCGCGCGCTGCACGGCCAGACGCCCTACGCCTACCTGCGCCAGTTGCGGCTGCGCAAGGGGCAGGCGCTGCTGCGGGGAGGCCTGCCCGTCGCCGCTGTGGCCGAAGCCGTCGGTTTCGAGAGCAGCAGCGCGTTCGGCCGGGCTTTGCGCCAGACCACCGGGCAATGGCCTACGGCTTTCGGGAAATAGCAATTTTGATCAACGCTGCTGCCTGGCTCTCCGGGTAGCTTTGGGTCATCAACCAACTGCTCTCTTACGGCTATGAAAACGAATCTGTATGGGCTGGCCGCCGTGCTGTTTGCGGCCCTGGTCGTTTGCGTGCTGGCCTTCGTGCTGCTGGGCCTGCGCCAGGCATTGCGCCGCTACGCGCCGCATCCGCGGGTGCTGCGTCTTGTAACGGCCGGGCTACTGGCTTGGCTGCTGCTGACGGCCGTGCTGGCGGCTTCCGGCGTCTTGCAGGACTTTGACGCCCGGCCGCCGCGGCTGTTCCTGCTGTTGGCCCCGCCGCTGGGGCTGGCCGTGTGGCTGGCCCGCTCGGCGGCTGTTGGGCGCCTGCTCGATGCTATGCCCCGTGCCGGCCTGCTGTACCTGCAGAGCATGCGCGTCGTGGTGGAGTTGGTGCTCTGGCTCCTTTTCCTGGCGGGCGCCGTGCCCCGGCAGATGACGTTCGAAAGCCTGAACTGGGACGTGCTCACGGGCCTCACGGCGCCGGTGGTAGCTTACTTCTGCTTCTCGCGGCGCCGCTGGCCCTGGCGGGTGGCGCTGGCCTGGAATTTCCTGGGCTTGGCCCTGCTCCTGAACATCGTCACCATTGCTATGCTATCGGCCCCGCTGCCGTTCCGGGTGTTTCTGAACGAGCCCGCCAACACCGTCATCACGCGCTTCCCCTTCGTCTGGCTGCCCACGGTTATCGTGCCCGTCGCCTATATACTGCACGTACTATCGATTCGGCAGTTGTGGCGGCAAGCGGCTACGAACCAGCCGACTCCAGGCGCTTTGGTAGCCGCTGGCGAACGGGTGGATAGCTGGACAGTAGGGCGTTAGGTAATGTAGCGTGGTCATCCAGGGCAGCAGATTTTCGTATAGCCGGGGACACCAATTCGCTTCTCATCATGGCTACCGACAACCAAAACCGCGACCAACGCGAGCAGGACAAGCAGAACTACCGCAATACGCCGGAGTCGCGCTACCAGCCCGACCGCAACAACCCCCAGCGCCACCACGACCGCGACCCGCAGGACGACGGCGACGCCACCCAGGATTTCAACACCATCGGCGACGATGGCACCTCCGACGGCGTGGCTAAAACCACCGCCGGATCCGGTGCCAACAACGGTGGCCCCGGTGGGCGCGTTGGCAGCAAAACCCAAAGCCCGGCCGCCGAAGGCACCAAAGGCGCCGGCACCGTGCACCAGGATCAGTTGCGGACGCCCTCAACCCAGGGCCCGCACCAAGGCCAGGGCGATATGCGTGACGACGCCGACCACGGCCAGAGCGGGCAAGCCGGTTCCCGGTCCGGCCGTCAGGTCTGACGCGTAACAACTGCTATGGCCCGGCCGCTGACTGACCCTTCAGAGGCCGGGCCGTAGCATTAGGGCTGCCACCCAAGGGGCTTGTTTTGCGCCTTTCGTCAATGTTCCAGAGCTACTTTCAAAGTGAATTTGCTAATATGATTGGCTTGTTAGGGTCGGATGGTGTTGGGTTGGCTAAAAATATTGTGCAGACGGAATGAGTTGCCGCCGGCTGGTGTTACTTTACCACTGAAATACAACCCCCGGCTTTCGTATGAGCATGCGCGAATCGTACCTGACCGGTGGCACGAGCCACATGGACGCTACCGACAAAGAAATTGACAAGGCCCTGCGGCCGCTTAGCTTCGCCGACTTCACGGGCCAGGCCAAAGTGGTCGACAACCTGCAGGTGTTCGTGGCCGCCGCCAAGCAGCGCGGCGACGCCCTCGACCACGTGCTGCTGCACGGCCCTCCCGGCCTGGGCAAAACCACCCTCTCGCACATCATTGCCAATGAGTTGGGGGCGGGCATCAAGATGACCTCTGGGCCGGTGCTTGATAAGCCTTCCGACCTGGCGGGCCTGCTCACCAACCTCGATCCGCACGACGTGCTCTTCATCGACGAGATTCACCGCCTGAACCCCGTGGTGGAGGAGTACCTGTACTCGGCCATGGAGGATTACCGCATCGACATCATGCTCGACTCGGGTCCCAACGCCCGTTCCGTGCAGATTTCGTTGTCGCCCTTCACGCTCATCGGCGCCACCACGCGCTCGGGCATGCTCACGGCACCCTTGCGCGCCCGTTTCGGTATCAGCTCGCGCCTAGAGTACTACGATGCAAAGCTGCTGACTGACATCGTGCAGCGCTCGGCCGAAATCCTGGGCACGCCCATCCACGAGGACGCGTCCTTCGAAATTGCCCGCCGCTCGCGCGGTACGCCCCGCATTGCCAACAACCTGCTGCGCCGCACCCGCGACTTCGCCCAGATCAAAGGCACTGGCACCATTACCCGCGACATCGCTCAGTTTGCCCTCAATGCCCTCGACGTCGATTCGGAAGGCCTCGACGACATGGACAAGCGCATCCTGTCGACCATCATCGACAAGTTCAAGGGTGGCCCCGTGGGCATTACTACCATTGCTACCGCCTGCGGTGAGGAAGCCGAAACCATTGAGGAAGTGTACGAGCCGTTCCTGATTCAGGAAGGCTACATCAAACGCACCTCGCGTGGCCGCGAAGCCACCGAGCAGGCCTACACCCACCTGGGCCGTCCGCTGCCGCAGCACATGCGCGGCAATGTAGCCGGCGACCTGTTCACGCAGGAATAAACTTTCCGGCAGTCCTTAAGCGGCAGACGGCGGCATTGTGCTTGCTGTCTGCCGTTTGTTGTTTGTTGGGTGTTGAATCGATGACCTTTAACAACGACCGGCCTTCACAGGCCGGACGGCTAAGGCAGGTACATTTTTACTATATATTTATTGAATATCGATAAAAATTTATTGATAATTGCTTCACGGAGAGTTGCTCATACCAATGAGTGACAACAACCTGTTACTTGACTTCTCAACGCAACGCTTTATGAAAACCAACTCTACGCTTGTTCTAAAGGTCCTACACACCGTGTTTTGGGTGTTGTTTATCGGGTTTTGCATCCAGGCTGGGTCCGTGCTCATTTCTTTTTTGGTGAGTGAATTTGGCAATCCGGCGGGTGCGCAGAACCTGTTTATGGGGCTGAATCTTTCGGCTCTGAAAAACTACAGCGAGGAGCATTACGCCGCGATAGTGTCACTGACGGTGTATTTCCTGGCGGTCAAGGCGTACATGGCTTACCTGGTCATTCAGATTTTTCGGAAGATCGACTTCACCGCACCGTTCAACGTTGAAATAGCTACGCTGATAAGCAGGATCAGCCATATCGCTCTGGGGGCCGGGGTAGTAGGGCTGCTCGCGAACCGTTACACCAAGTGGCTGCTCAAAAGCGCCGTCGTTGAGCCGATGAGCTGGCCGGGCGGTGAATTCCTGTTGCTGGCCGGCATCATCTTCCTTATTGCGCAGGTGTTTCAACGGGGCACCGACCTGCAGGCCGAAAACGACCTGACCGTATAAATCATGCCCATAGTTGTGAATCTGGATGTGGTAATGGCCCAGCGAAAAATGACCCTGAGCGAGCTGTCGGAGAAGGTGGATCTGACGCTGGCTAACCTTTCCATCCTGAAGACTGGCAAGGCCAAGGCGGTGCGGTTCAGCACGCTCGAAGCCCTGTGCAAGGCCCTGGAGTGCCAGCCCGGCGACATTCTGGAGTACCGCTGATGCAGCCAGCCGAAACTGCCAGCAGCTGCCGGGTGTTGTCCGGCCCGAGGCCCGCCGTCGCCGCGGCCCAATAGCGCACCACGGCGGTGTGCTGCCGACCTTTGCCCTTATGCTTGCTTCCGACCTCACCTGCGCCGAATGGACCGGCTTTATTAAGCGCCGCGCGGCGGAGCTGGGCTTTATGGCCTGCGGCATCTCCAAGGCCGATTTCCTAGCGGAGGAAGCCCCGCGCCTGGAGCAGTGGCTCAGTAAGGGTATGCAGGGTGAGATGCGCTGGATGGAAAACCATTTTGATAAGCGCCTGGACCCGCGCCGGCTGGTCGACGGGGCCAAGTCGGTGATTTCACTGCTGTTAAACTACTACCCCGCCAAGGAGGAACAGCAGCCCGACGACACGCTCAAAGTCAGCAAGTACGCCTACGGCCGCGACTACCACCACGTCATCAAGGACAAGCTCAAGCACCTGATGTGGGATATGCAGGCGTACATCGGGGAGGTCGGTGGCCGGGCTTTCGTCGATTCGGCGCCGGTACTGGATAAGGCTTGGGCGAAGAAAAGCGGCCTGGGTTGGGTGGGCAAAAATTCGAACCTGATTACGCCCGGCGCTGGCTCGTTTTACTTCATTGCCGAGCTCATCGTGGACGTAGAGCTGGCCTACGACGGCCCCATCCGCGACTACTGCGGCTCCTGCACCCGCTGCCTCGACGCCTGCCCCACGCAGGCCATTACCGAGCCGTACGTCGTGGACGGGAGCAAATGCATCAGCTATTTTACCATCGAGCTAAAAGAACAATTGCCCGCCGACGTGCAGGGTCAGCTGGGCAACTGGATTTTTGGGTGTGATATCTGCCAGGACGTATGTCCCTGGAACCGCTTTGCCAGCCCGACGCAGGAAGAGCAGTTTCGGGCCCATCCACAGCTGCGAGAAATGCGGGAGGCAGACTGGCTGGAAATTACGAACGAGGTCTTTCAGACCCTATTTCGGCACTCAGCCGTTAAGCGGACCGGCTACGCGGGCTTGCAGCGCAACATTGCCTTTGTAACCGGGGAGCCAAGCTCCCCGGCGACCGAGGGCTAAGCGAGCCGCACTTGCCGGAATACCCGGTTCAGCACGCGGCGGTAAAGTTTGGAGAATTGCTGGTAACACCAGGCCTTGAGCTGGCCCGCCTCGCCAGGCACCAACGTACGCAGGGCCTTCCGAAGCTCTTTCTCAAACAGCATTTTGTCGAAGCTGACTTTGAGCAGGATGGTTTTTACGTATTCCAGCATCGTGGTAAGTGGTAAAATGGGAGTTGGGGGAATGGAATGCTAGAGGGGCGGCTCCCTATACGAGCAGCGGCCAAAAAAGCTAACGAACATTAGCTGGTTCTGCGTCGGTACGAGGAAAGATACAATGCATAGGTGACATAATGCAAGAGGGGCGAGCAAAAAAATCCCCGGCTGCTATATAGCAACCGGGGATAGGCAGAAGGGTTTAGGCCGCGGACTTAGTACGTGAACACGTCTATGATAAGGCCGATAGCACGGGCCGAAAGCGGTTCGTCAAACGCCTCGGTGGCCGCAGCTTGCTTTTCGGCATCGCTCAGCCCCAGGGTCGTTGGGAGCAAGGTCGTAACGTCGCGTTCGGTAAAAGCTGAAACCTGCTGGAGTACGCGGTCTTCGCCGGCGTAGATGTTGGCCGCAGCAGTCGGTACCGCAGCCCCGTCGGTACCGCTGATCCAGTTTTTGACGGTGGCGCCGCGCTGACGCCGCAGCTGACGCAAGTGCGCCGCGTGGCGGCCTTCCACAGCCAGGGCGCGCACCGCTACGTCGAGCAGGTCATTGTTGACCAGCAGCAAGGCCGCTTGCCCGGTGTACGTGCGCACCCCAAGGTCTTCCAAGGCCTGGGCCACGGCCAGCATGGTGTCGGTATTGGAAAAGACGTTGGCAAACAAGGGCGCTTGCGTTCCGTTGCGGCTGCCCGTGAAATCGTAATTCGGCCGGGTTGGCAGCGAGCTGCCGGAGGTGCGAATTATGTTTTCGAGCAGCTGGATGTGCTGCCGCTGCTGACTGCGAATCAGGGTGAGGTCGGGCAGCAGGGCAGCGGGCACCAAACTAGCCGCGACCGGCGGCGAAACGGCAATGGTGCCCAGAACCCGGCCGTAGAACTCATCCTGCAGCCACTCCACGCCCAGGGCTACCTGCAGCGCGTCGAGGGGGGTTCCGGTAGTGGCTTGAGCCGCGGCGGGCGCGGCCCAGCCGCCCAGTACGGCGGGCAATGCGGCGGCGGCCGTGCGCGCAAGCTGCGTCATGGCACCGCGGCGGGCGGTGGGCTGCGCCGCAGTACCGGCCGTGGCCAACTGCTCGATAAAAGAAAGCAAACTCATGAGGGGAAAGCGGCAGCGTTAATTCTTGGGGAGGTTGTCGCCCACCAAGCGGATTTGCGGATTGTTGGCGGTATAGGTGCTGAGCACAGCCAGCACTTCGATGGGCGTAAGCGCTTGGTTCAGGCCGGCAGTGGCACCTGCTTGAGGCACTACATCCGAACCGGCGAAGCTGCCGGCCTGGCGCAGGTCGCGCACGGTGGCGGCGTGGCGGGCTTTCACGGCGGTCATTTTCAGCAATAACCGCAGCGTCACAACGCTGTCCAGCAGCTTGGCCGCGCCGCACGAGGCCGCCAGGATCAGGTCCTGCACCGTCTGCGCAGCGGCCAGCACGCCTTGGCGCGTGGTGAGCGTGAAAGCCGTAAACGCAAACTGAATTTCGTTGACGCCGGCACTCACAGCGGAGGAGTTGGCGCTCAATACCTGAGCCAACACCTCCCGATGGGCTAACTGGTGGCGGTTTATGTCGCGCAGCACCGCCAGATCGGCGGCTGTTAGGTCGGAGGCGGGTGTTGCCAGCACCCGGGTGTAAAACTCGACCGAGAACCGTTCCAGCAGGGAAAGATAATTCAGCACGCCCGCGTCATCGTTGCCAAAGGTCAGCGTGGGCGTCACCACCTCTTCCGTCGGGTCGGGGCACGCGGTCAGGAGTAGGAGGGAGGCCCCGGCGGCACCAGCGCGCGTGAGAAAGGAACGTCGGTCCAGTAGCGACGCGAAAGAAGAAGATGCCTCGGGCATATGCGAAAACAAAAGAGCTTACCAGCAGGGGCTTGTCGAGAGCCTGAACGGCAAAGGTACTGGGTACACACCGAAAGCCCCAAGGCCGAGCGAAAGAGCCACTTAGGCCAGGAAAAGTTGCACGGCCCGGTTTCACAGCCGGACAAGGCAAAACGAAGAAAGGACGGCCGACGGCCGTCCTTTCCACCTGATACCCATGCAACGTCGCTTAGAACAGCGTGCTGCTGGCCGTAGTGAACAGCCGGGCTATATTCGACACGGAAGCTACGTCCAGCGGCTCGTCGAAAGCCTCCGAGAAAGCTGCTGCCGGGAAGTTCAGCGAGGCCAAAGCCGTTTGCAGATTGACGCCGTTGGTGGCGTTGGTAGCGCCTTGCGTCACATTTTCCTCTCCCGGGAACGTGATGCCGGTGCTCGTGGGCAGGTAAGCAGGCTGCATGCCCGGCCCGTAGATGGCAGATGTGTTGGCGGGCGAAGGACCGCCGCCGTCGTTGCCCGAAATCCAGCTCTTGGGCGAAGAAGTGAACGTGCCGTTCGAGGCTACCGCCGAAGCTTGGTTGTTGCCGGGGCCGGCGCGGCGCATGGTGCGCAGGCGGGAGGCATGGCGAGCTTCCACGGAGTGGATATTCAGGGCTGCCTCCAGCACCGTGTCGTTTGCCATCAGCAGCGGGGCGCCGCCTTTGTAGGCACGTACACCCGTGTCCTCGAAAGCTTGGGCTACGGCCAGGAAGGTAGCCGGGTTGGTAAATACGTCGGCGAAGCGTGGCACGCCACCGTTACGCGAGGCACCGGTAAAGTCGAACTGGGCCGGAGTAGGGTCGGCAATGGCAGCCGTGCCGAGGGCGCCGCGCAGGAAGGTGACGTGGTTGGCCTCGTCGGTGCGGATCTTGTCTAGGGCCGTGAGGTTGGTGGCGCTGAACTGCGCACGCAGGGCCGTTTGCGCGGGCGTAGCATTGGCGCCGCGGGCACCCAGCCCGGCGTTGTAGAAGTACGATTCGAGGTACTCCAGCTTCAAAGCGAAGTTGAGCACGTCGTTGACGCTGGGTGCGGCGCTGGTCTGGGCGTAGGCCTTGGTAAAGATGGCGCTCAGCGCCCCGGGCACGGCGGCAGCGGCCAGGGTTTTGCCCAGGATGCCCATGTGCTGAAACACGCGGCGGCGCGAATCCAGACGGTCGTAAACCTCGGGGTCTACTTTTTCAATTTCGGAGAGCAGCTTAAATACGTTCATGGCTAAAGCAGATTGGGGGTGGCAGTGAGGGCAGAAGCAGGCTTAGCGAATACCGGAAACGTCCAGCTTCGAACCATCACGCAGGAAATTGTTGGCAGCGGCCACCACGACGGACGGCTCCTTGGAAATTTCCAGGCCATTCTCATTGATGCGCACCACGTCAGCGTCTACGAACGAGGCTTCAGCCACCAAGTCACGGATCAAGGCCGCGTGGCGGGCTTCCACCGACACGATCTTGCCGGCGACTACCAGATAGGCCGGGGTTTGCAGATACTTGCCGGCGCCGTTGTAAGCGGCTACGCCTAGGTCCTCAAAGGTCTTGGCGGTGCCCAACACGCTGCCCCGGTTGTTGAAGTCCACCGTCGAAAAATTGGGCTCCAGGTTTTTGATTGGCGTGGCACCGGCGGCAGTCAGGGCTGCCTTGAAAAACTCCCGGTGAATGACTTCATGGTAGTACAAGTCGTCCAGAATCTGCTTTTCGGCGCTGTTTGCTGCCAAGCCGGTGTAGTAGGAACCCGTGCGCAGCTGCGTGTAAAAAGCGGCTTCCAACTGCTCCAAGGCGTAGGCGTAGTTCAGCACCCCTACGTCGCCCGTGCCGACGTTCACCATGTTGTTGTTGTTGCCGCCGCCGTTCTCATCGTCGTCGCAGCCGGCCAGCAGCAGGCCGGTCGTGGCCACCGTCAGGCCGGAGTAGCGCAAAAACAACCGGCGGTCAATGGCCTGCGTCAGCCGCTTGCCGATGCCTGAGCCCTCGGACGCAGGGTTAAGGTGTTGGTTGGTCATGGGTAATGGGGTAATGAGTGGTTGAAGGAAATGGAAGCAAAGGGGTATCCTGCCCGGCGCCTTATAGGGTTCCGACGAGAAAACATTGAACCTGGGAGGGGAGAAGAATCTGAGCAACCTACGCGTCAGTAGAAGGCGTGGTTTGTGGGAGTAAGAAAAAATTGCTTATATGGATAATTTTTAATATAGAAAGCTCTGCCATGAGTTGCCGCTTTAATACCCTCGGTAAGGGTTGCAAGCCGCTTTT
Source organism: Hymenobacter coalescens (assembly GCF_054783195.1). Classification (NCBI taxonomy): domain Bacteria; kingdom Pseudomonadati; phylum Bacteroidota; class Cytophagia; order Cytophagales; family Hymenobacteraceae; genus Hymenobacter; species Hymenobacter coalescens. The sequence goes on along the minus strand of NZ_BAAGRA010000017.1, from coordinate 300,218 downwards.
TCCGTAGTTTTGACTACATGCCGTGGCGCCATTTTTTTTTCGTCTGTACGCTGCTGCTCAGCTTCGGCCCGATCGGCTCCACGCCCGGATCTGCGCAGAACGCAGCCCCACCCGCTGCTGCGCCGGGCACCACCGCTTCGCCCGCCGGGCAGCAAGCTGCGCTGGAAATAGGGCGCACCTCGTTTCCCGTCAACGAGTACTTCACCATTGCCCTGCGCCTGCGCGGGGCGCCGCTGGAGCGGTACTCGGCTTTCCCCGACATCGAGGGCTTCAAGAAGAGCGGCAAAACCTCGACCACCACCACCCGCACCGTGCAGGGGCGCAGCAGCGTGGAGCTGGTGCTGACGCAGCGCTACGCGGCCTTTGCCGAGGGGGAATTTGTGCTCAAGCCGTTCAGCCTGACGGTCAACGGGCAAGTGTTGCGCTCGGCCGGAGCCACGCTGCGCGTGCTGCCGCAGCCCACCACGCCCCCGGCGGCCCCCGGCACGGCGCCCGCTGCCGGCGCACCGCCCACAGCCAAGCCGCAGCCCCTGCAGGGCATCGGGCTGCTGGATCAGCTGCTGGGCAAGCCCAAGCCCCAGGAATACGTGGAGCCCCGCGACAACGCCTTTCTGAGCGTGGAGCCCGACAGGACCGAGGCCTGGGTGGGCGAGCCGGTGCACGTGGGCCTATACTTTTATCTGGCCCCCTCCGACCAGGGCCTGCTCGACTTTTACCGCTTTGCCGAACAATTGCCGCCCCTGCTGCGGCAGCTCCGGCAGCCCACGGCCTGGGAAGAAGCCTTTGATGAAACCGATATTCAGCCCGATTCGGTGCGCGTAGGCGGCAAGCCCTATCTGCGCTATCAGCTCTACGAAGCCGTGTACTACCCGCTCAGCGACAAGCCGCTGAGCTTTCCGGCGGTGTCGCTGCAGATGAAGAAATACCGCCTGGCCAAGCGACCGGAAGCCGGGCTCGACAACCGCCTCGAGGGCTACAAAACCTACTTCAGCCAGCCGCGCACCGTGCGCGTGCGCCCCCTGCCGCCGCTGGCCGACAGCAGCCGAACATTGCCGGCCGTGGGGCGCTACCGCCTGCGCGAAGGCGTGGGCGGCACGGCCTTTCGCACCGGGCACACCATCACTTACACGCTGGTGGTGGAGGGCGAAGGCAACTTAGCCGCCCTGCCGCCGCCCGTGCCCCGAACCACGCCCGGCCTGGAAGTGTACGGTCCCGAGGTGCGCCAGGAGCTGACCCGCGCCGACGGCCGCGTCAGCGGGCGCAAGGTGCTGCGCTACCGCCTGGTGCCGCGGCAGCCGGGACTGCTGCGCCTGCGCGACGTGCTGGCCGTGCCCGTATTCAACCCCGACGCCGGGCGCTACGACACGTTGCGCCCTGAGCTGGAGCTGACCGTGACCGGCCCGGCCGTGGCGCCGCCGCAGGAGGTTTCCGCCTTTGTGCGCACCGACCCCTTCTACGCCCAGCAGCTAGCCGCTGTTACCCCGACCCCGATGAGCATGGATACGCCCCGACAGACCAAGCGCTACGCCAACGCGGTGCTGGCGCTGTTGCTGCTGCTGGCCGGGTTCGGCTGGTGGACGGCCCGCCGCAGCTGAGCACCGTGCCAACCACAAAAAAAGGCCGCTGAGCTGACTCATCGGCCTTTTTTAAATACCCTTGGGCTACGCTTTCGAGGTGGCTACGCGGCTTTGCAGGTAGGCCACCAACACGTCCAGTCCCTTGTCGAAGTGGCGGTTGTTGGGAATGATAATGTCCGCGTCGTGCTTGAAGGGCTTGATGTACTTCTCGTAGGTGGGTGCCACGTGGTGGGTGTAGCGGTAGAGCACGTCCTCCAGGTCGTAGCCGCGCTCATCCCGGTCGCGCACGATGCGGCGCAGCACTTTCACGTGTTCCCGCGCGTCGATGTACACCTTCAGGTCGAGCAGCTTGGCTACTTCCTCGAAGTAGAACACGAAGATGCCCTCCACCACCACAATGGGCGCGGGCTTGAACACCAGCTCCTGGACGGGGGCGTTCGGGTTGTTGAACGTGTACTCTGCGCGGCGCACTTCCCGTCCCTGGCTGATGCTGAGCACGTCGGCCGCGTACGCAGCCGAGTCGATGCTGGCGGGCAGGTCGAAATTTGTGACGCCCTGCGAGTCCACCTGCTGCACCTCGCGGGGGTGGTAGTAATTGTCCTGGGAAATCAGGCAAATGTCTTCCTTCGGAAAGGAAGCCAGAAGACGACGCAGGAAAGTCGTTTTGCCGGAAGCGCTGCCGCCGGTGATACCAACGATGAAAGGCTGTTGCATGGATGCTGACTGCGGCCCGACCAGCAGGGCCAACCTTGCAAAAGTAAGGGTTTCGCACGTTAGGAAGCTAGCCGCGCCCGGCCGGAGAGCCTAGCAGTTGGGCCCGCGGGCTATTCCACGGAGTATTGTTCCTTCAGAAAAGTAGTTAGCTGGGCTACGGCCCGGGCCCGGTGGCTCAGCGCATTTTTTTCCTCCGTTGTCATTTCGGCGAAAGTCTGGCCGAGGCTCTCGGGCTCGAACACGGGGTCGTAGCCGAAGCCGCCTGCCCCGCGCGGGGCCTCGGTGATGTGGCCCTGCACCTCGCCGGCAAACGTCCATTGGTCGGTGGCACCCGACACCAGCGCAATGACCGTGCGGAACCGAGCGGCGCGGTCGGGCTGCCCGTTTAGCTCCCGCAGCAGCTTCTCCACGTTGTCGGCCGCGGAGCGCTGCGGGCCGGCGTAGCGGGCCGAGTACACACCCGGCGCGTTGTCGAGGGCGGGCACTTCCAGGCCGGTATCGTCGGCGAAGCACGACACGCCGTAGTGGTCCCACACGTAGCGGGCTTTCTGCAGGGCGTTGCCTTCCAGGGTGTCCTGCGTTTCGGGCAGCTCTTCCGCGCAGCCGATGTCGGCCAGGCTTAGCAGCTCGATGTGCGCGGGCAGCAGCGGCCGGATTTCATCCAGCTTGTGAGCGTTGTTGGAGGCAAAGCAGAGGCGCATCGGCGGTGAAGTGGTGGGGCGTGAAATGGTGAGTGGCGTACGGACGGCCCGAAACGGCTTGGTCTGAAGCGCGGGCAAAGGTAAGGGCACAAAAAAACCGGTTACTACCGGCTTCGTTTCGCCATTCGGATGACCAGAACAGTAACTCTTCATCTCACCGCCTACCGAAACATCGACTTGATGCTGCCCCAGGAGCGCTGCACGGCGCTGGGCGTCTGGTTCAGAACCACGGTGTAGCTCTGTTCGCCGGTGCTGGACTTTACGGTAAGGCGGTACGAGTAAGGCCCGGTGTTGGTGCTGGCGGTGCTGGTGGTGCCGCGGTACAGGTTGGTGTCGCTGTATTGGTAACGGCGCTGGCCGGTGGGGGCCACGGTGGTCAGCCGGCTGAACACCGCGTCGCTGGCGCCCTTGCGGTACAGCTCAAAGCCCAATAGGCCCGTTTCGTTGGCTACTTCCCAGTCCAGGCGCACGGCTGCCGCCCCTTCCAGCGTTGCCTGGAACATGGTGACCGTGACGGCCCAGGCCGTGGAGGCGGCCAGCAGCAGCGCGAACAGCAACGGGAGAAGATGCCTGCGGGTCATGCGGCGGCACGGGTAAAGAAGGGTGGGGGAAGGGGAAAAGTGGGCAGGACCGGGACCAAAAATAACTTTTTCGGCCAATTGCGGAAGGTAAAGTTTCTATTAAGCCGGAAAAAAGCCCGCAAGCTTTTCTTTTTACCCTCAAGGTCTTACCTTTGCCGTCCCTTCCGCAAAATCGGCGGGGCCTACCAGGACTTCACGCATCAGCGCCATGAAAAAGGACATCCACCCCGAGTACCGCGAGGTTGTGTTTCAGGACACCACGAGCGACTTCAAATTCATCACCCGCTCGACCATGACGTCGAACGAAACCATCACGATGGAGGACGGCAAGACGTACCCCGTTATCAAGGTGGAAGTTAGCAGCCAGTCGCACCCCTTCTACACCGGCAAGAACGTGCTGCTCGACACCGCTGGCCGCGTAGAGAAGTTCATGAACCGCTACAAGAAGAAGTAAGCTTCTTTGACGTTACCCGGTGCGGGTTGTCAGTTGTCAGTGGCAGCTGCATGCCTGCTCCCAAGCTCCCGCCGGCCCTGCGCCAGCGGGAGCTTTTGTTTTGCCCGGGGGTTGGGTGCTGATGCCCGACGTCCGACCTTTGCACCCGTGTTCTGGCCGGCCGCTGCCAACGAGCCCCTGACAACCAACAACCCGCTACCATGACCGTTCTGCTTTTCGACGACCCGGCCATCCGGCCGAACCTGCTGCCCTTCACCTTCACCCGCCCGGTGGCGGCGCTGCGCTGCGGCATCCTCACCGTGGCCGAAAAGTGGCAGCGCCGCCTGGGCGAAGAGGCCGTGTACTACCTCACCGAGCCCTACCTGCAGGCGAAGTTTCCGGCCGCCCCGGCCGAAGGGCCGGCCCTGGTCATCAACGGCGCCGTGTGCCCCGACGAGCTGCTCGCCCGGCAGGTGCAGGCCCTGCAGCCCGGCGAGGCGCTGTTCGACGGGGAACTGCTGGTGGCCGCCCACCTGGCCGACGCGGGCAAGGTGGCCGAGCTGATCCAGGACGGTTTCCGGGCTATGCGGCAGGTGGCCGAGCCGGTCACCAGCATTCAGCACCCCTGGCAGCTGTTTCTGCACAACGGCGCCGAAATCCGCCGTGACTTCGCCCTGCTCACGGCCGGCCGCGAGTCGCAGCCCGTGGGCGACGCGCACACCATCGTGTACGCGCCGGAGAATATCTTCATCGAGGAAGGCGTCAAGATCCGGGCGGCCATTCTGAACGCGGAGGACGGGCCGATTTACCTCGGCAAAAACTCGCAGGTGCACGAAGGCGCCATCATCAAGGGCCCACTGGCGCTTTGCGAGGGCAGCCACATCAACGCCGGCGCCAAGATGCGCGGCGACAACACCGTGGGCCCGTTCTGCAAGGTGGGCGGCGAGGTAGGCAACTCCATCCTGCTGGGCTACTCCAACAAGGGCCACGACGGCTACCTGGGCAACTCCGTCATCGGCGAGTGGTGCAACCTGGGGGCCGACACCAACACCTCGAACCTGAAGAACAACTACGCCCCGGTGAAAATCTGGAGCCACGCCGCCGGCCGCTTCGTGAACACCGGGCAGCAGTTCTGCGGGCTGATGATGGGCGACCACAGCAAGTGCGGCATCAACACCATGTTCAACACCGGCACGGTGGTGGGCGTGGCGGCCAACATCTTCGGGGCGGGCTTCCCGCGGCAGTTCATTCCCTCGTTCAGCTGGGGCGGGGCCGCCGGCTTCGAAACCTTCCGCCTGAACAAGGTGGCCGAGGTGAATGAGCGCGTCATGGCCCGCCGCGGCCTCGCTTACGACGAGGTGGAGCGCGGCATCATGCAGAAAGTGTACGAGCTGACGGCCAAGGACCGCGCCTGGGAGCGAACCAGTACCCTGGCTTCGCCCGAGCACAACACCACCATCGAACTGTAAACCCCGCGCCGCGTGAAGCCAACCGACGAACCCACTTCCGGCCTGAAAGGCGCCGACTTCGCCATCGGTATGTTCGCCACCATGTTCATGGGCACCAGCGCCGTGATGGACAGCATCAAGTCGGTGAAGCTGGGCGTGGTGTCGCTGCTGGTGACGGCCCTGGGCCTTTGGCTGCTGTTTCGCTGGCTGAAGTCGGGCCGGCCGCAGGGGCAGCGCCTCGCGGGGGCGGTGGTCATCGTGGCCCTCACGCTGGGCGTGCGCGTGGTGCTGGGCAAGCTCATCCTCTAACCCGGCCCGGTAACCGTTTCTTTATGCGTTTCGCTGAAATTCCCGGCCTGCAGGCGGTCAAGCAAGTGCTCCGGCAATCGGTGCAGCGGCAGCACGTGGCCCACGCCCAGCTGTTTCGCGGGGCCGAGGGCTCGGGGGCGCTGGCCCTGGCGCTGGCCTACGCGGCCTACCTGAACTGCGAAAACCGCCAGCCCGAGGATTCCTGCGGGGAGTGCCCCAACTGCCGCAAAATCGACCGGCTGGTGCACCCCGACCTGAACTTCATCCTGCCCGTCACGACCACCAAGGCCGTGAGCAAGGACGCGCTCAGCCACAAGTTCACGGCCGAGTGGCGCAGCTTCGTGCTGGCCGACGGGGGCATGTACCAGGGCCTGAACGACTGGATGCAGCACATCGGGGCCGACAACAAGCAGGGCAGCATCTCCAAGGACGAGGCCGTGCAGCTGCTCAAGCTCGTGTCGCTGAAAGCCTTCGAGGCCCCGTTCAAGGTGGTGCTGATCTGGCTGCCCGAGCTGATGCACCCAGCCGCCGCCAACGCCGTGCTCAAGCTGCTGGAGGAGCCGCCGCCCGCCACGGTGTTTCTGCTCGTCAGCCAGCAACCCGAGCGCCTGCTGCCCACCATCGTGAGCCGGGTGCAGGTGGTGCCGGTGCCGCGCTTCCGCGAGCCGGACCTGACGGCTTACCTCGTGGAGCGCTACCAAGTGCCCGAAGCCAAGGCCCGGCAGCTGGCGCTGGTGAGCGAAGGCAGCCTCGGCGCCGCCCTGGCCGCCCGCGACGCCCCCGACAACGACCACTTCAGCCTGTTCAGCGAGTGGATGCGGGCCTGCTTCCGTGTGAGCCAAGGCAACCTGGACGACATGGTGACGCTGGCCGATAAGTTTCAGAAGCTGGGCCGCGAAAACCAGAAGGAGTTTCTGCAGTACGCCCTGGGGCTGGTGCGCAAGGTGCTGCTCTACGGCCTCGATGCCCAGCTGGTGCCCCATTTGCCGGCCGCCGAGCAAACGTTCATCGGCAAGTTCAGCCCTTTCGTACACCGGCACAACGCAGCCGACATTGCGCAGGTACTCAACGACGCGCACTTTCACGTGGAGCGCAACGCCAACCCGCGCATGGTGTTCGTCGATTCGTCCCTGCAAGTAGCCGACCTGCTGCGCGTGCCGGTAAATTAGGTGAAACAGGGAGGGATGAACTGGCGAGTTTGACGTTCGGGCAATCCAAACGGCACTGGCTAGAGCCCCGCTCTTTCACCACTGACCACCTCACTATTCCCCCACCTCCCCATATGACCCGTCCCATCCGCATCGGTACCCGTGGCAGCAAGCTGGCCCTGTGGCAGGCCCACCACGTGGCCGATACCCTGCAGGCCGCCGGCCTGGCCACCGAAATCGTCATCATCACCACCAAGGGCGACGTGGTGCTGGACCGTTCCCTGGACAAGATTGGGTCCAAGGGCGTGTTTACGGAGGAGCTGGAGGAGAGCCTGCGCACCGGCCACATCGACATTGCCGTGCACAGCGCCAAGGACGTGCAGAGCCACATTCCGGACGATTTGGAGCTGCTGGCCTTCATGACCCGCGAGAAAGTCAACGACGTCATCCTGAGCTTCGACCCGGGCTTCTCGCTCGACAATCCCGACATCGTGCTGGGCACCAGCAGCACCCGCCGCCGGGCCCTGCTGAAACGCCACTACCCGCACGCCATTACGGCCGAAGCCCGCGGCAACCTGCAGACGCGCCTGCGCAAGCTGGAGGAAGGCCAGTACGACGCGCTGGTGCTGGCCTTTGCCGGCGTGCACCGCATGGAGTACGACAACCTCATCGTGCGCGTGCTGCCCGAAACGCAGTTTATCCCCGCCGCCGGGCAGGGCTCGGTGGCCATTGAGTGCGCCAAGAGCCTGGACATGCCGCGCAAGCTGGCCCTGCGCAACCTGCTCGACGACCCGGATACGCATACCTGCCTGCGCGCCGAGCGCGCGTTTCTGCGCACCATGGAGGGCGGCTGCAGCATTCCATCGTTTGCACTGGCCACCTTCACCGACGAAGGCGCCCTGCAGCTGCACGGCGGCCTCATCAGCCTCGACGGGCAGCAGTACGTGGAGGAAAAGCAGGAAACCCACGACCCGGAAGCCGCCGAGGCGCTGGGCGTGGCCGTGGCCGAAGCCGTGCTCAGCCGCGGCGGCGTGGAAATCCTGCGCGAAATCCGCCAGCACCGCGAGTCGGAATCGACGACGTTCTAGCGGCCGAGTCACAAGCCTACGTTAGGGAATAAGCCGCAGCGCCGAAGCACTCTTTCCGCAATGTTTCGGCGCTGCGGCGTGCAGAACATATTGGTCAGAAGGAACGGATGGATTCGGTAGCTGCGGTGCGCATAGGTTAGGGGCCGCCGATTATATAAGCGAAGCATTATATTAAAAGCTCCTTGGGCGGGCCGCCATTGATGGTCTGCCCAGCATACCCCACTCAGACCTGCTTTATGCCCCGTCCGTATCCGCTGCTTGGTCTATTGCTCGTGCTCGGCGGCTGCGCCACCCGCGCTGCCACGGGCAAAATCAGCTTGGCCGACGCCTACGGCACCCGGCAGCTACTGGTGGTGCGCACAGCCGACTGGAGCGCGACGGAAGGAACCCTGGCTTACTATCAGTGGGAGGCTGGCCGCTGGCGCCCGGTATTGCAGGCCGTGCCGGTGATGGTGGGGCGCAAGGGGCTGGCCTGGGGGCCGGGCCTGCACGCGGCCACTTTGCAGGAAGGCACGCTCAAAACCGAGGGCGACGGGAAGGCACCGGCGGGCATTTTTTCCATCAGCGGCGCCTACGGCTACCACGACGTGACTACGCGGCTGCCCTACCTGCGGGTCGATTCCACCGTCTGGTGCGTCGATGACGCGGCCTCGCCTTACTACAACCGCCTCGTCGATACCGATACCCTGGCGCGGACCTGGTCGTCGGCCGAACGGATGCGCCGCAAGGATGATCTGTACAAGTACGGCCTGCTGGTGGCCTACAACACCGAGCGCATCACCAAGGGCGCGGGCTCGTGCATCTTTTTTCACGTGTGGCGCGGAGCGGGACGCCCCACCGCCGGCTGCACCGCCATGCAGGAGCAGGTATTAACTCAATTGCTGAGCGCGCTCGACGCCCGGCAAAAACCCGTGCTGGTGCAGGCGCCTGCGCCAGCCTACGCGCGGCTCCGGGCCGCCTACGTATTGCCGGAGGAGTAAGCCGCTGAGCGACTCAGTCTCTGGGCTGGCTGGCGCGGCCCGTCAGGGCGTACAGCAGTAGCGCCGCTACGGCTCCACTGGTATCGGCCAGCATGTCCTTCTGCGCGTCCCAGATGTCGCCCTGGCTGCCCAGAAAGGCGGCGCCCGCCTCGCCGCCGGCCGTAGCGGCGTACACCCACTCGATGATTTCGTAGCTCATGGCCACCGTGCCGATGACGCACAACGGCAGCAAATAGGAGAGGAAGCGGCTGCGGATGAGCTGCCGCGCATCGGTGTACTCGATAAGGGCGTAGGCGTAGAAGCCCACCGAGAAGTGCGCCACCCGGTCGTACATGTTGCGCTCGAAGCCGAACAGGTCGTTGAACCACGCGAACGGTACCCGCTCGAAGGTATAGAACCCGCCCACAGTGTGCAGGTACAGCAGCACGCTCATCAGGGCGTAGGCGGTGTTGGAAAAGCGTACGCCGCGCAGGTACAACCACACCAGCGCGGCCACGATCAGCACGATGGGCAGGTTTTCGACTACCCAGGTGCCCCGGTCGTACGGCCGGATGGCCAGGGCGGCAAACAGCACGAAGTAGCCGGCAAGCAGCAGCTTCGGAAACCAGGCGGCCGAGGCGGCAGGAGCGGCCGCGCGAGCAGCGGTGAGCATAAGAGGAGAGGGAAAAGGTGGACTTGGGGCCGCTTACGTAAACTTGTGCATCGTCGCCTAACCGCGCGGCCTGTACCGCGCTCCAACCCCGGCTGCCATGCGCCCGCACCCCCTGCCGTCTGCCCCCGAGCTGCGTACCGCCCGCCTGCTGCTGCGCCCCTGGCGGCCCGCCGACGCCCCCGCCGTGTTTCACCTCATCGAGGCGGACCGCGCCCGGCTCACTCGCGACTTTCCCAAAACGCTACGAGCCGTGCGCGACGAGGTCAGCGCGCACGTGTTCATCGAGCTATGGGAGGCCGACTGGCAGATCGGCAAAGGCATTCAGTTCGGCATCTTCGGGGCCGACGAAGGCGGGCCGCTGGGCTTCGTGAGCGTGCGCAACATTGAGTGGGAAGTGCCCAAAGCCGAGCTGGCCTACCTGCTGGGCAGCCGTGCCGAGGGCCAGGGCCTGATGCACGAAGCGGCCACGGCCGTGCTCGATTGGGCGTTTTCGGCGCTGAGCCTGGAGCGCGTGTACTGCCACATCGACCCCGACAACGCGCGCAGTGCCCGGCTGGCCGAGCGCTGCGGCCTGCAGCGCGAGGGGCTGCTGCGGCGCAACTTCCGCGGCGGCGACAACCAGCTGCACGATACGTACTGCTTCGGGCTGACGCGCCCCGACTGGCTGGCGCGTTCCGCCGATTCGGCTTAGCTTCGCTGCCTGAAACTTCGTACGGCCCTTAGAATCGACTTACCTCCGTGCCCATGACCCGTATTGTTCGCCTGACCGGCCTGCTGGCTGCCCTGTGCTGGCTGGCGGCCCCCGCTGCCTCGCACGCGCAGAAGGCTCCGGAAGCCAAGGTAAAAACCAAAGCCGCCAAGCCCAGCAAGAAGGACGAGCTGGTGACCCTGCACGTCACGCAGGGGGGCACCACGCTGGGCGACATCCGGCTGGTGACGTTTGAGCAGACGCCGCTGCACCGCGCCAACTTTCTGCAGAAGGCGCGCAACGGCTACTACACCGGCACCACCTTTCACCGCGTGATTCCCGGCTTCATGGTGCAGGGCGGCGACGCCAATTCCAAGAACAGCGACCCGAACGATGACGGCATGGGCCAGCCCAGCGACCCGACCATTCCGTCGGAGCTGCGGCCCGAGCTGACGCACAAGGCCGGGGCCCTGGCGGCGGCCCGCATGGGCGGCCCTCCCGGCACGCCGAGTTCCTCCTCGCAATTCTACATCGTGCAGAACCCGGGCGGCGTGCCCCACCTGAACGGGGCCTACACCGTGTTCGGGCAGGTCATTCAGGGCCAGGACGTGGTCGATAAGATTGCCCAGGCCCCGCGCAACGAACGGGACCGTCCCGACGAAGCCATCAAGATGGACGTGAAGGTGGAAAAGCTCAGCAAGAAGAAAATCACCAAGCTCTACGGCTACCAGTATCAATAAGGGCTAGATGGCTGGATGGCTAAAAGGTTGATTGTTGTCGCGCCGCCAGCATGACCAGCCATTTAACCATTTAGCCATTCAACCGTTTAACCATTGCACCCATGCGCCTTCTCATCACCGGGGCCAACGGCCTGCTGGGCCAAAAGCTGATCGGGTTACTGCACCAGGAACCGGGCGTGGCGCTGATTGCCACCTCGCGCGGCACCAACCGCCTGGCCGACCTCTACCCAAGCGTGCCCTTCGCCGCCCTCGACGTGACCGACGCGGCCCAGGTAGAGCGCGTGCTCGGCGAGCAGCGGCCCACCCACGTCATCCACACCGCGGCCATGACCAACGTGGACGAGTGCGAGCTAAACCAAGACGCCTGCTGGCTGCAAAACGTGACGGCCACCGAGAACCTGGCCCGCGCCTGCGCCGCGCACGGCGTGCACCTGACGCACCTGAGCACCGACTTCATCTTCGACGGCACGCACGGCCCGCTCACCGAGGACGCTACGCCCAACCCCATCAGCCACTACGGGCGCAGCAAGCTGGCCGCCGAAGAGGCCGTGATGAACGCACCCGGCCTGCGCTGGGCCATTGCGCGCACCGTGCTGGTGTACGGCGTGCTGCACGGCGGCGGGCGAACCAACATCGTGCTCTGGGTGCGCGACTCGCTGCGCGCCGGCAAGCAGATCAAGGTCGTGAACGACCAGTGGCGTACGCCCACGCTGGCCGAGGACCTGGCTCAAGGGTGCTGGCTGATTGCCCGGCAAAGCGCTCAGGGCATTTACAACATTTCGGGCCGCGAGCTGCTCACGCCCTACGACATTGCCCTGCGCGTGGCTGACCACTTCAGCCTCGACAAATCGTTTATCACCGAGGCCGACGGCAGCACCTTCACCCAGCCCGCCAAGCGCCCCCCGCGCACCGGCTTCGTTATCGACAAGGCCGAGCGGGAGTTGGGCTACCGCCCGCACTCCTTTACCGAGGGCATCGACATCGTTTCGGCCCAGGCCTGATCTGCAGGCCGCTGACCTTGACCAATCTACCCCCGCCACCCCGGTGCGCGGGGGTATTTTTTTGTCGAAAAAGAGAGGGGGATGGCGCCGCTGAAGCTTGGGCCCGGCTGGGCCCGACAACCTCGGCCCCAGCCGGTTCGTTAGGTTTTGCTACAGTGCCGATAGCCCATTCCACACCCAAAACCCATTCACGATGAAAGCATTAGTATTCCACGGTGTCAAGGACGTGCGCGTCGATACGGTCGACGACCCGAAAATGGAGGACGCGCGCGACGCCATCATCCGCGTGACGAGCACGGCCATCTGCGGCTCCGATCTGCACATCTACAACGGTGGCATTCCGCAGCCGCGCCCCATGGTGCTCGGCCACGAGTTCATGGGCATCGTGGAGGAAGTGGGCAAGGGCGTGGGCGGCAAGCTCAAGGTGGGCGACCGGGTGGTAGTGCCCTTCCCTGTGGCCTGCGGCACCTGCTTTTTCTGCAACCACCACCTGCCCGGCCACTGCGAAAACTCCAACCCCGACCACTACGGCCCCGAGGGCGGCGTGCTGACGGAAAAGGGCGGCGCCCTCTTCGGCTACACCGACCTCTACGGCGGCTATAACGGCGGACAGGCCGAGTACGTGCGCGTGCCCTACGCCGACTTCGGCCCGCGCGTGATTCCCGACTCGCTCACCGACGAGCAGGCGCTGTTTCTGACCGACATTTTCCCCACTGGCTACTCCGGCATCGACTGGGGCGAGGTAAAGGGCGGCGAGTTCGTGGCCATTTTCGGCTCGGGCCCGGTGGGCATCATGGCCGCCAAGTCGGCCTGGCTGCGCGGGGCGGCCCGCGTGGTCATCGTCGATACCCAGCAGTACCGCCTCGACAAAGCCCGGGCCACCGCCAACTGCGAAACCATCCTGTGGCAGGACCGCAAGCAGGTCATCGAGGAAATCCGGAGCATGAGCAGCGGCCGCGGCGCCGACGTGTGCGTGGAGGCCGTGGGCTTCGAGCCCGACCGCGACCTGCTGGACCGCGCCAAGGCCGTCATCAACCTGGAAAAAGGCTCGCCCAAGGTGTTGGAAGCCTGCATGAGCGCAGTGCGCCGCGGCGGCATCGTGTCGGTGCTGGGTGTGTACGGCGCCTACTTCGACAACTTCCCGCTGGGCCAGTTCTTCGACAAGGGCATCACGCTGCGCGGCGGCCAGGCCCCGGCCCACAAGCACATCGACAAGCTGCTGCAGTACGTAGTCGACGGCAAAGTGAAGCTCGACGACGTCATCTCGCACCGGCTGCCGCTGGCCGAAGCGGCCCACGGCTACGACATCTTCCGCAACAAGAAGGACAACTGCACCAAGGTCGTGCTCAAGCCCTGAAGACGACCGGAGCCCGCACCGCCCGCAGAAGAACCGGCTTTCCATGCCGGTTCTTTTTGTATTTGGGCGGCTCGCGGCTCCGGCAGGCAGTGGCTGATTCGCGGGTTTCCCTATCTTTAATCAACGTTCCAAGCCCAAGAAGTAAGCCCAAGCTAATATTCAACAATTGGCTTATTTCCTGACTCCACCAACCGAAGCTCCGCTCTGAAAACTACCCTCACCCGCAGTGCCCTCCTGGGGCTTCTCGCGGCCGCGCTGCTGCCTGCGGCGCAGGCCCAAACACCAGCCGCCCACCGAGTCCCGCTGGCGGCCAAGCTGGCTCCGCCGCTGCTGCAGCGCGTGGCCGCCCGCCCCGCTCCGGCCACGTACCGGGTGCAGGTGGTGGAGGTTGCTGCCTTTCGCCAGTGGCTGCAGCAGCGCCTGCCCGGCGCCGTGCTGCAAGCCAGTTCAAACGACGGCCGGCTGTTTACCGTGCGCGGCGTGCCCGACGCGGCGGCGCTGGCGGCTTGTCCGCAGGTGCAGTTTGTGGACGTGGCAGACCGCCGCGCCCAGCCCGAAAAAGAAATCGACGGCGTGGACCTGGGAGCCAACCGCCTTTGGCCGGTGCACAGCCTGTACCCCCAATTGACGGGGCAGGGACTGACGGCTTCGGTTAAGGAAGAAGCCTTTGACCCCAACGACCTGGATTTTCGCGGACGCGTGGTGAGCAGCCCGCTGTTTGGGAGCCCCGGCAGCGACCACGCCACCACCATGGCCACGCTTATCGGCGGTGCCGGCAACTCGGCGCCCACGGGTCGTGGAGCAGCCCGGCAGGTACGCCTGGCCACGTCCAGCTACGCCAACCTGCTGCCTGACGACGGCGCCCAACTGGCCGCCGCGAACGTGTCGGTCCAAAACCACTCGTACGGGGTGGCCGCCGTCGAAAGCTACTACGGCCTGGAGGCCCGCGCCTACGACCAGCAGACGCGTCAGTACCCCAGCCTGCTGCACGTGTTTTCGTCGGGCAACCAGGGCAACCGCACCGGCCCCACCGGCAGTCCGTACGCCGCCGTGGCGGGCGTGGCCAACCTCACCGGGCAGTTTAAACAATCCAAAAACACCCTCAGCGTGGGGGCCACCGATGCGCTGGGCCGCGTGGCCGCGCTCAGCTCGCGCGGCCCCGCCCACGACGGCCGCATCAAGCCCGAACTGGTGGCCATCGGCGAAGCCGGCACCTCCGATGCCGCCGCCGTGGTATCGGGCGCCGCCGTGCTGGTTCAACACGCTTACCGCGACGGGCACAGCGGGGCCCTGCCGCCCGCTGCGCTGGTCAAAGCCGCCCTGCTGAACAGCGCCGACGATGCCGGCCGCCCCGGCCCCGATTTTGAAGCCGGCTTCGGGCAGACGGATGCCCTCGGCGCAGTCCAGACGGTGCTCGACAATCGTTTCGTGCTCGGGGCAGCCACGGCCGGCAGTACGCGCAGCTTCCCGTTGACTGTGCCCGCCGGAGTGCGGCAGCTCAAGCTGACCTTGGTGTGGGCCGACGCAGAAGCCGCCGCGGGCGTCGGTCAGGCCCTCGTCAACGACCTCGACGTGGAGCTAGTCGGTCCGGGCGGGCAGCGCTGGCGCCCGTGGGTGCTGAGCGCTGCCCCGCACGCCGATTCGCTGGTGTTGCCGGCCCGCCGCGGTGTTGACCGCCTCAACAACGTGGAGCAGGTCACGCTGGCAGCTCCGGCTGCCGGCAGTTATCAGATTCAGGTGCGCACTCACCGCTTAGCCGTCGGAGCGGATCAGCCGTTTGCCGTAGCGTATGAGCTGGAAGCGCCGGGCTTCACCTGGTCCAATCCTGCCGGTGCCAACACCGTCCTGCGCGCCGATCAGGCCCAGCGCCTGCGGTGGCAGTGGCTGGGCCCGGCGGTCAGCGGCCAATTGGAATACTGCTCAGCGCCCGCTGCTGCCTGGCGCATCGTCAACCCTCGTGTGGACCTGGCGGCCGGCATCTACGCCTGGACCCCGCCCGCGGATGAAGCCACGGCGCAAGCGCAGGTACGGCTGGTCGTAGGCACTACCACGTATGCCAGCAGCACCTTTGCCTTAAATCGGCCGCCGGTGCTGCGCGTCGGGTACAACTGTCCCGCGGCGGGTAATGCCGCCGGGGAGGCCCTGCTTACCTGGTCCGCCATTTCCGGTGCGACGCAGTACCAAGTGTGGCAATTAGGCGCGCAGCAACTGGAACCCCTCGCCACCATCACCGACACCATCTTGCTGCTCAGCGGCTCCCAGTTGGCCAGCCGCTATTACGCCGTGCAGCCCGTGCTGCCCGGCGGTGGGGGCGTGCGCGGCCGCACCATCGATTACACCAGCGCGGGCACGGCCTGCTACGTGCAGTCGTTTTTGCCGCGGCAATTTGTGACCAGCGAAGTCCTGTTCGATTTGGTGCTGGGTACCACCTACCAGCTTCGGCGCGTGGACCTGGAGCGCGAAACCGCTACCGGCTTTCAAACGGTACAAACCTTGACGGCCGGGCTGGGAACCCAGCTGTTGCTGTCCGATCAGCTGCCCACGGCCGGACTCTACCGCTACCGCGCCCGTCTCGAAACGGCTACCGGGCGCAGCATCTACACCCAGCTCGAAGCCATACAGTATGCCCAGCCGGGCGACGTGCTGGTATTTCCTAATCCCGTGCCGGCCGGCCAGACGGCTACCGTGCTGGATGCTGCCCAACGCCCGCTGCGTTGGCAGCTCTACGACCAGCTGGGCCGCCTGGTAGGGGAAGCTAGCCCCGACCCCTCCGCCCTCAATGAGCTAGATACCCGCAGCTTGCGCGCCGGCACCTACATCCTGCGCATTCAGCCGGAGGGGAGCAGCACGGTCATCCGGCGAATTGTGGTGCAGTAAGGCGATTAAAAGCAGCATAAGCCACCGGCTCAAAAACGGTGACTAACTCCGTAACGGCACAAACGCAACGAGGCCCGGTTCCGCGCGGAACCGGGCCTCGTTGCGTAAACGGTGGCTCTGTCAGAAGCTTAGTACAGGTAGCTGAGTGCAGTTTTGTCGTAGGCATCAAACGGGCGGCTCTGGCCCGATCCGATGCACGCGAGCATCCACGAGTTCGGCTCCGCGGTGGTCGGCGTGCCCGGAATGTGGATGGCCCCCACCGTGCTGGCGCCCTCGTTGGCCGTGGCCCCGCCGCAGCTGTAGGAGCGGTCCATGAAGTCGGTGTGGCGGAAGCCGATGCAGTGGCCTATTTCGTGCGCCAGGATAGTGGCCAGGTAATTTGTGGCCGGGTTCGAGCCGATGGCCTGCGAGTTGATTTTCACCTGGCTGTATGGGGCGCCCGTCGACGTCGGAAAGCCGGCCGAGGCGAGGTAGCTGCCATTGCCTTTCACCAGATCAATATCGGCTCCGCTCGATACGCGCTGGAACGTGATGAGCAGGTTTTCCGCGTTGTAACGCCGAATGGCTTCGTCCAGTCCGGCCACGTACGACGTAGGCAGGCGGCTGGAAATGCTGATTTTGATGACGCGGCCCGTACCGGCGTTGACAAGGTTGTTGGTGCGGTATTGCTCGACGTTGCCTACGCGCAGCACTTTGTGGTCGGGCGTGGCCTTCAGGTCGGCTTCGGAAAGGAGAATGTCGCCTTCTACCAGGTAGCCTTCTGACGTTTTTTGCGCGTTGTGCGTGCTGAAGCCCAGCTGGCGAATCTGCGTCAAGGCTTCTTCCGAAGGCTGATCGGCGGCTCGAACCTCGTCCTGCTTTTGGCAAGAGGACAGCCCCAAAACGGTCAGTGCGAGTGCACAGGTGGCGGTGAAGAGTTGCTTTTTCATAGAACAGTGGTTGGAAGGTGGTGGGAGGGAAACAAAAGGCACTGCAGCAGTGCTGGGCAATGCGGGTGGGATGCTGGCGGCCTCAACTGGGTAAAAAACAAGGTCCGGCTCCTTGCCGAGCCGGACCTTGTAGTATGAATGCTCCGACTAAGCGTAGTGGCTTAGTAGAGGTAGTTCAGCGCAGTGCGGTCGTTCGTGTTGAACGGACGGTTAGCACCCGTGCCGATGCAGGCCAGCATCCACGAAGTAGCGTCGCCGTTGTAAGCGGTCGGCGTGCCGGGGATGTGCACTGCCCCTACCGTGCTGGCGCCTTCGTTGGTGTAGGCACCACCGCAGCTATAAGCGCGGTTGGCGTAGTCGGTGTGGCGGAAGCCGATGCAGTGGCCCACTTCGTGCGCCAGGATGGTGGCCAGGTAGTTGGTGCCCGGGTTCGAGCCGAGGTAGGTCGAGTTCACCTGGATCAGGTTGTGCGGGTTGCCGGTCGAGGTCGGGAAGCCGGCCGAAGCCAGGTAGCCAGCGCCACTGGGGGCCTTGGTCAGCGTGATGTTGGCACCCGAGCTTACGCGGGTGAAGCGCAGACGCAGGTTTTCGGCGTTGTAGCGGCGAATCAGCTCGTCGGTAGCCGTAACGTAGGCCGAGGGCAGGGTGCTCGAAACGGCGATGGTGATGGTGCGGGCCGTCGAGCCGACACTCACCAGGTTGTTGGTGCGGTACTGCTCGTTGTCACCCACGCGCAGGAACTGGCGCTCCGGAGCGCTCTTCAGGTCAGCGTCCGATAGAAAAATGTCCCCTTCTACGAGGTAGCCATTATCCACTTTCTTGGCACCCTCTGATGTGAAGCCCAAGGCGTGGATTTGCGACAATGTCTCTTCCGAAACGGTGTCTTTTGCTTGTACATTTTCCTTTTTGGAGCAGCTGGCCAGCGTCAGAGCCGAGAAGGCGCACACGGCGAGGGTCGAGAGTACTTTATTGGACTTCATACGGTGGTTTGGTTGGGGTTTTGGTTGAACATTGCGCAAAAGGTAGAACGTATTTTTGAAAATATCAAAGAAAATTAACCGAAACTTCATTATTTTTTGACCGTATTGCGCGCGGCTGTACATGCCCGCATTCCTTATTACCGGGGTCTGTAACCTGTGTATTTACACGAGTTGTATAGATTTTTTTGATACAATACCTGCCCCCCATGTCCCAGGTTAGACCCACTGCATTATATAACTATGCAGATATTGTGCATTGCATGGGATGTGCGCTTCGAACGCCGATTATCCGCGGGTCAGCCGGATGGGAAGTACTGTTATAATCCAGTATTGGGAACTCTGCGGTTCGAGCCGCGTTTAGGGCCATTTGCGGAGCATCGTTAACTCCCAAACTGGGACGACGATTCGGGGTACGGGGGACTACGGCAGCCCCCTACCGAAATGCGTATCTTTGTTTGAAACCCTAATGTTGTTCGCGAGCCGCCGGTTGGCAGCTTGCTTGATAATAGATCTTCACTGTGGCTTGCACTTCATGTTCCAGCGGCGGCGGTTGCGCTACTTCTGGTTGCGGCTCCAAAGGGGGCTGCTCATCCGGCGGCTGCACGCGCCTGAATGTTTTCGACTGGCTGCAGGACATCGACCTGCCGGCCGGCTTTAAAGAATTTGACCTCGTTGAAATCCGCTTCAAAGGCGGCCGTAAAGAGTTTTACCGTAACGACAAAGGCCTCACGCTCATCACCGGCGACGCGGTGGTGGTGGAGGCCGCCGGCAACGGCTGGCACCTGGGCTACATCTCGCTGAAAGGCGAGTTGGTGCGCCTGCAGATGAAAAAGAAGAAGGTGCCGCAGGATTCCAAGGACATCCGCGGCATTCTGCGCGTGGCCACCGAGCAGGACGTGGAGCGCTACGAAGCCGCCCGGGAGCTGGAACTGAACACCATGTTCCGGGCCCGCTCGGTAGTGGATGACTTGCGCCTTAAAATGAAGCTCTCGGACGTGGAGTACCAGGCCGATCGGACCCGCGCGACCTTCTTTTATTCGGCCGAGGACCGCGTGGATTTCCGCGACCTGATCAAGCGCCTGGCCGAGGAGTTCCGGGTGCGCGTGGAGATGCGGCAGATTTCCCTGCGCCACGAGGCCGGCCGCCTGGGCGGTATCGGGGCCTGCGGGCGCGAGTTATGCTGCTCCACCTGGCTGACGGAGTTCAAGAGCGTGAGCACCACCGCCGCCCGCTACCAGAACCTGAGCCTGAACCCGGCCAAGCTCTCGGGACAGTGCGGCCGCCTGAAGTGCTGCCTGAACTACGAGCTGGAAACCTACCTCGACGCGCTCAAGGACATTCCGCAGGTGTCGCGCCCGCTGCAGACGCAGCAGGGCGAAGCCTTCCTGCAGAAAACCGACATCTTCAAGAAGCGCATGTGGTTTGCCTTCCGCGGCGACAACAACTGGGTGATGCTGCCCACGGAGCGCGTGAAGGAGATTCTGGCCCTGAACAAAGCCGGCGAAAAGCCCGACACATTGCTGGCGCCCATCGCCGAGCCCGTGGTGGAGGTCAGCGTGCAGGAACACGTGGAAGGTTCGCTCGACCGCCTCGACGATAAGATTAAAGCGGGCAAGCGCACCAAGCGTAAGAAGAAGAAGGAAAAAGGCCCGGTGGCGCCCGCTTCGGGCGTGCAGCCCAAGCCCACGGCCGCGTTGCCCAAGGATGCTCCGCGGCCACGCCTGGAGCCCAAGCCCAAGCCGCCCGTGGAGGCTGGACCCGCCGCCGAGGGCGCGGATGCGCGCCCGGGTAAGGCCGGTGGCCGCTCAGCCAACCGCCGCGGCCGCGCCAGCGTGAGCACCGATGCGCCGCGCACCGAGCGTCCCGCGCCGCGCTTCGACCCGCGTTTCCGCAGTGCCCCCGGCACTCCCGGAGAAGGCGGTACGCCTGGCCCCGGCCCGGCCAAGCCCGGCGACGAAAGCCGCGGCGAACGGGGCGGCCGTTCCCGCCGGGGCGGGCGCCGGGGCAGCGGCCTCGACGGCAGCACCAATGGTTCCGCCAACCCATCACCCTCTGCCTCTTAGCCTATGCCGAGCCCCTGGCATTTTTTGCGCCGCGCGGCGGCGGTGCTCGTCGCGCTGGTGGCCCTTGCGGCCTGCGACCCGAACCGGGTGTACGAAGACAACATCGACCTGAAAGCCAACGGCGAACCGTACCTCTGGTCGGTGCAGAACAAGCCGGCGTTTGAGTTTCAGATAACCGACCCCAATCAGTTGTACAACGTGTACCTGAACGTGCGCAACGCCTCGATGTACGGGTACTACAACCTCTATATCAAGGCCACGCTGACGGGGCCGCAGGGCCCGGTGGGGCCACCCAAGCTGCACCAGATGATTCTGATGGACCCGAAGACCGGGGAGCCGCGCGGCAACGGTACCGGCGACATCTTTGACCACCAGTTTCTGGCCATGCGCGGGCAGCGCTTTCCGCAGGCCGGCACCTACCGCATGGTGCTGGAGCAGTACATGCGCCAAGACGTGCTGCCCGGCATCATGGCCGTGGGCGTGCGCGTGGAAAAAGTGCCGGCGGAAGGCGCCGCGCAGTAAAGCTACCGGTATGTTTTTCAACGCGAAAGCCACTCCCGCCGGGAGTGGCTTTCGTGCGTTGGAATAGGAAGGAAACGTTGTAACGCGGGCTTGGATGATGAGGGGAAAAGTCTGGACTTGGACAACTCCGCCGGAAATGGCGGCGTATAGTTTAACCGCATTCCAGTTCTCACCCAACCAACTACACCTTTCACACGATGGCTGACAACACCAAAAATCCGAACGACGCCAAGAACCAGACTTCGAATCAAGCTTCTGGTTCGGCGCAGGGTGCCCAAGGTGGTACCGGTACCACCAGCACTTCGGGCATGAACGCCTCTTCCGGCGGCATGCAAGGTACCTCCAGCACCCAACCCGGCTCTTCTTCCTCGGGCCTGACCAGCGGCAACAGCAACCGTTCGTCAGGCTCGACTACTTCCAGCCAGTCGCTGGCCAACTCGGAAATGAGCGTGGGCCAGGGCGGCATTGGCGAAGGCTCGTCTTCGTCGGGCAGCAATGCCGGCAAAACCAGCAGCTCCAGCAGCAAAAGCGGCGGCAACAAGTCGGCCACTGGCAGCAGTTCTTCTTCGGCCAAGAAGTCGGGCAGTACTACCAAGGCTTCGTCCTCGGGCAGCAAGAGCGGCTCGTCGTCGGGCAAGTCCAAGTCGCAAGGCAATGACCAAGGCATGAGCGCCAACTCAGGCTCGTCGGGGCAGCAAGGCAATTACGGCGGCAACTTCGGTAACTCCATGGAGGGCAGCTACCAAGACCGCGACCGGGACGAAAACATGTACAGCGGCGCCGGCCGCGGCGAGTACGGCTCGCAGAACCGCGGCGGCACGCAAGGTGGCTACGGCAACCAGAACCGCGACTTCGATACCCGCTCGCGCGGCGGCGAATACGGCGACGACGGCTACAACCGCGGCGGCCAGGGCAACTCCTACGGCCAGTACGGCGGCCGCGACGAATTCCAGACCGGCGGCTACGGCGGCTCCAACCAGCAGGGCGGCTACAGCGGTAGCTACGGCCAGCAAAGCAACTACGGCGGCCAGCAAGGCATGAGCCGCGGTGCTGGCATGCAGGGCAACTACGGCCAGCAAGGCGGCCACAACTACGGCGAACAGCGCCAGGGCCACATGGACAGCCGGTTCGGTCAGCGCGATTCGTACGGCTACCAGGAGCGCGGCTACGGCCAGCAGGGCGGCAGCAACATGGGCGGCGGCATGCAGGGCAGCTACGGCTCGCAGGGCGGCGACTACAGCGGCCGCAACCATGGCAACCAGGGCGATATGGGCAGCCGCGGTATGCAGGGCGGCTATGGAGGCGGCAACGACTTCCGCAGCTCCAACGACAACGGCTCGCGCTACGGCCAGGGCCAAGGCTACAGCCAAGACTACGGTCGCTCGTCGATGGGCGGCGGCCAGCAAGGCGGCATGAGCGGCCGCGGCGGCATGGGTGGCGGCCGTGAGCAAGACGACTACGGCCAGTATAGCACCCGCAACCAGCGCGAAGACCAGGACCGGTATTCCTCGCGCGGCGGCTACGATAACCAGGGCTCCGGCCGCGGTGGCGAATCGTACGGCGGTGGCTACAGCGGTGGCCAGGGCAGCCAGGGCCGCAGCAACATGGGCGGCGGCCAGATGGGCGCCGGCTACGGCGGCGGCTACAACGATGACCGGTACGACTCCGGCCGCTCGGGCTCGTCGTACGGCTCGCAGAACAGCAACTACGGCGCGCGCAGCGGTTACAACGATGGCCGCGGCGGGTACATGGGCAACTCCGACCAGGGCTTCGGCTCGCGCGGCGGATCCTACAACGACGAGTACGATTCGTCGAACCGCAACTCCCGCCAGGGCTCGGCTTCGCGTGGCGACATGCGCTCGGAGGACCGCAGCCAGAACTACGGCCAGCAGAACCGCGGCAACTACCGCAGCCAGGACGAAGACTCCGACTACGGCTCCGGCTCGTCGGGGCGCCGCAACCGCGGCCGCGACGATGACGACCGGTACTAAGCCGTCTTAACCTTTAAAAGGGCCTCCAGCCAAAGCTGGAGGCCCTTTTTTGTGTGCTTAATGGATAGCGGTTGCGCGCTCAGCCCGCCGTCAGGACGGCTTGAACTCCTGCTGATGCTCGCGCGCAAACTCCAGTATCGTGCGCGGCGGCCGGCCGGTGAGCCGTTCCACCTCCGGCGTGACGGCGGCCGTGTGGCCGGCGCGGATCAGGGCGTTCAGCTCCATCATGCCGTCAATCATCCACTGGGGAGCCCCTGCCATGGCCTGCCGCGCCGCGGCTTCGGGCACATCCACGTACTGCACCGGGTGGCCCGTGGCCTGGCTGATGGCCGCCGCAATGTCGTCGCCGCTAACGGCCGCCGGGCCGGTCAGCGGGTAGGCCCGGCCGTGGTGGCGCGGCACGTCCTCGGTGAGAATGGCGGCCGCGACGGCGGCAATGTCGAAGGCGTCGATGTAGCTGACGCGGCCCGTGCCGTGGGGCTGGTGAATGGCGTTCTGCTCGCGGATTGAAGCGCCCTGGTGATTGATGAGGTTTTGCATGAAGCTGTTCGGGCGCAGGATGACGAACGGTACCCCGCTCTGCTCCAGGTACCGCTCCGTGGCGCGGTGCCAGCGGCCGAGTTGAATGCCCGGCTCGGCTTCGGCCCCGAGCACCGAGAGCCGCACGATCTGCTTGACGCCTGCCCGGCGGGCCGCGTCGATGAAGGCTTGGCTGGCCTGCACCTGCGTATCGGTGAAGGGCGTGATGAGAAACGCCCGGTCGACGCCGGTCAGCGCGAGGTCCAGCGTGGCGGGGCGCTCGAAGTCCATTTCCACCAGCTGCACCTCGGGGTTGAAGTGCCGCAGCCGGTCACCTTTGATGATGGAGTGTACGCCCGCGCGCACGATTACGTCGCGGTTGCTCAGGTCGCGCACCAGCGCGGAGCCTACCGTGCCGGTGGCGCCGGTAACCAGGATTGTCTCGGGCATCAGAATAGGGGGTTGGGTGAAGTGGTTGGGTTTCAAGTACCGCTTGCCCGGCCACATTGTTCGCGTGGCTTAGCGGCCGGCAATGTCACCGCGGTAGGTAGCGCGAAACAGCTTGCCCTTTTCGTTGCTGAACACGAAGTCGTGGTTGTTGATGAACGTCAGCGCTTCGGCCTGGCCGGCGTCGGGTATGGGCAGGCAGCTTTTCGCGCCGTCGAAGAGCCGGGCGCCGGGCTGCCGCTCGATCAGGTACACGTGCCCGTAGCCGAGCAGCGCCACGGTGCGGCCATCGGGGCTAATGTCGGCCGCCGTAATCCAGGTGCTGATGCGGATGCTGTCGGCTAGCCGGGCGGTGTAGTTGCCCGAACGAGCAGGTAGGTGGTACTCCTTTACCCAGTTGCCCTTGCCCCGGTTTTTGGTGAAGAGGTACAGGCTGTCGGCGTGGTAGAAAAACGCCTCGCAGTCAAAGTTGCGGGCGGCCTTCTTGGGCGGAAAGCGGCGCTGATCGGGGTAATTGAAGCGAATCGTGTCCAGCTCCTGCAGCCGGGGGCCGGCGAGGCGGTAGATACGCAGGTCGCGGCGCTTGTTGGTGTTGTTGCCGAAATCACCGATGTACAGCTGCCCGCGCGACCGGTCCAGGGCCAAGTCTTCCCAGTCGACGTTGTAGGCGCCGCGTACCGGGTGGGTGCGCAGCAGGTCGCCCTGAGGCGTGACCAAGTACAGCCAGGTGGTGTTGCCGCCGTCGCCGTGGGTCCAGAGGTTACCGGACGAATCGGCTACGGCCAGCCCGGAGCTTTCCACCACCTCGTCCTGGTGCAGGCGCCCGATGGTCTGCACCGCGTAGTCGCGCCGGACACGGGCAAAATCGCCGCGGCTGTCGTCACGGGTGCAGCCGCAGAGTACGGAGTGCATGAAAATCAGCAGCGGAACGAGTTTGTCGCGGAGTACAAAAAGCATAGCCAGCAAAGGAAAAGCAGGTCGGGCGCCCCTCGTGAGAGAGGGGTGCTAGGCCTGCCTTACGCAGATCGGCGCCGGGAGGCTACATTCCAACTGGCGTAGCTAAAACCGCAGGTAGGGCAGCAGCTTCTGGTAGGTTTCCTCGTCGAGCACGCGGATCTGGCGCAGGTCGGCGGGCTGGCGGAAGGGGCCGTGTTGCTGGCGGTAGGCTAGCACCACCCGCGCCAGGCGCTTGCCCAGATAAGGGTGCTGGCTGATGACACCAAACTCGCCGTCGTTTACATTGAGCGGGGCTGGCTGGTAGCCGGGCGCGACGAAGGTGTACTTGCGCAGGCTGTCCACGAGGTCCGGCGCGTCGCGCAGGCTGTAGATTTCCGCCGTTTGCGCCACGCTCACGAAGCCGCCGAGTCGCTCGCGGTACTCCACCACCCGCATCGAGAGCTTGCGCCCGAAGCCGCGGATTTGCATCAATTGCGTGGTGTCGGCGGCGTTCAGATCGAAGGGCTGGAGGTTGCGCGGCTTGCGCGGGAAACGGCTGTTGCCGGGCTGAGTGGCCGCGCCTTCAGCTGAGGAGCCTCGCTCGGGGTAGCGGCTGGCGTAGGCAGTCTTTTCAGCGGCCGGCAGGTGCTCGGGCAGCTGCAAGTAAGGCGCCAGGCGCTGGTACGTGGAATCGTGCAGGCCGTAAGCCTTGCGCAGCTGCTCCTTGGCCCGAAAGCCGCCGATGGCGTCGCGGTACTTTACCAAGCGCTTCGCCAGAAAGTGCGGCAGCCCGCGGGCCTGCCAGCCGGTTTCGTCCACGCGGTTGGGGTCGAAGGGGCTGAGCGGGATGCGCGCCACGCGGGTGTAGGCCCCGGCTGGCCGGGTGTAAGTACGGCGGGGAAGGTTGGCCGGACGGGCTGCGGCCAGCTCGGCTGCCACCTGTTCCAGTTCTCGGCGGTCGTTGGCGGGGTTGTAGGCGGGCAGCGCGGGGCGAAGCAGCAGCGGCGCAGCCAGCAGGGCCAGCAGTAGGATGAGCAGGAGGGCAAACCCGTTGGTTTCGGCGCGCGAAAACCCAAAATGACGTCGCACGGCGCGACGCAACGCAGTAAACACTGGCATATACAGGACGTAACAAAAGCACTAATTCGGGGCAAAATCTACAACCGAATGGGGTTTCTGCTAAGCCTGAGGCGGGAAATATTTCCCGTTCAAAAAATTAGGCTGGATCTTTAGCCGGGTCAAGGGTATGGACTGCAAGTTCCGCAGGACGTTCCATTTTCACCCGGCAGCTGCTTTGCAGCCACTGTCTACCCATCCTAGCGCGGCAGCTGATAGACGGCAATACCGGTTGCCGTCAGCGCGTACAGATACTGCTCGCCCACGAGCACCTGGGCGGCATCGGCCACGGGCAGCAGTACCGTGCGCTCCTGCAGGGCGTAGAGGTGGTAGAAGTGTAGCAGTCCGTCCTTTACGTAGTAAAGCTCGTCGCCGCGGAAGCCGATCCAGCTGAGGCCGGGCAGCGGCAGGCGCTTGCGGAAGTTGCCGAGGTTGTCGAATACCCACACGCCGGAGGTGCGGTCGACGAGGTAGAGGTTGTTCTGGTATTCGCGCAGAAAGCGGAAGTCCGGCTTGGTGCGGCCCAGCAGCACATCCAGCGGCGTGGTCATCGTCACGCGTCGCTGGGCTGAGTTGTACTGCAGCAGCGTCAGGTTACTTTCGTTAAGCAGCCAGAGGTTGTCGTCGGGCGCAAGCGTGGCCGTGCGGATCAGCCCGTTGTCCACCACCTCGTTGAGGCGCGTGGCTCCGATGGGCGCCAGAAACCGGTCGAGCAGCAGCAGCTCCTGCCGGTCGTCGTAATACACGAGAATCTTGGTGGTGTTCCACGCCTCCACCAGCCCGGTGTGGCCCACCAGCGGCGGCGAATACGTGGCCAGCGGCTGCCCATCGGGCCCGAACTGCCGCAGGTTGTTTTGCGCGTCGGTGACGTAGAGGTTGCCGCGGCGGTCCAGGGACGCCGGGCCGGGCTGCGCGAGGCGCACCGTGCGTACCAGCGCCAGGGTAGGGGCGGGGGCCGCCGCTGGGGCCGGCAGCTGGGCGGCCGGGCGCACTTCGGCCGGGGCCGTGGGCGGGGTGGTAACCGTTTGGGCAGCGGCGGGTAGCGCGGCGCTCAGCAGCAGAGCCACCGCGGCGGCCCGCAGCCGGCGGCTAGCTTTCAAAGCGCTGTAAAGACAGGTCGTGGCCATCGTAGACGCCGTACGTGCAATAATTGACCCACTCACCGAGGTTGACGTAGCGGCTGTGCGGGCCCACCGGCACGTCGAGCGGCAGGTGCCGGTGCCCAAACACGTAGTAGTCGTGGTGAAAACGCTGCTCCAGCTCGCGGCAGTACACCAGCAGCCACTCCTCGTCGCCGAGGTAAATGTCGTCCTTGGCCGTGTTGCTGATGCGGCTGCGTTGGCTCCAGGCGTTGGCAATGCCGATGCCCACGTTGGGGTGAATGCGCGCAAACAGCCACTGGGCCACCGGCGAGGCAAACACGCGCTTGAGCAGCTTGTAGGTGTAGTCCTTCGGGCCGAGGCCGTCGCCGTGGCCCAGGTGGAAGCGGTGCGCGCCCATGGTCAGGCTGACGGGGTGGCGCAGCACCGGAATGCCCAGCTCCTGGGTGAAGTAGCCGAACATCCACATGTCGTGATTGCCGGTGAAGAAGGTCACCGGCAGGCCGGCGTCGGTCAGCTCGGCCAGCTTGCCCTGCAGGCGGATAAAGCCGCGCGGAATGGCGTGGCGGTACTCAAACCAGAAATCGAAGATGTCGCCGACGAGGTAAATGGCGGCCGCGTCCTGCGCGGCCATGTCGAGCCAGCGCACGATGCGTCGTTCCCGCTCGCGCGAGCGGGCCAGGTCGGGGGCACCGAGGTGAAAGTCGGAGGCGAAGTACACCTTGCGGCCGGGCGCCACGGGTACCGGGGCCAGCTCAGGCAGAGGCGAGGTCATCCAGCAAAAACAGGGTGATGCTGCGCGGGCCGTGCGCGCCGAGCACGAGGGTTTTCTCGATGTCGGCGGTGCGGCTGGGGCCCGTCGCCAGCGAAATCATGGAGGGCAGCTTGTCCAGGCCGCCGCTTTTGGCCTCCACCAGGCGCAGCGCATCAGCAATGTCGGGCACCACCTGCGAGGCACGGGCAAAGACCAGCTGCTGATCGGGGTAGATGCTCAGGCGCCGCCCGCTAGCCGTGGCCGAGCTCAGCAGCACCGAGCCGGTGCGGGCCACCAGGGCCTCGCAGGTGGTCAGGCCCGCGTCGGCGTGGGCAATAAAGTCGGTTTCGTCGGCCGTATGCACGATGCCGGCCGTGTGCAATAGCTTCTTCAGCTCCGGCTCCCACACAAAGAGGTGCTCGATGTTGCGCTCCTTTTTGTGGGCGTACAGCAGGTCGAAAAAGTGGTCTTCCGAGGCGCAGTAGTAGAACGTGCCGCCGGCCCGCACGAAGCTCTCGGCGAAACCAATGGTCAGGTCGTCGGCCGGGGCCGGAAACAGGGGCGCCGTGAAGTCGGGCGCGGCGGGCTGATGCGGACTGGGCTGCTGCAGGGCTTCGCGCACCCGCCGCAGAATAAGGTCGCGGGAGGTATCGGGCATACAGCAAAGCTACGCATCTAAGTGCTGGCTTGAACGGCTTCGGGTGTTTTCCCCAAGCGGCTCCAGCCGCTATAGGTCCGTCACGGAGCGTGTTTTTCCCAAAATGAGAAAAAAAGTACCCGAAGAACCAACTGCAGGACCACACAAGCGTACTGCCCCAAGACCATTTGGACCGCTTTCACTTATCAGAGAAACTATGAAATACTTTTGCGCAATTGGAAGCTTGGCCCTCGCTTGGGTTACATTCCCCGCTTTGGCCCAGTCTACTGGAAACTCCCGGGTGGCCTTGGCGGATACACGTATGGAGGAACCCGCCAGTACGCCGCCGGCCATAGCTTGTGCCGCGGCCGCTGGCCAAGTGGTCAACGCGGACGGTGAACCACTAATCGGTGCCACGTTGCTGGTCAAAGGCACCACAACAATAGCCATAACCGATGCCAAGGGAGCTTTTCAGTTTAGCAGCCCTATCTACCAAGGTCAAGCCTTGGTGATAGAAGCTGCTGGGTATGAATCCTTGGTCCTCGTCCCATCTGACTGCACCTTCCCCGTGTTGATGCTGGAACGAGAGGCCGGCACCAAAATCAAACGCACCGGCAAACGAGCTGGACAAGTCACCCGTTCCGGAAAGGCTTATCTCCAATAATTACCACACCTTGACCAGGACGCCACGAAATGAGCTAGTCTTTCCTATTTTGGGAAGATGAGCGGCTGACGTACCGCTAGTTGGCCAAAGGCACAACATGTTTATAAACAACCAGTAGCTTGTGTTTTTAGGTTTTAATAAGAATTACCAGGGTTATTTAGACGTATTTAGTAAGTCATTTTAATAGATTATTGGAATAATATAGAAAAATTGTAACTAGACACTGGCAGCGCAACTCCTAAGGTTCAACGAGGGTTTGGAGTGATTGGGCGAGTTTTTTCCCGATTTGGGAACTGAGGTCGTAGCATTGTCGCACTGATGCCGTGGCAACGGGCTTACACGCCCCAATAACAGTTCACAGTCGTCGGGCATACTTCGATATAATGCAAAAAATTCTACCCTTCACTGCGGTGCGCACCATCATAGGCGCGGCATCGGTGGTGCTTGCCTTGACGAGTTCGTGCTCCTATTCGAACGGGGGCGACCCAGTGCCGTGCAACGACCCCACACCGGTCACTTACGCCGGCGTCATTTCGCCCATTTTCGATGCGCATTGCCGCTCGTGCCACGGCAGCAACGTTTACCAAACGCTGGGCGGTGGCAACGACTACAGCACGTACCAGGGCATCAAAAATCAATCGGCCCGGCTGATTCTGGGGTCGATTCAGCACCAAGGCGGCTACAACCCCATGCCCAAAAGCGGGGCCAAGCTCTCGGATTGCGACATCGCGCGCATCAAATCCTGGATCGACGCCGGGCAGCCTAACAATTAGCCGGCGGCTGGTGCGGCCTTTTTTGCCGGGCTCAGGTGGCCCGGCCTTCTCCTCAAGCCCCTATTCATGATCAGGCTGTTGTCTTTGTTGCTTGCTGCAGTGCTGGTGGTGCTGGTGGGGCAGTCCGGTTACGCGCAGGGCAAGTTCATGACCAAAACCGGCCGGGTGAGCTTTTTTTCGACCAGCATCATCGAGGACATCGAGGCGCACAACACGACCGTAGCAGCCGTGGTAGACGTCGGAGCGGGGCAAATTGCCTTTGCCGTGCCGGTGAAAGAGTTCGTGTTCAAGCGCAGCCTCATGCAGGAGCACTTCAACGAGAATTACATGGAGTCGGGGAAGTTTCCGAAAGCCACGTTTACCGGGCGCTTCACGGGCGTCAGCGCCGCCCAGTTGGCCGCTCCCGGCAGTCACCCGGTGCAGGTAGAAGGTACGCTGACGCTGCACGGCGTGCAGAAGCACGTGCAGGTGGCGGGCAGCTTGGAGCTCAAAAACGGGCAGCTGCAGGCCTTCGCCTTTTTCAACGTTGCCCCGGCCGATTACAACATTGACATTCCCCTGCTGGTGCGGGAAAACATTGCCAAGGTGGTGAGCATCCGCGTGAACCTGAGCTGCGACGCCGTTGCGGGCGGCGGTTCATCGGCGGCCAGCTCTGCCACTGCCAACTGACTTTCTGAGCGTTTATGAAATCACTTCGACTTACCCTGCCTTTTCTTGCCCTGCTGGGTGCTGCGCTGCTGGGCGGGGCACCGGCTGCCCAGGCCCAGGACGACCTGCTGGGGCAGCTGGAAAAGGAAACCACCGACCCGACCAAGCGGGAGGTAGTCACGGCCACCTTCAAAGGCAACCGCATCATCAACTCGCAGTCGGTGGAAATGCCGGCGGCGGGAGCCATGAGCTTCCTGATTCAGCACCGCTTCGGCACGCTCAACAGCGGCGCCTACAACCTTTTCGGCCTGGACCAAGCGGTGCTGCGCCTGGGCTTCGAGTACGGGCTGAACGACCGGCTGGCCGTGGGCATAGGCCGTAGCTCGCAGGATAAAACCTTCGATGGGTTCGTGAAATACCGTGCCCTGCGGCAAACGGCCGGCCCCCGCTCGATGCCGGTGACTGTGTCGCTGCTGGCCACGGCGGCGCTGACCACGCTCAAGTTCAACACGCCGGTGGAGCGTGATTTGGCTTCGCGCGTGACGTACACATACCAAGCGCTGATTGCCCGCAAGTTCAGCCCCGGCCTCTCGGTGCAGCTCATGCCCACCCTGGTGCACCGCAACTTCGTGACCACCTCGGCCGACGACAACGACGTGTACGCCCTGGGCGGGGCGGTGCGCCAGAAAATTACCAAGCGCACCGCCCTGACGGCCGATTACTACTACTTGCTCTCGGACCGTACGGCGCGAAGCTTCCGTAACGCCTTGGGCGTGGGCGTGGACCTGGAAACCGGCGGCCACGTGTTTCAGCTGCACTTGACCAACTCGTTGGGCATGACCGAGAAGTTCTTCGTGCCGGAAACCAACGGCAACTTCTTCGACGGCGACATCTACTTCGGGTTCACCGTCGCCCGCAACTTCACCATTCACTCCCAGCACTAACCGCTGCCCCGTGCGTACCAATCGATTATTCCGCCGGCGCAGGTGGCTGGCCGTTGCCTTGGTCTTAGGAGCGTTGCTGACGTGGGGAAGCTGGGAGGAGCCCAGCCTGCACGAGTACGCCCCGCCCGTTGAGTTCGTGACCCTGAACGCGCCCGGGCTGCAACCGGGCCCCGCGTCGCAGCAGCTGCAGGCCCGCGCCACGGCGCTGCCGGGCGTGACGGCCTGCGCCGTGCGCCCCGACAAGCAGCTGCTGACGGTGGCCTACAACCCCGACCGCCTCAGCGCCGAACAGCTGAGCCGTGCCCTGGGCAACCTGCACCCACTGCCCGTGCCGCCGCCCGACCCCACCGTGCGCCAGTGCCCGGTGCCGCCGGGTTACGTGCTGGCCCTGGAGCGCCTGCGCTTCGCGCTGAACCTGCGCCGTCTTTACGTGACGATCTGATTGTCTGTGCCGCCATTTCCCCCGCTTTCCACCTTTTTCTCTTTATGTATGAAAAGTCGCTTACTCCTGACTGGCCTGGTGGCCGGTAGCTTGATGCTGCATTCCTGCGGGAAAAAGCAGGCCGAACCAACGCTATATGACCGCCTGGGCAAAACCGAAGGCGTCGCCAAGATCGTGGACGGCCTGATTGCCAACGTGGGCGCCGAAACCCAGACGCCGAATTCGGCCATGCTCCGCTCGCACCAAGAACTGCTCGACGCCGTGAATGGCAAAAACGGGCAGGCCCCCACGGACCCGACGCGCCTGCAACGCCTGCGCAACAACTTCGTGGACCAGCTGGGCGAGGCGGCCGGCGGCCCCCTGACTTACAAAGGCAAGAGCATGCTTTCAGCACACACCGGCATGAACATTACCCACAACGAGTTCAGCGTGTGGCGCCAGCAGCTGGAGAAGTCGCTGAACGACAACCGCGTATCCGACAAAGACAAAGCCGAAGTGTACGCCATCATCGACGCGATGCACAACGACGTCGTCGGCCACTAACTGCGGCTGCCGGCTCGCCATACGCCCGTCGCCGCACCCTTGATTGAGGGCAGCGGCGGCGGGCCCAAGGGCCGTGCCTAGGTTTAGCGTCCGCTTTTCTTGCATTCGTTCCCGTATTTCCGATGCACCCGCCATTCAAGGCCGTCAGCCTCTCGCACCTGCACGCGCCGCTCGCCCTCCGGGAACTGCTGGCCCTGGACGAACTGGCCTGCCGCCGCCTGCTGCGCACGCTGCGCGATGAACTGGAGCTGGCCGACGTGTTGGTGCTCAGTACCTGTAACCGCACGGAAGTGTACTACAGCGCGCCGCAGGAGAGCAGCGCCGCCATCATCGCCGCGCTGCACCGCATCTGCGGAGCCGCGGCCGACCCGCGTCACACCGCGTATTTCAACTGCATTGCGGAAGCCTGCGCCGCCGCGCAGCACCTGTTTGCGGTGGCCATGGGCCTCGAGGCGCAAATCGTCGGCGACCAGCAGATCAGCAACCAGGTGAAGCGCGCCTACCAGTGGGCCGCCGATGAGTCCACCGCCGGGCCGTTTCTGCACCGGCTGTTGCACACCATTTTCCTCGCTCACAAGCGCGTGGAGCAGGAAACAAACTTCCGCGACGGGGCTGCCTCCACCTCATACGCCACCCTGGAGCTGGTCAACCGGCTCACCAGCCACCTGCCCGCGCCGCGCGTGCTGCTGGTGGGGCTGGGAGAAATCGGGGCCGATACCTGCCGGTACTTCGCCGCCCACCACCGCTTTGCCGACGTAGCCGTGTGCAACCGTACCCGCGCCCGGGCGGAAGTGCTGGCCCAGGAATGCGGGGTTCGGGTGCTGGACCTGGCCGATCTGGCGCACGGCATCGAGCAGGCCGACGTCGTTATCTCCGCCGTGGCCGGCTCACAGCCCCTCATCACCCGCGAGCTGCTGGCCTCGGTGCCCGTGCTCGACTACAAGTTTCTCATTGACCTCTCCATGCCGCGCAGCATTGCGCCCGCGGTGGAAGAGGTGCCGGGGATTATGCTGTACTCCCTCGAGGCGGTGCAACGCAGCACCGCTGCCGCGCTGGCGCGCCGCTTGGCCGCTGTGCCGCAGGTGCGCGCCATCATTGACGAGTGCCTAGCTGATCTGCAAAGCTGGAGCGACGAGCTGCTGGTGTCGCCCACCATTCAGAAGCTCAAAAACGCGCTGGAGCAGCTGCGGCAGGAAGAGGTGCGCCGCCACCGCAAGAAAATGTCGGCGGAAGAAATGGAACGCGTAGACGAACTGACGCGCGCCATGATGCAGAAGGTGCTCAAAAAACCCGTGCTGCGGCTCAAGGCCGCCTGCCAGCGCGGCGAAACTGGCCCGCTAGTGGAAATGCTGGCCGCGCTCTTCGACCTGGAAGGTCACGCGGCAACGGCTGTTGAGCCACGCCGGTAGCGCTTCGCTAAACCCAGCGCCAATGGCTCTGCCCGTCCGCCCCGCCACCGCAGCCTTGGAGACGGCTTTTCGCAACGGGGAGCAGCGCTACCCCCGACAGCCCGACGCGCGCCGGGGGGGGAGCAGCTGTGCCGGCTCCTGCCGCCGAGCCCCGGGGCTGCCGACTCGCTCGCCGCCCAGCACAAGCCTGACGGACAGGATCGGTAAGCGTGCCTGTCCCACTTGGCACCCGCACCCCGTTCATGCACCGGCCCGGCCCCACCATGATGGGGCCGGGCCGGTGCATGAACGGGGTGCGGGTGCCGTTACTTACCGAGCACCTTAAACTCGGTGCGGCGGTTCAGCTGCCGGCCTTCTTTGGTGGTGTTGGGGGCCACGGGCTGGGTGTCGCCGTAGCCAGCCGAGGAGAGGCGGCCGGCGGATACGCCCTTGCCGGTGAGGTAATCCACCACGGCCTTGGCGCGGCGCTGCGAGAGGTCCTTGTTGTACTCGGCCTTGCCCACGTTGTCGGTGTGGCCCGAAATTTCGATGCGCAGCGCCGGGTACTCCACGTTCATGAGCTGCACGAGGCGCTCCAGTTCGGCGGTGCTTTCCTTGCGCAGCGTAGCCTTGTCGAAGTCAAAAAAGATGTTGTTGAGCACCACCTTCGCGCCCACGTCCAGCTTCTTGAGCGGAATGTCCTTTACCACTTCGGAATAAGCCGCGCCGGCCGGCAGGTCGAAGTTTTCGGAGTGAAACAGGTAACCTTCCTTGCGCACCACAATGCCGTAGTTCACGCCCGAGGGCAAGGACACGAGGTAGCGGCCCGAGCTGGCGTTGGAGCGGAACGAGGCAATAACCTGGTTGAGCGAGTTGTCGACCAGGTCGATGGTGGCTTCGATGGGCTCTTTGGAGTCGGCGTCGGTTACGGTGCCTTTCAGGATGGTCACTTGGGCCGTGGCAATGGGCACGGCGGGGGCCAGTAGCGTCTGGCGCACCGGCGCGGCGCGCGAGGCCAGCAGCGGCTCCTCCGAGGAAATGACCGGCGGCTTTTCGGGACCCAGGAAGGTAATCATGTAGATGTCGCGGGAACCCTGCGTATCGTCGCGGGAGGAGGCGAAGTAGCCGTGCCGGCCCGAGGCCGACAGCACGAAGAACACGTCGTCGTCGGGCGTGTTGATGGGCCAGCCCAGGTTTTCGGGCTTGGTCCACTGCCCGTTTTTCCACTCCGACTTAAAGATGTCGTAGCCGCCCATGGAGTTGTGGCCCTGGGACGAGAAGTAGATGGTTTTGCCGTCGGGGTGCACGAAGATGCCGTCCTCGTCGTAGGGCGTGTTGATGACGGAACCCAAGTTTTCGGCCTTGCCCTTTCCCTCGATGTCGAGGCGCCAGATGTCGTGGCCGCCGCGCGAAGTTTCCGGCGCGCCGTTGCTGATGAAGTACAGCATGCGGCCGTTGGGGGCGTAGGCCGCGGAGGATTCGTGCGACTGGCCCCCGTTGATGCGCCGGCCCAGCGAGCCGGGCTTGCTCCAGTTCGTACCCTTCAGATCGGCCTCGTGCAGGTCGCCGGCCCCGTCCTCCACGTAGGTGATGAGCTTCTGCCCGTCAGGGGAAAGAGCCACCACCGCGTCGTGGCCCTTGGTGTTGACGATGGCCCCAAGGTTCCGAGCTGCCTGCCATTGCCCGTCCGCGCCCTTCACCGATTGCCAGATGTCTTCGAAGTAGCCGCCCAGGTTGGTGTCTTTCTCGTCGCCGGTGCCGCCCTCGCGCCGCGAGGTGAACAGCATCACCGATTCATCGGCCGTGATAACCGGGCCGTACTCGGGGTAGGGCGTGTTGATGGCCGTGCCCACGTTGTCGATAAAGGCGCGCGTGGGCGTTTTCTGCAGGGCCAGCCCCGACTCGCACTCCTGAATCTTCTTGCGAATGTCGTTTTGCTGAGCGGTGGCGTTTTTGCTGCCCGGCGCGGGCATCGCGGCTTTGTATTCGGCAATGGCCTCCTGCCAGCGGGCGTTCAGGTGCAGCCCGCGGCCCAGCATGTAGCGGATGCGTGCGTCCACTTGCGGGTCGAGCTGGTAGGCCTTCTGCAGGTAAGGCAGTGCCTTTGATTTGTAGGTGGAGTTCAGGTAGCTGTGCCCGATGCGGAAGTTGAGCTCCGCGTTGTTGGGGTTCACCTGCTGGGCCGCCAGAAAGTGCGGCAGCGCCTGCTCGTAGCGCGCCGGATCCGACTCGTACCAGCTGTTGGCTTCCTTGAGCTCCTTCAGCGCATTCTTCAGGCTTTCCTTGTCGCCCTTGAACTCATCCTTGGTGAATTCAATGTTCTGCGCCTGAGCGCCCAGCGCCAGCAGCAGCGCGAAGGAAGAGGCGTATAGATATCTAAGCATGTTTGTCGAGAGAGGGGGCAGGCGCTGTTGGCCCGCCGAAGACACCGTGGGTTGCGCCGGAGGCGCAGAGAACGAACTCGTTAAAGCACCAGCCTATTGCTACTCACAGCCCGAGTTGGCGGCGTAGCTCGTACCCGCCTGAATGCCCAGCGCGGCGGCGCGGCGCCAGTCCTGGCAGGCTCCGGACACGTTGCGCAGCATCTCGCGCGCGTGGCCCCGGTTCAGGTAGGCCTCCGCGTACTCGGCATTGAGCTGAATGGCGGCCGAGGCGTCGGCTTCGGCCGCTTTGTAGTTCTTCAGCCGCTGATGCGCCGCCGCGCGGTTGTTCAGGGCCAGGGCGTAGTCGGGCTTGAGCTTGAGCGCCTGCGTCAGGTCGTCCACGGCGGCCTGGTAGTCGCCGGCTTCGTAGCGGGCACCGGCGCGGCCGAGGTAGCCCACCGGGTCGTCGGTGCGGCGGCGCAGGTAATCGGAATAGTCTTCCTGGGCGCCTTTGTAGTCCTTCAGCCGGCGCTTGGCGGCGGCGCGGTTCAGCAAGGCCACGTACAGGTCGGGGTTGAGGCGCAGGGCCTCGGTGTAGTCGCGCACGGCGGCTTCCGCCTGCCCCAGCTGCCGCTCGGTGCTGGCGCGGTCGTGCCAGGCGTACGCGTACTTCGGATCCACCTTGGTGGCCTGCGTGAAGTCCTGCAGGGCCGCCGGGTAGTCGCCTTTCTCGAAGCGCAGGGCGCCGCGGTCGTACCAGGCGGCGGCGTAGTCCGGCTTGATTTCGGTGACCTTGCCGTAGTCCTGCTCGGCTTCGGCGGCCTGGCCCTGGGCCTGCTTGGCCTGGGCGCGGCCGTACCAGGCCGTGAAGGTGTTCGGGTCGAGGCGGATGGCTTCGTTGTAGTCCTGCACGGCCGGCGCGTACTGCTTCAGCTCGTAGCGGGTGGCGGCGCGGTTGTAGTAAGCCTTGGCAAAATCGGGCTTGGCGGCCAGCGCCCTGTCGAAGTCCTGGATGGCTGCGTTGTAGCTCTTGTCGTTGAACTTCGCGACGCCGCTATTGTAATATTTTTCGGCGAGCTGCGCCGGGGGCAGGGTGGAGGCCCGCACGGTATCGGTTTGCGCCTGGGCCGCAAATCCCGTCAGAATCCCTCCAAATAAGAATACGTATTGTTTCATCGACGACTCGCAGGTTGGGGTATGCGCTGGGTTTTGTCGAAATATATTGCATTTTTCCGTAGCGGCTACTTTCGAGCGTCTTCTTTGTGCAGGACGGTTTGCACCAAGGCCTGCCATTCCTCCGCCTCGGAGCCGGCGAAGCGGCTGCGGCCGGCGCGGCGGTACCAGTAGCCCGCGTTGCCTAGTTCGCCTTCGCGGCGGTGCAGGTAGGCGTGCAGCCAGCAGGCGAGTGGGGAAGCTTCGTCCTGCTGGGCCAGTTCGTGCGCGCCATCCCTGTCGCCGCGGTGCTCCAGCCACAGGGC
Organism: Hymenobacter coalescens; assembly: GCF_054783195.1. Classification (NCBI taxonomy): domain Bacteria; kingdom Pseudomonadati; phylum Bacteroidota; class Cytophagia; order Cytophagales; family Hymenobacteraceae; genus Hymenobacter; species Hymenobacter coalescens. Next base: position 262,687 of record NZ_BAAGRA010000017.1, on the reverse strand, counting down.
GCGCAGCAGGGGGGAAAGCTGCGCGGGCGGCGCAGCGGCGCTCAGGGTAGCGGTGAATTCAGCGGGCGTCATGCGAGAAGAGTTAATTTGGCCAAACCTAAACTTCTGCCCGGGGCCCGGTGGTTATACAGCGAACCGGCGCCAAGCGGAGTTTGCGTAATTTTGCAAGCTGCGGGCTGACCCGCCGATGCTCACGTTATTTACGTACCCCAAGCCCTTGTCAATCATGGCAATGTACCCCGAATACATGGTGGCCCCCATCCGCCAAGACCTCACCGAAGCCGGTTTCGAGCAGCTCATGTCGCCCGAAGAAGTCGAGTCGGCCCTCAACACGCAGGAAGGCACCGTGCTCGTAGCCGTCAACTCGGTGTGCGGCTGCGCCGCCGCCAAGGCCCGCCCGGCCCTGAAAATGGCCCTGTCGAGCTCCGACAAGAAGCCCGCCAAGCTGGTAACCGTTTTCGCCGGCATGGAAACCGAAGCCGTAGCCAAAGCCCGCGAGTTCATGCTGCCTTATCCGCCCTCGTCGCCGAGCATTGCGCTGTTCAAGGACGGCGAGCTGGTGCACATGATCGAGCGGTACCACATCGAAGGCAACGATTTGATGCGCATTGTGGACAACCTTCAGGGCGCGTTTGCCGAATACTGCTAACGTAAAAGTTTTTCATGCACCGAAAAGGCCCGCTGCTCTTGCAGCGGGCCTTTTTGCTGTTACGGCAAGATTGTTCTAACTGATTGGTAGAGCTTACGTTGTGCTTGCCAACAGAATGGCCGAAGGGGTTGGATACTCAGGCGTGCCGGCAGCCGGCGGGTTAGGGGAGCAGTCATCAGGACCGTAGCGCGTAGTCCAGCATGAGTACGCCGTCGGGGTAGCGCGTGACCTTTTCGAGCATTAATTTTTGCGGCGGCGGCGGCGTCAGCAGCTTAATGCCGTGGCCCAGAAACACGGGCATCACGGCGAGCATGAGCCGGTCGATCAGCCCGGCGGCGTTGAAAGAATCGATGAGCTGCCCGCCGCCCATCAGCCACGTGCGGCCCTCGGGCAGCTGCTGCACCAACTCCGTCACCGAACCGGGCCACAGCCGGATCCGCGGATCCACCGTGGTCGGCAGCTCGCGCCGGGTGCACACGTAGGTATCGAGGCCGGCGTACGGCCACTCGGGCAGGCCGAAGCCCAGTACCTGCTCGTAGGTTTTCGACCCGGTGACCACCGCCTGCAGCGAGCCGACAAATTCCCGGTAGCCGTAGTCCTGCCCGGACGCTTCGAAGGGCTTTAGAAATCTTACGCCCCCGTCTTCCTCGGCAATGTAGCCGTCGAGGGAGGCTGCGATGTACAGGACGATTTCACGCATAGCGGAAGATACTATCTGGCCCTGGTGAGTGGGCACGGCAGCCGTAAAAAAAGCCCACAGCGGCAGCTGCGGGCTTTTTCGTTCTGGTTAGCGGGCGGTATTACAGACCCAGCGACTTGAAGAAAGCCTCCTGGTTTGGCTCGCGGCCGAGGAAGCTTTTCACCAGGTTGTACTCGTCGTCGGTGCCGCCCTTGGCCAGCACCAGGTCGCGGTAGCGCAGGCCGGTTTTCTGGTCCATGATGCCGTTTTTCTCGAACACCGAGAACATGTCCTCGGCGTAGACCTTGGACCACATGTAGCCGTAATAGCCCGCGCCGTAGCCCGTCAAGTGGCCGAAGGCGGCCTGCATGTTGGTGCCTTCCAAGTAGGCGAAGGGCGTAATCTGGTTTTGCAGGCGCTTGAGCACGTCGGTGGTCGTCTCGGTGCCATTCGGGTCGAACTTGTCGTGCAAGGTCATGTCCAGGGTGCCGTACAGAATCTGCTGGGAGGCAGCAATGCCCGAGCCCACGTTGCGGGCGGCCCACATCTTGTCGTACAGCGCCTTGGGCAGCACCTCGCCGGTCTGGTAGTGCTTGGCGAAGGTCTTCAGCGCGTCGTAGTTCCAGGCCCAGTTTTCCAGGATCTGGGAGGGCGCCTCCACGAAATCACGCTTCACGCTGGTGCCCGACTGCCCGCTCAGCTCGGCCGTGGTCAGCAGGTTGTGCATCACGTGGCCAAACTCGTGGAAGAAGGTCACCACCTGCCCATGCGACATCAGCGCGGGCTTGCCGGGCGTGGGCGCGTTGAAGTTGCAAAGCAGCACGGCCGTCGGCAGCTGGTAGCCCTTGCTGGTCAGCTTGCCCTTGCTCACGCCGAAGCAGGCGGCGTGGGTGTACTTGTTGTCGCGTGGGTAGAGGTCGAGGTAAAAGCGGCCGATGAGCTTCCCGTCGCGCTGCACCTCAAACATGCGCGCGTCCTGGTGCCATACCGAGGGGTTTTTCACCTCCGTAAACTTCAGCGCAAACAACGCCTGGGTGGTTTGGAACAGCCCGTCGACCACGTGGTTCAGCTCGAAGTACTCCTTGGTCTTCTCCGCGTCGAGCTGGTACTTATTCTGCATCAGCAGGTTGTTGTAGAACGACGACTCCCAGGGCGCGATGCTCGTGACCGACGGGTCCTTTAGATAGGCGCGCTTTTCGGCGAGCAACTCGTCCAGGTCTTGCTGACTTTTCTGCTTCACACGCTCCACCAGCTTGTTCTCGAAGGCCCATACCGTTTCCGGGTTTTTGGCCATGCGGCTGCTGGTCTGGTAGGCCGCGTAGGTTTTGTAGCCGAGCAGCTGCGCCTTCTTCTGGCGCTCCTGCAGCAGCTGCTTGAGCACGTCCAGGTTAGCATCGGCCGCGCGGTTGTTGTACTTGGTGTACAGTTGCTTGCGCAGCGCGTCCGATTGCGCGTACTTCATAAAGGTGCCGTACGCCGGGCCGTCCAGGCCGATTTTGTACTGGTCGCCTTCTTTCGGGCGGCTCTTGATATAGTCCGCGGGCAGGCCCTTCAGATCGGCTTCGCTCACCAGCAAGTAGCCGCGGTCCTTGGCAATGTTGGCGCCGAAGGCCAGGCTCAGGTCGCCGATGCGGTTGTTGATCTGCTGCAGTTCCTTGCGCTTCTCGGGCGTGAGGGCAAAGCCGTTGCGCTCGTAGTCCTCTACCGTTTCGGTGAGGTACTTCTTGCGCGCCCCGGTCAGCGCCTGGGCGTCCTTGGTCTGCGAGTAAGCCTTCACGGCCTTGTACAGCTCCTCGTCGAGGGCCAGCTCGTTGCCGTACTTGCTGAGCACGGCCAAGCTGCGCTGCGCCTCGTTGCGCACGGCCGAGTCGGGGCTGGCGTTGAATAGGATGCTGATGGGCCCGGATACGCGGCCGAGGTTGTCCTCCAGGTTGTCGACGGCCAACAGGGTGTTGGCGAAGGTGCGCTTGCCGGCCGGCACCTGGTAAATGGTGGCCAGCGAGGTTTTGGTCTGGCTGATGACCAGATCGGTGGCCTGCTTGATGTCAGCCTTGGTGACCTTCTGGAAGGCAATGGGCTGGTTGAAAGCCAGGAACAGCGGGTTGGGAGCCGCCTGCGCATCCGCAACGCTTACCAGGGCCAGGGCAACGGCCGTGGTGCGTACGGAAGCCGCAATTACTTGTCGCAGCATAGAGGGAGTAAAATGAGTGAGGAAAGGCAAAGGTGCCAGCCGCGTCAAAAGGTTGCAGGCGCCACGACGGCAATGGGTGCGAAAGCCCGGCTTGGGTTCGGAATTCCGACCGTCATAGGGCTGCGGGAAAGCAACAGCCCCATGACAGTCGGAATTCCCGCTGCGCAGGACGTGGCCCAACAAAAAGCACCCGCAGCAGGCGCTACGGGTGCTTGAGGGAGGCAATCAGCCAAGGTTGGCGGGCTTAGTTGGCGACTTCGCTAAGGAACTTGATGCGCATCAGGCGCAGGTCTTCTTCCGTGTAGTCGTCGGTGCCAAGCTCCTTCAAGGCCACCGCGATGTTGTCGGTCTGGGCCGTCATGAAGTAGTCGTAAATCTCCTCCTGCCGGTCCACGTCGAGCACCGAGTCGATGTAGTAATCGAGGTTGAGCTTGGTACCGGCGTAGCAAATGTGTTCGATTTCTTCCATCAGCTCCCGCATGTCGATGCCCTTGGAGGAAGCAATTTCCTCCAGATCCATCTTCTTGTCGATCTGCTGAATGATGTAAATCTTGATTTTCGACTTGTTAACGGCCGACTTCACCACCACGTCGGCGGCGGTTTCGATGTCGTTTTCCTGGACGTACTTCTTGATCAGTTCCAGGAACGGGCCGCCGAACTTCTGCGCCTTGCCCTGGCCTACGCCCGACACGTGCGCCAGGTCCTCCATCTTCACGGGGAAGGTGGTGGCCATTTCCTTCAGCGACGGGTCCTGAAACAGCACGTAAGGCGGCAGGTTTTTCTGGTGGGCCAGCTTCTTGCGCAGGGCCTTCAGCATGTCGAACAGCGCCTGGTCGTGACCGGCGGCCTGCTGGACTTCCTCTTTTTGCTCTTCCTGTTGCACTTCCTCCTCGTAGTTATGGTCCTTCGAGAACTTGATGCTGAACGGCTCGGCCAGGAAGTCCTCGCCTTTGGGGCAGATGCGGATGACGCCGAAGTTTTCGATGTCCTTGCCCAGGAAGCCGGCAATCATGCACTGGCGAATCACCGAGTGCCAGAAGGCAATGTCCTGGTCCTTGCCGGCCCCGTACACCGGTAGCTGGTCGTGGCCGTAGCTTTCCACGTGCGGGTTGGTCATGCCCGTGAGCACGGCCGTCAGGTGCTCGATGCCGAAGCGCTGCTCCGTCTGCACCACCGCCTGCAGGGCCAGCTGCACGTACTGCTTGGCTTCGAACTTCTCCCGCGGGTGGCGGCAGTTGTCGCAGAAGCCGCAGTCCTTTTCGTAGACTTCGCCGAAGTAGTGCAGCAGCTGCTTGCGCCGGCACACCGCCGAGTCGGCGTAGTTGGCCATTTCCTGCAGCAGCAGCTTCGAGTTGTCGCGCTCCGTGACGGGCTTGTCCTTGTTGAACTTCTCCAGCTTCACGATGTCCTCGTAGCTGTAGAACATCAGGCAGTGCCCGTCGAGGCCGTCGCGGCCGGCGCGGCCGGTTTCCTGGTAGTAGCCCTCGATGCTTTTCGGCGTGTCGTAGTGAATCACGAAACGCACGTCCGGCTTGTCGATGCCCATGCCGAAGGCGATGGTGGCCACGATGACGTCGCAGTCCTCGTTGAGAAACGCGTCTTGGTTGTGCATGCGCGTCTGCGGGTCGAGGCCCGCGTGGTAGGGCAGGGCCCGCACGTCGTTGACGCGCAGCAGCTCGGCAATTTCCTCTACCTTCTTACGCGACAGGCAGTACACGATGCCCGCCTGCCCCTTCTGCTGCTTCACGAACTGAATCAGCGCCTTCTTGGTCTGGTGCTTGGGCCGGACTTCGTAGTAGAGGTTGGTGCGGTTGAACGACGACTTAAACACCGACGCGTCGTCCATCTGCAGGTTTTTCTGGATGTCGAGCTGCACCTTGGGCGTCGCGGTGGCCGTCAAGGCGATGATCGGCACGTTCACGCCGATGTCGTCGATGATGCCGCGGATGCGCCGGTACTCCGGCCGGAAGTCGTGGCCCCACTCCGAGATGCAGTGCGCCTCGTCAATGGCCACGAACGAGATGGTGGCCTTCTGCAAGAAGTCCAGGGTTTCCTCTTTGGTCAGCGACTCCGGCGCCACGTACAGCAGCTTCACGTCGCCGTTGATGACGTCGCGCTTCACCTTGTTGGCCTCGGTCTTGGTCAGCGTGGAGTTCATCACCTGCGCGTTCACGCCGAAAGCGTTGAGCTGATCCACCTGATTTTTCATCAGGGCGATGAGCGGCGAGATGACGATGGCCGTGCCCGGCAGCACCAGCGCCGGCAGCTGGTAGCACAGCGACTTACCCGCCCCCGTGGGCATAATCACGAAGGTATTGTGGCCATCCATCACGTTCTGGATGATGGCCTCCTGCGTGCCGCGGAACTGACCGTAGCCAAAAACTTCCTTTAACTTGGCCTTCAGGTCAGCCGCTACGGGCTTCGTCGCCTTTTTCACGGGCGCTGAAAGTTCTGCTGTATTTGCTGCTTCTGACATCGTACTTCCTCTTCTGAGCAAAGGGTAAACCAAGCGAAAACTACGTACGGGGTTTACTGCTCAATCTAGACAAATTTAGATTGAAACCGCTGACCGACGTCAATACCATCGGAAAAAATGTGCTTCTGCAAGAAGCTGAGGCCATTCGGGGTGTAGCCGAAGCTATAGGCCAAACCGAAGATTTCCAAGATTGCGTGCGGACCATTTTGGGACTGCATGGCCGCGTGGTCGTTACCGGCATCGGTAAAAGTGCGCATATCGCCGGCAAGATGGTGGCCACCTTCAATTCCACCGGCACCCCGGCCCTGTTTATGCACGCCGCCGACGCCATCCACGGCGACCTGGGCATGATTCAGCAGGGCGACTTTGTCATCTGCATCAGCAAGTCGGGCGACACGCCCGAAATCAAGGTGCTCGTGCCCTTGCTGCGCCGCAAACAGGTACCCATGGCCGCGCTCGTTTCCAACCGCGACTCCTACCTGGCCAAGCAAGCCGACTTTGTGCTGCACGCGCCCGTCGACCGCGAAGCCTGCCCCCACAACCTGGCGCCCACCACCAGCACCACCGCCGCCCTGGCCCTCGGCGACGCGCTGGCCGTGGCCCTGCTGGAGTCGCGTGGCTTCACGTCCCGCGACTTTGCCACCCTGCACCCGGGCGGCACGCTGGGCAAAAAGCTCTACCTGAAAGTGGGCGACCTGAGCCGGCAAAACCAGATGCCGCACGTGCTGGATAACGCCGGGCTGCGCGAAATCATTCTAGAAATTTCCGGCAAGCGCCTCGGCGCCACGGCCGTGCTCGACGCGGCGGGCCAGCTGCTGGGCATCATTACCGACGGCGACCTGCGCCGCATGCTCACCAATTTCGCCCCAGAGCGGCTGTACGAGGTGCGGGCCCGCGCCATCATGACGCCGAGCCCGGTGACCATCGAGGTGGAGGAATTCGCCGCGGAGGCCCTGGCCCGCATGCAGGCCCGCAACATTACCCAGCTGGTGGTGACCGAAGCCGGGCACTTTCAGGGCTTTATCCACCTGCACGATTTGCTGCGCGAAGGGCTGGTCTGAGGGATTTGTTACCTTTGCCGGGCCCAACGGCGGCGGCGCTATTCCCCCTTGGCCTGCCGCCAGGCTCTTCCATTTCTTCCTCTGAATGAATCAGAACACGTACCTCGTGGTCATGGCCGGTGGCATTGGCAGCCGCTTCTGGCCCTTTAGCCGGACCAACAACCCCAAGCAGTTTCACGACGTGCTGGGCGTCGGCAAATCCATGTTGCGGCTCACCGTCGACCGCTTTGCCGGCATCTGCCCGCCCGAAAACGTCTTCGTGGTGACCAACCGCGACTACACCGAGCTGGTGCAGCAGCACCTGCCCGAACTGCAGCCCGACCAGATTCTGGGGGAGCCCATCGGCCGCAATACCGCGCCCTGCATCGCCTACGCCAGCTACCGCATCGCCCAGCGCGACCCGCAGGCCACCATCATCGTGACGCCCGCCGACCACGCGGTGCTGCTGGAGGACGTGTTCCAGGATACGATTCGCCAGGCCGTGCAGGCCGCCCAGCAGCACGATGTGCTCATCACGCTCGGCATTCAGCCTTCGCGCCCCGATACCGGCTACGGCTACATCCAGTTCATGGACGAGCAGAAGCTGGCCGATACCAACCTGCGCAAAGTGAAGACCTTCACCGAGAAGCCCAACCTGGAGCTGGCGCAGATGTTCGTGGACAGCGGCGACTTCCTCTGGAACTCCGGCCTCTTCGTGTGGCGCGCCGACGTCATCGTGCGGGCGTTCCACCAGTACCTAAGCGACATTGCCGAGGTGTTTGACGAAGGCGCCGAGCGCCTGGGCACTGCCCAGGAGTCGGCTTTTATCGACGAAGCCTACTCGCGCAGCCGCAACATCAGCATCGACTACGGCATCATGGAGAAGGCCGACAACGTGTACGTGCTGCCCGCCGACTTCGGCTGGAGCGACCTGGGCACTTGGGATTCGCTGCACCGCATGGGCCGCCGCGACGAGCAGAACAACGTCATCGACGGCGACGCCATGCTCTACGACACGAAAGAGTGCGTGATTAAGACGCCATCGGAGCGTCTCGTGGTCGTGCAGGGCCTCGAAGGCTACATCGTGGCCGAGTACGACAACGTGCTGCTGATCTGCAAGCGTACCGAAGAGCAGCGCGTGAAGGAATTCGTGGCCGACGTGAAGTCGAAAAAAGGCGCGGGCTACAACTAAGCCGCTTTATCCAGTCCATGAAAAAGGCCCTCTCAGCATGCTGAGAGGGCCTTTTTAGTTTGTTGGAAAGTTAGGCGGCAGCTGGGGTGAGTCGAACCCGATACGTCGTGCCGAGCAGCAGGCCAACGCTCAGCAGCAAGGCTACCCGCACCTTCAGGGCGTGCAGGTGCGGGTCCAGCTCGGCGCGCCGCTGGCGAATTTCCGCCGACTCGTTGGGGGCCGGTTGCAGGCCATCGACCTCGTACTTGTAGCTCACGTGCAGGTTGACGTAGCCGAAGCCGTGCGCCCCCAAGGCTACCACAATCAACAGCAGCAGGCCGGGCCGCAAACGCATGTGCCTAGTTCTGAGCGTCGGCCGTCAGGCGCTGGCGCAGCACCTCGTAGAGCAAGATGCCGCTGGCTACCGACACGTTCAGCGAGCCGATCTGCCCAATCATCGGAATGCGCAGGCGGGCGTCGGAGAGGTCCAGCAGCTCGGGGCTGATACCATCTTCCTCGCTGCCCATCACCACCACCAGCGGACCGGTAAAGTCAATGGGAGCCTTTTCCAGCGTTTCATTGCCTTTCTCGGTGCAGGCCACCACTTGCAGGCCCGAGTCCTTAAGGCGGCGCAGGGTGGCGTGCAGGTTCGACTCGCGGCACACGGGCACGCGGGTCAGCGCGCCGGCCGAGGTCTTGAGCGCGTCGCCGTTCATCTGGGCCGCGCCGTGGGTCGGCACCACGATGGCGTCGACGCCGAGGCACTCGGCCGAGCGGGCAATGGCGCCGAAATTGCGCACGTCGGTAATGCGGTCCAGCACCAGAATCAGCGGGGTCTTGCCCTGCTCAAACAGCGTCGGCAGGATGTTGTCCAGCGGCGCGTAGTCGATGGGGGAGAGGAAGGCTACCGCGCCCTGATGGTTTTTGCGGGTGAGGTTGTCCAGCTTCTCGTTGGGCACCAGCGAAATGGGCGTGCCGGCCGCCCGGGCCAGCGTACTGATGTCGCTGACGATGGTGTTCTTAGCGCCTTTGAGCAGGTAAATCTTCTCCAGCGTCTTGCCCGCCTGCAAAGCCTCCATGATGGGGCGCAACCCGAAAATCATTTCGATGCTGCGGTCCGGGGCCGGGCGCGAGGGGTATTTCTTAAAGTCGGGGCGGCGCTCGTTCAGCGGCCGGCCCGCGGGGCGGGGGCGGTCTTGCCTGTTCTCCATTGCTGCACAGCGCGCATCCAGAGCCATTCGTACTCGGGCCGGCGCGCCAGTTCGTAGTAATCAGGAGCAAAGGTACTGGGTTTGGCGCGGAACATGTAAGTGCCGCTGCGTTCGGGCCCGCTGTACTCCCACCGCTCGGTGCTGGCGGAGCGCTCCACGCGGTCGGGCGGGCCCATCACCACGTACAGCAGGCCGCGGTCGGTCATCCAGCCGGGCTTGTGAGCGGTGAAGAAGCGGTTGGCCTCCACCACGCGGCCGTAGAAGTTGCGGATGAGCAGGCGGGCCACGCTCTGCTCGCTGCCGGCCACGCGCAGCCAGAACTCGTCCACGGCGCGCTTGGGCACCGGAGCCCGCTCCAGCTGCTCGCGCTCCACGGAGGTGGTCAGGTAGCGCAGCGGCTCGATCAGCTCCGGCGCGGTGGTGACTTCCGGGAAGTTACCGGCTTCCACCAGCAGCCCCAGCGGCGGCGCGTCGCCGAGCTGCAGGGTGTACAGGCCGGCCTCGGTGAAGCGGATGAGCTCGTCGGCCCGCAGCTCGCGTACGGTTTCGGCCTTGAGTGTGCGCGGAGCGGGGCGCAGGCCAGGGTCGGAATGCGGCGGTAGGGCGGGCGTGAAGTCGGCCGGGTAGCGGCGCAGCGTGAGGGTGGCGGCCGGGCTAATGGCCTCCACGCGGGCGGTTTCGCCCACCCGCAGGTAGCGCCGGAACAGGGGCCGCCCGGCCGAGTCGGTGAGGATGAACGGGCGGGCGCGCAGGGCTGCGGTCAGCGGCAGCCATGCCGTGGCTTCGGGGGCGCTGGCAATGGCCTGCTGCGTGCCCACGGCCAGTACCGTAGCGGCGGCCAGCGGGGCCACGGGCACGCAGAAGCTCACCGTCACGTCGTTGCCGCGGCTGGTTTGCCCGAACGGCCCGAGGTTGTCCTGCCAGCCCGGCTGCCGCGACTCGTAGCTGCCCCAGCTCACTACGCGCAGCGCCTCGTCGGCCCGCGGCACCGTCGCGGCCGGGAAGCGCACGTACAGGCGCAGGCTGTCCCCCTCGCGCCGGGCGTCGATCAGTGGGCACCCGGCCTGGTACTGCCCGGCAAAATCGAGGCGCCACGGACTGGGCAGGCGCTGGGCGTAGGCGGGCAGCGTCAGCAGGGCAAACAGAAAGGGCAGCAAACGACTCATCACAGGCATAACGTCGGGGCCGGCAAAATAGCTACACGGCGCGACGCATCGTAGGGCCACCAAAACAAACCGGCCCCGCAGCAATGCAGGGCCGGTTTGTTTTGGTGGCATGCGGGCGGATCGATTAGCCGCCCTGCGGGTAGTACTGCTGCAGCAGGTTCAGGGCCTTGGAGGCCCGGGCCCGGTCGCCAACCTGCTCAGCGGCACGGTACACGCTCTGCAAAGTGAGCAGGTTCAGCTGCACTTCCATGTCGAAGAGGCCGCCGTCGGGTGCCGCGTTGTAGTAGGCCAGGGCCTGCTGGGCGCGGTTGGTCATCACGTCCATGATTTCGTTGGCCTTCTGCGTTTCGCCCACCTGCACCAGCGGCACCACAAACTGCGGCACGTAGTAGTCGTACGGAATCGACTTGTCGGGCATCACCTTGAAGCAGTAGTCCATGACTTCCTTGGCCTTGGCTTTGTCGCCGGCGTCCACGTAGCTCTGGGCCAGGCGGTAGAACTTGTCGCGGTAGTTGGCCGGGAAGCGCAGGTTGTTCTCGTCATAGAAGATGTCGGCGCGGTCGAGGTTGCGGAAGGCGAAGCGCTTCATCATGATGTCGTACATCAGATCCTTGGACACGTAGCCTTCCTGCCCGCTGCGCGGGTCGTAGTTCGGGTCTTTCAGCGGGAGCACGCGGTAGGCCATGCCTTCCAGCTGGAAGTATGGCTGCAGGTTCATGAAGTCCTGCGAGTTCACCGTCGAGGAGAAGTAAATCGGGCGCTGCCAGTTGTTGGTGGCCAGCATGTCCAGAATCACCAGGTTTTTCTTCTCGATGGCGCCGCGGCCCATGTCCCACTCCATGCGGCCCACCAGCTGCCCGCGGCGGTCAGCCGTCATCAGGCCCGACTTGGCGAAGGCTACCGTGTCGATGGGCAGGTAGAATTTGCGGGTGGGGAAGGAGAGCAGCGGGCGGCCGCTCTGCGTCTGCACCTGCAGCAGCGGGGAGTTTTGCTTCACCAGCTGCATGTACTCGCGCAGGTTCAGGTCGCGCACCGAGGGGTTCTCCACGTAGGGCAGGTAGTCGTTGGTGCCCTGCTGGTAGGTGGCGTGGTCCATGGAGATGGGCAGCGGCTCCGATTTGTAGGCGCGGCGCTTCATCTGGTCGATGTACCAGTCGGTGTTGAGGTAGCTGAGCACGGCCACGCGCACGTCGGTGCGCACGCCTTCCACTTCCTGGGCGTACCAGAGCGGGAAGGTGTCGTTGTCGCCGTTGGTGAACAGAATGGCGTTGGGCTGCAGCGAGTTCAACAGGTTTTTGGCCGAGTCCACCGAGTTGTAGCGGTCGGAACGGTCGTGGTCGTCCCAGCCCTGGGCGGCCATCAGGCCGGGGGCCAGCAAGCTCAGCGCTACGGCGATGCTGCCGCGGGTACCGTCGGCTTTCACCACGGCGCGCAGCAGCTCGGCCAGGCCCAGCACGCCCAGGCCGATCCAGATGGCAAAGGCGTAGGTGGCACCAGCGAAGGTGTAGTCCCGCTCGCGCGGCTCAATGGGCGGCTGGTTCAGGTAGATAACAATGGCAATGCCGGTGAAGAGGAAAAGGAAGCCCACCATCAAGGCATTGGTGCCGTCGCGGCGCACGTGGAAGAAGAGGCCGATGAAGCCCAGCAGCAGCGGAATGGCGAAGAAGTTGTTGCGGGCTTTGCTTTCCGCAATGCGCTCGGGCAGGCCGTTGCCCGTTTCCGTGGGCCAGAGCACGCCGGCCTGCTGCACGTCGGAGTCGCGGCCGACGAAGTTCCAGAGGAAGTAGCGCCAGTACATGTGGCCCAACTGGTAGCGGAACAAGAAGCCCAGGTTTTCGCCCATGGTGGGGCGGGCGTAGGTCGTCTGGCCGGTTTCGGGGTCTTGCTGCTGGCGCACGTTTACGCCCCACTTCTGGTACTGCTGAATGTGGCCGGGGTCGGGCGAGTACAGGCGCGGGAGCAGCACCTTGTCCTGGTCGCGGTAGATGGTTTCGAGGCGGTACTCAGCAATTTCGTACTTGTCCTTGCCGCGCACGTAGCGGGGGGCGCCTTCCTTCTGCGTTTCGGGCTGGGCACTGAACTGCGGACCGTAGAGCAGGGGACGGTCGCCGTACTGCTCGCGCTTCAGGTAGCTCACGAATGAGAGCACGTCGTTGGGCGTATTCTCGTTGATGGTCGGCAGGAACGACGAGCGGATGGGAATGATCAGGTACGAGGAGTAGCCGATCAGGATGAACACCAGGCTCAGCAGGGCCGTGTTGAGCAAGCGGCTCTGGCGCTGCTTGGAGTAGCGGAAGCCAAACCAGAGCAGGCCGAAGAAGATAATCAGGAAGAAGATCAGGCCCGAGCTGAACGGTAGCCCAAAGGAGTTGACGAACAGCACTTCCAGCGAGCCGGCAATGGACGGCAGTCCCGGAATGATGCCAACCAGAATCAGTCCGACGATGATGCTGCTCACCACCAGCGTGATGAAGCCACCAGCCCAGGTCGGGGCGTTGGTGCGGCGGAAGTAGTAAATCAGGCCCAGGGCCGGAATGGCCAGCAGGTTCAGCAAGTGCACGCCGATGCTCAGGCCCATCACGTAGGCAATCAGAATCAGCCACTTATCGGAGTCGTACTCGTCGGCGCGGTTTTCCCACTTCAGCATCAGCCACACCACCGCGGCCGTGCACAAGGACGACATGGCGTATACCTCGGCCTCGACGGCGTTGAACCAGAAGGAGTCGGAAAAGGCCAGCGTCAGCGCCCCCACGACGCCGCTGCCCAGGATGAGGAGGGTCTGCCCCGTGGTGGGCTCCAGCGGCCGGTCGTCGTGCATGCCAGGACGGCCGAGCACGAGCTTTTTGGCCAGCATGGTGATGGTCCAGAATAGGAACAGCACCGTGAACGAGGAGCTAAGCGCCGACAGCGCATTGACCAGCACCGAAACCTTGGTTACGTCACCGAAGGAGAACAGCGAAAACAGCCGGCCCAGCAGCAAGAAAGTGGGTGCTCCGGGCGGGTGCGGCACGAGCAGCTTGTAGGAACAGGCAATAAACTCGCCGCAGTCCCAGAAACTGGCCGTGGGCTCCAGGGTGAGCAGGTAGGTAATGGTGGCTACGGCAAATACCAGCCAGCCCACCAGGTTATTCAAACGCGAGTAACGCTGCATAAGGGGATTTTCAGGAAGGCCAAAAGTAGGCATAAATGCGGCACGTCCCGAATAGCAACGCCAGGGGGGAGGTTTCAGCGCGGGCCACCGTTGAAAAAGCATCTGCACCCACCAACGGCCACGCTAAAGTCAGCCGCTGGTTGGGCGGTTTGGGGCCGCAAGAGCGACGGAAGAGCCGGTGCTTTACGGCAAGTGTTGCGGTCGGCTTTCACCCGTTGGGCCCGCCTGAAGAGGGGCCGCTTTTCGTCAGACTGCTTCCTTACAACCGGAATTTTTATCCTAGCATGCAGCAGCGCCATATCAGGGTCCGGCCCTGGAGGGCTAGGCGCATTGTCAGGGCTGCCGACGCCCGGCTTACGGAAATATGCCCAGCGACTGATAGCTGACGCCGACCTTTTCGATGGCGGCGTAGAAAGCGGCGGTGCGGAAATCCTTGATGCCGGGCACCTGCCGCATGACCTCGCGAATCTCGTGGTAGGCCCCGATCATGGTGTCTTCCAGGCCGGAGCGTACCAGGCTTATTTCGTCGGCGCCGCGTACAATCAGCTCCCGCTCCTGGGGGCTGATGCTCTTGCCGGTGGTTTGCTCGATGGTGGTGACCAGGCGCTGCAGCGAGGCTTCTTCCGCCCGCTTGCCCATGCGCCCGAAGCGGACGTTGGAAAGGTTTTTCAACCATTCGAAGTACGACACCGTTACGCCGCCGGCGTTCAGGTACAGATCGGGCAGCACCACCACGCCGCGCTCCAGCAAGATCAGCTCGGCCGCCTGCGTGACGGGACCGTTGGCGCCTTCGGCCACCACTTTGGCCTTAATGCGCGCCGCGTTGCCCTCGTGAATCTGGTTTTCCAGTGCCGCCGGCAGCAGCACGTCGCACTTGTACTCCAGTAGTTGAGCCGAATCATCCAGGCTTTCGGCGCCGGGGTAGTGCAGAATGGAACCGCTGCTGGTGCGGTGCTTGAACACAGCCGCTACATCGAGGCCATCGGCATGGTAGATGCCGCCTTCGCGCTCGGCAATACCGGTAATCAGAGCGCCCGCCTGTTGCAGGAAATGCGCGGCGTGGTAGCCTACGTTGCCCAGCCCCTGCACGATGATGCGCTTGCCGGCCAGCCCGGCGCTCAGGCCCAAGGGTTGGAGCAGCTCCGCGTCGGCAAATAGCTCGCGCAGTCCGAAGAACACGCCCAGGCCGGTGGCCTCGGTACGGCCCCGGATGCCGCCCTGGCCCACGGGCTTACCCGTCACGCAGCCCAGGGCGTTGGTGTCGCCGAACTTGAAGGCTAGGTACGTATCGGCAATCCAGGCCATTTCGCGGCTGCCCGTGCCGTAGTCCGGGGCCGGCACGTCCATGCCCGGCCCGATGAGGTTTTTCTTGATCAGTTCGCTGGCGTAGCGCCGCGTCACGCGCTCGAGCGTCTGCACCGAACTGGTGCGCGGGTTGATTTTCACGCCGCCCTTGGCCCCGCCGAAGGGCACATCCACCAAGGCGCACTTAAACGTCATGAGCGTCGCCAAAGCCTTTACTTCATCCTCATCGACGTGAATGCTGTAGCGAATGCCGCCCTTGCTGGGCAGCTTGTGGTGGCTGTGCTGCACCCGGATGCCTTCAAAAACCTGAATGTGTCCATCTACTTCCACTGGAAAGTTGACTTTGTAGATGCTGTTGCAGGCCTTGATCTGTGCCAGGATGCCCGGGTCCAGCTTGGAGTGACGGGCGGCCTGATCGTAGAACTGGAGCACACTGGCGTAAAAGTCTTTCCCCTGAATTGACTGGCTCATGACAGGTGGGTTAAGGTGCAACGGTTCAGAACCTAACGGCTAATCAAATGCCACCGTTGCCACGCGGGTTGCAACCCCTAACCGCAAGGGCTTTTGACCTGCAGACGGGGCATTAGCTAAGTGACGCTGAGCGTCAAAGTATTTCACGGTGCGCGGCCGCCCACTTGGCCGCCAGGCCAAGACAGGTAACGGGAACAACAGTGGTGCCCCGCTGCGCAACCGTTACCGATGTTGCGTGGCAGGGCACCTGCTTAAAATCCGTAAGTGGTATCTAAAATTGCTGGTTAGCGGGGGCAGCGTGACGAGCTGCCCCTCCCATGAGCACACTACCAGGCCCGGTTTTAGTTCTGAACGGTTACGCGTTTCGTGGTCAGAATTTTGTCATTGCTGACGAGGGAACAGAAGTACAACCCGGAGGGCAAGCCGGAAAGGTCAAGAGCTTGTCCGCTGGTGAAAGCTTCGGGACGCAACGTGAGGGTTTGTACCTCCCGCCCGATGATGTTCGTGACGCGCAGGCGGTAGGCTTGGCCGGCTTTGGTGTCGCCCAGTGCCACTGTCGCCCGGCCGCCGCGCACGGGGTTAGGGTACACGCTCAGCAGCGACGCCAGTTCTCCCCGGAGCTCCTGCGTGGCCGTCACCGGCGACACCGCAATGCGGCCCCACATGCCCCCGCCGGGCACGCCGTGGGCCGTGCAATGGTAGTCGTAGGTGCCGGCGGTGGCAAATGTCACGTCGCGCGTGGGTGAGCTGGCGCTCAGGGTAAAGGTGGGAAAAGCCGCGGGGCTGCTGTCCGACATGGTCGGGTGCACCCCGTCTACCCACTGGAAGCGTACCACGTCGCCGGGGCGGATATTAACGGTTTGCGGGGAGTAGTTGGTCCCGCCGATCTGTACGACCACCGTCGCTGCCCAGACCGGGGCCTGCAGCAACAGCAAGCCGACAGCAGTAAACAAACGAGTAAAAAGCTTCATGAAAAGTGGCGTTGAGAGTGAGTCGCGCTGTAAAAGCGTTGGGTAGGACAGCAAAGGCATCCGGTTTTTGAAAACCGCGCACCCAAGGTGCGTCGTCTCCTAAGACAAGCGTCATGCCGGGATTGTGCCACTCGGGCCGCATTCGATTGGAGAGCCGATTACGTTGGAGGTTTAATCGTTAGGGCGCGGGCATAGATGAGCAGGTTGGTTTACCAGCCTACTCGCCCAGAAGCGGATGTTGGTTGCTTATGGTCCTGCTCCCGACTCAACCGTGCATCACGTGGCGAATTTCCTGCAGCCCAAACGTACGCTGCTGCCCGCTGCCCAGCTCCACCACTAGCTGGCCAGCGTCGGTCACATCCAAGATGCGGCCCTGCAGGCGCTGGTTCTGCACCTCAAACAGGTGCCATTCGTCGTAGCGGTACAGCACCTGCCGGTAAGCCGCGTGCAGGGCCGCATGCTGGCCGGCGCGCAGCTGCAGGTAACGGCGCTCCAAGCTTTCCAGCAGCCGAGTCGCCAGCGGCGGCAGGGCGTACGCGCGGCCCGTCAGCCGGCTAAGCGAAGTGGCCGTGGGCACGCCAAATAGGCTTTGATTGATATTTAATCCGATGCCCACCACGCTGGATTGAATTTGTGCGCCGCTCAGCGTGTTCTCAATCAGGATGCCGCCCAGCTTCTGATCCTGGTAGAACAAATCGTTCGGCCACTTCAGGCGCAGGGCTGGGTCGGGGCCCAGCAAGCCCGTGGCCCAATCGTGCACGCCCAAGGCTACCGCCAGGTTCAGGCGAAACTGCGCGGCGGCTGGCAGAAACGTCGGCCGCCAGACCACCGAAAGGGTTAGGTTTTCGCCCGGCGCCGCTTCCCATTGGTTGCCGCGCTGTCCGCGCCCCGCCGTTTGATTGTCCGTTATGACGGTACAGCCATCGGTGGCGCGGTTTTGGACTAGCAGTTCGCGCGCCTCGGTGTTTGTGGAGCCACATTCCGGCAACCATAGCACCTGCTGGCCCGTGAACAGCGTTTGGGGACTGATTGGCTCCACCTGTTTTTCGCTACTTTGTGTTGACAAACCTACATCGCCCACATGAAAATTACCCCGGTTCGGCAGGATTCGGACAACTTGGCAGACCTCGTCGTACGCGGTATGCAGGACAAAAAAGCTTCTGACATCGTCGTACTCAATCTCAAACACCTTAAAAACGCCGTTGCCGATTACTTCGTCATCTGCTCGGCTTCTTCCGATACCCAGCTCGACGCCATTGCGCGCTCGGTCGAAGAGGAAGTGGAAAAGACCACCGGACAAAATCCGTGGCAGACCGAAGGCCGCCAGAACCGCGAATGGGTCCTGCTCGACTACGTTGACGTAGTGGTGCACGTGTTCCTGCGGGACCGTCGCTCGTTCTACGCATTGGAAGAGCTCTGGGGCGACGCCGAAATTTCCTTTATCGAGGAGGAAACGGCCGTCAAATAACCCGGCACATCCAGTACGGCTGACAAATTTCGGCGTCCATAAAATAAATGTGGGGCCGATACGTCAGCCCTGGCAAACGGGCCCGCGGGCGGCAGCTTGCCGTCGGGCGTGCCGAACAATCTGCTTCGGCGGCGTGTTCAGCTTCGTGTCTCCCTCCGTTGAAGACCATCCTTATTCATGCCAGATAACACTCCTTCTCCGAAAAAGAAAAAACCCATGCTGCCTACGCCGGGCGCCCCTAAGCCGGGCGTACAGCTGTGGGTGCTGCTCGGGCTGACCATACTCGTGTTCGGGTTTTACTACCTGAACCGGGGTAACTCGGCCGTCGAAATCAGCCAGCAGGAATTTGAGCAGATGTACCAGGCCGGCGACGTGCGCGAGGTAACCCTCGTGAACGATCGGTCGGTGGAAGTCGCGCTCAAGAAAGAGGCCCTGCAGAACAATAAGTACAGCCAGCAGCTGCGCAACCGCGGCCCGCTGATGTCGGATCAGAGCGCGCAGTTCAACTTCCGCGTCATCGATGGCAAAACGTTTAAAGAGGACTACGATAAGCTGCAGGCCAATATCCCGGCCGACCAGCGAGTAGGCCTGAAAGTGGATAGCCGCACCGGCTTCGGCGAAATCTTCACGGGCTGGGGCTTCATGCTCCTGCTGCTGGTGGGCTTCTGGTTCCTGATGCGCCGCATGAGCGGTGCCGGCGGGCCCGGTGGCCAGATCTTCAACATCGGCAAGTCGCGCGCGGCGCTGTTTGAGGGCGGCGACAAGGTGAAAATCACCTTTAAGGACGTCGCTGGCCTCGAGGAAGCCAAAGAGGAAGTGCAGGAAATCGTGGAGTTCCTCAAGAATCCCTCGAAATTCACCATCCTAGGCGGCAAAATTCCGAAGGGCGCCCTGCTGGTTGGCCCTCCCGGTACGGGCAAAACCCTGCTGGCGAAAGCCGTAGCCGGCGAAGCCGACGTGCCGTTCTTCTCGCTGTCGGGCTCCGACTTCGTGGAGATGTTCGTCGGGGTGGGTGCCGCCCGCGTGCGTGACCTGTTCAAGCAGGCCAAGGCCAAGGCGCCGTGCATCATCTTCATTGACGAAATCGACGCCATCGGCCGCAGCCGTTCGCGCGGCAACGTGCCCGGCGGCAACGATGAACGGGAAAACACCCTGAACTCGCTGCTGGTGGAAATGGACGGCTTCGGCACCGATTCCGGTGTTATCATCCTGGCCGCTACGAACCGCCCCGACACCCTCGACTCGGCTCTGCTGCGTCCCGGCCGCTTCGACCGCCAGATTTCGGTTGACCCGCCGGACTTGAACGGCCGCACCGCCATTTTCCAAGTGCACCTGAAGCCGCTGACCCTGGCTCCGGATGTGGACGCTAAGCGCTTGTCGGCTCAGACGCCGGGCTTCGCCGGGGCTGAAATTGCCAACGTCTGCAACGAAGCCGCTCTTATTGCCGCCCGCCGCGACAAGAAGATGGTGACCATGCAGGACTTCCACGACGCCATCGACCGCGTTATCGGTGGTCTGGAGAAGAAAAATAAGATCATCAGCCCCGAGGAAAAGAAAATCGTGGCCTACCACGAAGCGGGCCACGCTGTGGCTGGCTGGTTCTTGGAGCACGCCGAGCCGCTGGTAAAGGTGAGCATCGTACCCCGTGGCTACGCGGCCCTGGGTTACGCGCAGTACCTGCCCCGCGAGCAGTTCCTGTACACCACCGAGCAGCTGCTCGATCAGATGTGCGTGACGCTCGGCGGTCGTGCTGCCGAAGACCTTGTATTCGGGAAGAT
Source organism: Hymenobacter coalescens (assembly GCF_054783195.1). Lineage (NCBI taxonomy): Bacteria > Pseudomonadati > Bacteroidota > Cytophagia > Cytophagales > Hymenobacteraceae > Hymenobacter > Hymenobacter coalescens. Next base: position 242,960 of record NZ_BAAGRA010000017.1, on the reverse strand, counting down.
TTCGACCGGTGCCCTCAGCGACCTGGAGAGCATCACCAAGCGTGCCTATGGTATGGTGTCGGTCTACGGCATGAACGAGAAAATCGGCAACGTATCGTTTTATGACTCGCAGGGGCGCAACGAGTATGGCTTTTCGAAACCCTATTCAGAAGCCACTGCCCAGACCATCGACGAGGAAGCTCGCAAGATGATTCAGGGCCAGTACGAGCGGACCAAGCAGTTGCTCATTGATCGGCGTACCGAACTGGAAGCCGTAGCCCAGGAGTTGCTGCGCAAGGAGGTCTTGCTGCAGGATGATCTGGAGCGTCTCGTTGGCAAGCGTCCTTTCGCCGTGCCTACTGCTTATCAGGCACACATGGAAGGCACTGACCGCAGCCAAACGGCTTCGGAATGGCGTGATGGACATCCCAGCGGGGTGTCGCCCACGCACAACGACGTGCCGGAGCCGCCGCTACCCGGTATCGACACGCCGTCCGGTGCTCCTCACTCCCCGGAAGCCAGTGTCCCCAGTGGCACCACGGTTTCCTTCGATGAGAAGTAATTCCGGTGAGTATTGGTTAGAAAGCCGCTGTCCCAATGGGGCAGCGGCTTTTTCTTAGAACATTGTGACAGTGTATGCACGCAAAAAAACCGCAGGCAGTACCTGCGGTTTTTCGACACACCTATTGCAACAACCTATTAGAGATGAACCACGTTTCCGTAGCTAATCTCCGGATAGATAGTATCTTAAGCTGACCCTTCCAAGGTGGGGAACAGGCCAACTATTATATCTCCGATGCGCACGGCGACTCCGCGGCGCAAAGCTTCTTCTACCTTCGACACATCCGGGACCAATACGCCGTCGGTTGTGCTTACCGCGTCAGAGCCAACCTCCAGGTTCTGAAGGGCATTGAAAATGGTGGATTGCATTGTACTGGTGAAATGCATGCAACTAACCTCAGCTGAAGATGCCCTTTCTCCTTTCGGAAAAGCTAATGGGCGGGCATTCCCTAGCCTTTGTGTTACAAAAGAAGCGTGCCGCAGGGCCGAGTGAAAGGAAGATGGGTCTAAGGGCGTGACACTAATTCGAAGGTCTAAATTTCATTTATTGACCATGGATCTGTAAATCATGTATTTTACTTTCAGGGACTTATATGCTTGGTATTTCTCTTATGTGAAGTTGTGAGTTGATTTATTTGCTGCGTTTTGTGACATGTAACGCAAGAAAGTGGCTCAACCTCCAGTTTTACTTAGCGGGCCTTTGGATGGCAGTATTACGTGGATAGAGGACGTAGTAAGCGTTAGAAAACATAGGCTGCCCACAACCAGCCACCAGGCCGTTGGCTCTAAGCGGGCATTGGCTAGGGTTCTTCCCCACTCGGCTTGGTCAGGTGTTAGTCCGATACCAAGAAACGACAAGGTCGTTTGTAGGCTTAAGCACAGGCTCAGGTTGAGAGGTAACGTAGCGCGCAAACTGTTCCACGCATTGGGTAGAATGTGGCGGAGCAACAACCTGCGATGGGAAAATCCGGCGGCGTATCCAGCCTCCACATAAGGAAGTATGCTCAAGCGTAGTACCAGCGCGCGAGTAAGGCGGGCCGTGGTGGACCAGCAGGTGAGCACCAATACAAGCCGTAACCAAGTGCTGGAAGGGGGATGAACCGCTGCTAAGGCCAATACCAGTACCAGCCGAGGTACAACGCCCAGAACGGCGGCGCTACCTTGAACCAAATGGTCCAAAGGCAGGGCTATCTTGGCAGAAGGAGTGGGCAACCAACAATTCATCAGCCAACAGGTCCCAATGCCTAGCAGCCAGTACGGCAGCAGGCGGGAAGCCGTGAGCATACTCGCAAGCAACCCAACCAATGTTATCAATACGGCCCCACGCCGCACCCGCAACCTATCATTGCCCCAGTAGCCCGCAGCTGCGCCCAGACACCCACCGACCACAGAAGCTAGCCCTGCCGCTGGCAAGCTGATACTGAGCAGGCTGCGGGTACCTGCCAGCAGGTCGGCTAGTACGTCGCGTCCGTACGGATCAGTACCCAGCCAATGGGCAGGCGACGGCGGCAAGCTTAACTGGCTAAGGTCAGCTTCAGGGCGTGCCCATGGTGTTGGCAACAATGCGGCGATGGTAAGCAGCAGCAACCAGCTCCAAGCTACCAGCTGCGAGAAGCGGCACCGCAGCAGTAGCTGATTCAGGACCACGGTAGACGAGGATCAAAAAATTTGTTAGCTACATCGGCCAATAGCCAAGCCAGCAGTCTTGTAGCGGCCAGTAGCAGCACACCGCCCTCCAGCACAGGCAAGTCGCGGGCGGCAGCGGCCTCTGCCAGTAACCGGCCCATGCCTGGTAAGGCAAAAACAACTTCGATAACCACGGCTCCGGCCACGACGCTAGGAAGCAAGTCGCTGAGGCGAGTAATAAAAATCGGCAGCACATTAGGCAGTACGTGGCGGAGCCCTATCTGTCCGACTGCAGTACCTTTGGCCCGAGCCGTAACCACATAAGGTTGCTGCCATTGCTCGCGTAGGGCCGCTGCCAACGGTAGAAACAGCGCCGGCCAACTCGCCAGCGTCAAAGCCGCCACGGGCAAGGCTAAGTGGTAGGCAGCTGTAAAGGGATGAGCGTTGTGGCCTAAGCCATAGGCCGGAAACCATGGCCAAAGGTCTGGATTAGCAAATAGCAGCAGCAGCAACACACCTATTACAAACAAAGGCGTACCATCAAGCAAATAAGCCGCCGAGTGCATCCACTTATACAGAAAGGGGCGCCGGGCAGCTCGCAGGGCCAGCCATAAAGCCAGCGCAGCCGAGGTGACAAGGGCGGTGAGGGTCAGCGGTAAGGTGACGCGTAGGGCCTGCCCTAATTGCCGGGATACAGCGGTGCCGTCGCGGAACGAAGCACCTAAGTGCCCTTGCGCGAGTTGAGCAAGCCAGGTGTGATATTGATTGGGGGTGCCTTGCCAAGCCCACGGAAGCAAGCGGAAGTAGAAAAGCGGTTGCTCCAAACCCAGGCGTTGCCGATAGGTACTTTCAGCCTCGGCGCGGGTGCCATAGGATATTGCCCGATCCTCCGCAAACAGCTGCGGGGCCGCGCCCGGCAGGCTTCGGCCCAACAGGAATACCGCCGACGTAATCAGCCATGCAGTAGCCAACGCGCGCGCAGTACGCAGGAGCAGTGTGGCCACCATCGGGTCAACGCGGCGTTGGCTCAGTGAGGGTGAATGAGGTAACGTCGTAGCCGGGCTCCAAGCCGCTGGGGCGCACCTGGCGAAACCGTTTGGTCACGACGAGGCGGTTCGGCTCAAAAAACAGCGGAATCATGGGAGCTTGCAGGTATAGCAAGGTCTGCAGCCGGCGCAAGAGTCGGGCCTTCTGCGAGGAGTCAGCCGTAACGACGATGGTTTCCAGCAGCCGATCTGATGATGCGTCGCCAAAGCGCGTGCGGTTGGCGCCGCCCTCCCCAATGCTACCGGTGTGCAACAAGGGGCGCAGGTCGTATGAAAACGGATTGCCGTACAGGGTGCGCAGGCAAAGATCGAATGCCCCTTCGCGTCGCAGCTGTGACAACTGCCCGGCTTCCGTTGGGTACAGAGTTAGCGCTAGCCCAATGCTGCGAGCCGCCTGCTGTAGGAGCAGGCCGATGGTTTCGTACGTACGGTCGCCGGCTGCGTAGTGCAGACGCAAGTTTAAAACTTGTCCGGCGCGCTGCCAACCGTCAGGCGAAGGCTGCCAACCTGCCTGCCGCAGCCGCTGAGCCGCCAACCCGGGAGAGAATGGGCGTAGCGGCAAGCTATCATGGTAAGCCCATTGTTCCCGTGGATTAATCAGGCTGGTGGTGCGCTGGCCCTGCCCGTACTGCGTGGCTTGCAAAAGGCGCTCTGAGTCCAGGAGCAGGCCCAACGCCTGCCGGGTAAGCTCATCACGCAGCGGGGCACGCTGCGTGTTGGTTTCCAATACCACCACCCGGTAAGAGGGGGGGGTGAAAAACTGAAAGCGAAGGCTGTCGGTGGTCTGTAATCGGTGGAAATCGGCCCCGGGCATGTTGGGATATACATCCAGCTCGCCGCGGCGCAATGCCAGCAGGGCCGTGGCAGGATTGGGAACGATGTGGAACTCTATGCGGGCGGGGCGCGCCACCAAGGGCGGGGCAGGCCGTGGTAGTTGGTCGGCCCACCAGCGAGGCTTGCGGGCTAGCACTAATTGCTGCCCGGCTTGCCAACTTACCAGTTCATACGGGCCGCTGCCACGGACAAAACGTGGGTCGCGCCACCGTGACGCTTGGTTGAATTCCTGTTGGAATGCCTGAATAGCGGGTTGGTGTAATAAGGCCGGGTCACTTTGGGTAAACCGTCGCAGGGGTATCGGACCTAAACGAGCCCGTGGATCGAGCAGGTATTCGGGAAGAATAGGAAAGTCCCCACTGTTGGCAGCAAATTCGGGGGCGTAACCGCGGCATACCATGGTAAAGCGGCGGGGGTCCGTCGCATCCGGCCGCACATCCTGAATGAAGCTGAGCGCGCTCCGTTGGCTTTCGTTGGGTAAGCCTGGACAGTTGATAACCTTCAGGGAGAAGACTACATCCCGGGAAAGTACCGGTTGGCCATTGTCCCAAGTGGCCAGCGGGTGAAGCTCGTAGTGCAAGTACGTAAGCGAGTCACGGCGCTCGACGCGTGGCAGAAGAGCGGCCAGCCACGGTACATACCGTCGGGTAGGCCCATCGGCTGTGAGCAGGCTCTGGTACAGGAGCGTGTTGGCCTGTACGGCGTACGTGTTGGGAAACGAAACCGGCAGCAGAGACTCCGGGTCACGTGGCCAGCAGACGCGCACGGTGGCGCCGCTGGCACTATCTGGGGAAGTGGGCGCCGAACAGGCAGTCAGTGCTGCGAGTCCGCAGGCTAGCGCCCGGGCAATAACGAATCGGAACATGGACCAAGAACATCACCGCACCGGCAAGGTCGGCCAAGATACCGAAGCGTAGCCGGATCTGCTATTTGTGCGTATCGCCCCAGCCGTTGCCGCCGGTGTACGTAGTGGTGGTGGGCGGGGGAGGAGTGGTCTCGTCGGCGGATTCGGTCATTACTTCCGTGCCGAACAGAGTATTCATTTGAATGAGGGCAATGAGTAGCAGTTCCAGCATGGCCGTGAAAATTTGTGGTGGTCAATTGTTTGAGTGACACAAAGTTGGCCGATGAGGTAGGGCTTCCGAAAGGAAGAAGTGTTTTCGCCCGTGACTAGGATTCAGGCGATGCCGTTTTGAGATTGTGAGAGGAAAAAAGCTGATAAAGAATAACGAAGGGCGTCTGGCCTGTTATTTTTACGCATAAATACGCAGTGGGTGTGACAGACCAGGTGCTAAAAAGCTGTTTTATCCAGAATGCAAAGCTGGCCCAGCTGCCTTGAGCTTCAAAGGAAGAATTAAGGCCCGCTGTGACCAAGCTCTAGATTAAGGGTAAGTCTTCAAAGCAGCTATTACGGGTAGCATTAAGCCCTTGAAGGATGAATGAACTGGTGAATTTGGCAAAGATTGTGACGAACCGCCGGCTTAGCACACTGCCGCTGATTCCGTTTGCCAACCGCGGGGAAGTACCCACACGGGAAGAAGAATTGCTGGAATTGCTCGTCACCGGTACCAATCTAAGCAATCTGCAGGTAGCCAAGCGCATGTACAACAGCGGCTCGGCCAAAAGCCAGGCAACGGTGCGCAAGCTTAAGCAGCGCCTGCAGCACAAGCTGCTCAGCCACCTTTTCTTTTTGGATCATACCGACCCGCGCCACCCGGCTTTCCGGCGCTACGAGCAGCAGTGCCTCGATATGCTCTATCAGGCCACCATGCTCTGGCGGGAAAGTGAGCGGGTATTGCTGCCGCAGATTCTGCGGAAGGTTGTGCGGCTGGCTACGGAGGGCGAATTCACGCCGCAGGCCATCAGCGCTTGGGAAATGCTGCGCACGATCTACGTCGAGACTAATGATTACCCGCAGTACCAGCACGCCGTCAAACAATTGGAACGACTGAGCCTGATTCTGCGCGTGGAGCAGCAGGCGCAGCACTTGTTTTGGGCCGCCAAAATGAATTTGGCGCGCTCGGTGTCGTCGCGGCGGCGGCTGCTGCAAGAACTCCCCGCAATCATACAGCAGCTAGAGGAGCTTTACCGGCAGGTGGGCACCTACAATGTCTACGACCCGTTGCTGAAAATGCAGCTTATCCTGCAGGAGTTGAGCGGCAACTTTGAGGAAATTATCCGGCTCACGCGCGAGGCGGAAGACCTGTTTGGCCGCGGCAAACTCAACCCACGGCGGTTTGACAGCCGGTTCACCAAATTCTACAGTGTTTATGCCCACCTGCGGGCCCGCCGCCTGAAAGAAGGGCTAGCCGTGGCGGAAGGCTACCTATCGGCGTTTCACCGGTCCAGCAACAACTGGTTTGCTTTCCTGGAAAACTTCTACCTGCTGGCCATGCACGACGGCGACTATGCCCTGGCCGGCGACCTGCTGCGGCGGATGCAGCAAAATCCTTTTGTCACGAAAATCTCGCAGCCGGCTCAGCAGCGCTGGGACCTGATGCGGGCCTACCTGTATTTCGTACGGCCGGAAGAGGCAGGCCTGCGTCCGCTGCACTTTGCGCAGCTGGTACAGCGTATTCCCGATCACAGCCGCGACAAGCAGGGCTACAACGTTGCCATTCTCATTCTGCAGTTTCTACACTATCTGCGCGAAGGCAACATTGAAGCGCTGCTGGCGCGCCTGGAAGGCTTGCGGAAGTACGAAAGTACCCACTTGCGCGAAGCCGCCACGTTGCGCAGCCGGCTGATGTTCCGGCTGCTGCAACTGACGGTAAAGGAAAACTTTGACCCGAAAATCTGCGAGAAGAAGGGGCTGACCTGGCTGGGGCGCCTCCAGGATACTCCGCCTCCAGGTGAGGCTTTCGCCGAAATCGAAATTATCCCGTATGAAAACCTCTGGCAGCAGACGCTGATGCTTCTCCGCCAGCTGGCCGAACAGCAACAACAAAAAGCCAGAGCAGGACGCTGAGCCTAGGGCTTGGCGGCCGTGGCGTTGGCGGGCGCAGTAGCCGCCCACTGCTCGTAGCGCTGGTATTGGGTGGGCGTCAGCAGCGACTTCAAGTTGGTGCGGTATTCCTCCGCTACGGCCTGTAGCTTGGGTTGGCGCATGGCTTCGTCGCCGGTGTACATGCGGTCTATTTCCTGCTCTTTCTCCAGGCGGCTCACCGTCAGGCGTTTTACTTGGAGCTGGCGCGCATCATCCAGGCCTACTTGCGGGGCTAGGGCCCGCGTAAATTCAGTGGCACGCTGCGGGATGGATGGGTTGCTCTGGGCGTACGCACCCGTGAAGCACAACGCCAACAATGCGGAGGTGACGAGTTTTTTCATGGTGGAGAGAATGGGTGTTGTATTTAGGTTAGAACGTGTTGGATTGGCGAGACAAATAAAAGCAATGTTTGATTAATAATGAACTTTTGAAATAATTTTTTGCACAAAATTATTCTACTTATTCAAAGCTTCCCTATCACAATGCAATCGTATTGTCACAGTACTAACGAGTTGAAGCAGCCATTATTGGAAGATTTTTAACTAAAAACTGAATGCCCGGGACTATTCTAGGTTCGCGAGTGACACGTTGGTCTTAGCCTGCGCCTATTCAAGGGGCAAACCGATGCAAACAGTTTCCGCAACAAAGGCTTGGCCGGACAGCCATTGGGAAAAGGATGCATTGGCCACACCGGGCTGATCAGCTAGCGAGAAGGCGGAAGGACAGCCAGCAGGAAGAGGCCAGTAGTAAGGTGCATACGCTCCTGTCATCTGATGGAGGCCAACCCGACAAGCGTTTTCGCGTTGGCAAAAACGGCCCATCCGCCGTACCTTGGCCTGCCGAGTCGTTATTGCTTGTTCGCCGCATTCGTTTCTCCACCCACCGATGGCAGCGCCCGTCCCTACCCGTACCACTGAGTTTCTGGACCAGCTTGCCCGTGCCGTGGCCGACGTGCGCCGCGTGGCGCAGGAGCGGTTTCGGCCCCTGAATGAGGATCAACTCAACCGGGGCCCGGCCCCGGGCAAATGGAGTGTCGGCCAGTGCCTCGAGCACTTAAATATTATTGGCGGGCTGTATCTGCCGGTGATAAACCAGCGCCTGCGCCGCGCCCAGGAGCGGGCTACCCGCCCGGCCGAGTACGTGAAGCACGGCTTTTTCGGCAGGCGGCTCACGCAGGCCATGCTGGTGCCCGCCCGCGAAAAACCGCTCAAGACGCCGCAACAGTTTGCGCCCAGCGGCTACCGCTTGCCGCGCACCGTGGTGGAAGTGTTCCTGCGCCAACTCGACGATTTGGACCACCAGCTGCAGGTAGCGCGCAACGTCAACGCCAACGCCGTGCGCATTCCCAATGCCATCGTGCCGTTGCTGCACCTGCGCCTGACCGACCAGCTGGCTTTTATGGTTGCGCACATGCAGCGCCACATCGCGCAGGCCGAGCGCGTGCTCGACAGCCGTCCGCGCTAATCCAGCATAAAGTCGGGGTGGGGCTTCGGGCCGAAGAGGTAGGTGAGCGTGAGCGAGCTAACGCGGTGACTGCGCCGGGCCTGCAGGCCGGACGTTTTATCCGGCCATACGTTGGTAGCGCCGAAGCTCTGCTGTAATTGCATGAGCAGCCGGCCCTTCTGGTAGCCAACGCCCGCGTTCAGGCCCACGTCCTCCCAGCGCACCGACCACGACGAGCCGCCCAGCAGCGTGGGGTAGGACACCGGGCTGCGAAAACGCTCCAGGGTGTAGCCGTTGATGGTAACCGGCTCCGGGTCAGATTCGAAGTAGCCGCCGATGCCCACGGCCAGATACGGGCCGGCAAAAGCGTGGAAGCCGTGCGCCCAACGGGGCTGGTAAGCCAGATGCACGGGCAACTCCACGTAAGGAATGCGGCGGGTGTGCTTTTCGCGGAACGTGACGGGGGCGCCCTGCGCGGGCGTAATGGTTTGGGTGGTCCGGTCCCGGGAGCCTTTCTGCGAGATGAGCAGCCCCGGCTGCAGGGCCCAGCGCCCCATGCGGATCTGCGACACCACGCCGAACTGCACGCCGGGCAGCAGGCGGTGCCGTTCACCTGGGGCTGTTTTCGATACGTGAAAAGTGCTGGCATTCAGGCCCAGACGTGGGCCAATGCTGAACTGGGCGCGGGCCGGCACAGCCAGAGCGCAGAAGGAGAGTAGCAGCGCAGCGGCGGGGGCGATGATGCGTAACGGCATATCAGTCAGCCTGGAGGGCTGGAGCAAAGCGGGGAAGAGCAGGAAGTTGTTGGGCTAAAGTAGGCCAACGCCCGGCTAGAGGTTGCACGCGCACATATTCATGTGGTAGCGGATAAAACCACCATCCGGCAATAAAACCAGGGGCCAAGCGTGTGGAATTGGTTAGCTACGGTCATCTGATTAGTGCCAATTTCTTTGTTTTGCCCATGCGGTTCTTCCTTTTCCTGCTTTCCTTCTGGCTGCTGCTGATGGTTGCTCCTTCCAACGCCTCCGCGCCACCGGCCGGCGGCCCTTACGCCGCGCAGTGGAAAAAAATCGATGCGCTGCTGGCCAAAGACCAAACGAGCTCGGCCCGGAAGCTGGTGCTCGATATCTACCAGAAAACCCGGGCCAGCCAGCAAACGGCCGATTACGTGCGCGCCTTGGTATACCGTCTGCACTTGCTGGAGCGGCAGGAGGAAGACGCCGACGTAAAAGGCATTCAGCTGCTGGAGGCTGACCTGCCGGGAGCCGCTTTTCCGGCCCGGCCGGTGCTGCATTCGCTGCTGGCCGAGCTGTACCACGATTACTTGGAGTACAACCGCTACGAGCTGTACGACCGCACCCAGGTGCAGCCCGCTGCCGATTCGCTCGGAGCTGGCGACCTGCAAACCTGGGACGCGGCCCGGCTGGCCGCCCAGGTAGTGCGCCACTACCGCGCTTCCGTGGAAACCGACGCGGCCCGTCAGCAACAGACTTCCCTGCGCGACCTTGGTCCCTTGGTGACCCCGGCCGAACCGGCCGCCCAATCGCTGCGCCCAACGCTCTTCGACTTGCTGGCCCAGCGCGCCATCGAAGGGCTGAACGATGACGAGCTGTACCTCACGCGGCCCGCCGAGCAGTTCCGCTTCACCGAGCCGCGTCTGCTGGGCCCGGACGCGGCGTTTCTGGCCCTGCCGCTTACTGCTCCGGCTGCTGATTCACTTAACGGCCCCTGGCACGCTCTGCGCCTGCTGCAGGATCTGACGCGCTTCCACCAAAAGGGTGAGGCGGCGGCCCGCGCCGCCGTGGAGCTGCAGCGCTTGGGCTTGGTGTACGAGCACGCCGCCGTTGCCGACAAGCGCACCGCTTACGAGGCGGCTCTGCGCCGGGCCCAAAGCGCCTACGAAAGCCTGCCCGTCTGGGCTGATTTTCAGGCCGAGCGGGCCCGCTTGGCGCAGCAGCGCAACGAGTTGGTCATCGCCCGGGAGCTGGCTCAAGAAGCCGTACGGCGCTTTCCCAAATCGGTGGGCGCGGCGCGGGCCCAGGAGTTGATTAACGAGCTGGAGCGGCCGCGCCTGGGCGTGCAGACGCTGGAAGTACAGCTGCCCGGGCAGGCGATGCTGCTGAATGTGCAGTACCGCAACCTCACCAAAGCTTACGGCTACGCCTGGCGTCTGCCGGCCGCGGCCCTGCTGCGCGAAACCACCGGGCAGCGCCGCACCGATCTAGCCAAAGCCTACGCCCGCCAGTTGGCCACCGCCCCGGCCGCGCAGTGGACGCTGGCCCTGCCCGGCGCGGTCGATTACAAGCTGCACAACGCGGAGCTGCCCGGGCCAGCCCTGCCGGCCGGGCATTACTTGGTCGCGGTCAGCACGGCGGCCGAGCAGCCTGCCAAGGACCGCGCTAACGTGGCCACGGCCTATGCTTTTGTGTCGGTAAGTGAGCTGAGCGTGGTGCACCGGGCGGCGCCCGCCGGGGGCACCGATCTGTGGACGCTCAACCGCCGCACCGGCCAGCTTACGGGCGGCGTGCAGGTGCAGCCGTGGTTTATCGACTACTCCAGCAACAAGCAGGAGCGTACGCCCGGCCCGGCGCTGCGCACCGATGCTGCCGGGCAGCTGACTGTGCCGGCCCAGCCGGAACAGCGCCGTTACATGCAGGCGGTGCTGCTCAGCAAAGGTCGTGACTCGTTGGCCGTGCCGGAGAACCTGGGCCGGTACCGGCCGCCGCTGCCGGCCGAACAGCCGCTGCAGCGGCGCGCTTTTGTATACACCGACCGCGCCATCTACCGCCCCGGCCAGCCGCTGTACTTCAAGAGCATTGTGGTGCAGCGACCGGGAAGCAACGGCCGCAGCGAGGTGCTCAAAAACACGCCGGTGCGCCTGCGCCTGCTCGACGTGAACGGCCAGCAGGTGCAGGAACTACCGTTTACCACCTCCGATTTTGGCTCCTTTCACGGCTCCTTCACGCTGCCCTCGGGCCTGCTCAACGGGCAGATGCAGCTGGTGGTGGTGGCCGGGGCCAGCGGAACAAACGACGAGTGGCTTGGCAGCCAGGGCTTCGCGGTGGAAGACTACAAGCGGCCCACGTTCTTTGTCACGCTCGACCCGGTGAAGGGTACGCCCAAGCTGGGCGACACGCTTTCGGTGCGCGGCACAGCTACGGCCTACGCCGGCCCCGCCGTGGACGCCGCCGCCGTGCAGTACCGCGTGGTGCGGCGCACGGTGTGGCCGATGTTTGGCTGGGCCGCGCTGGATTTTGGCTTTGGAGGGGGGCGAAATGATGGCGGGATGCGCCGGCCTTATTATCCCGACGGCGGCGAATCGCAGCAAATTGCCACTGGCACCGCCAAAACCGACGCGCAGGGCCGCTTCCGCGTTTCGTTTACTGCTACGCCGCCCGACGAAAATGCTAACTCCGACGAGGCCGACGACAGCGACGACGAAGGCTACCGGCCGCCCCGCCGTGTTCGGCCCACCTACGTGTTCGAAGTGACGGTCGACGTGACCGACCCGAACGGCGAGACCCGAACGGCCGAGCGCGGCGTGAACCTGGGCGGCGCCCCGCTCAACCTCACGCTCAGCGGCCCCAGCGAAATCAATCAGCAGGACCTGCGGGAAGGCTTCACGCTGCGCAGCCAGAACGCCACCGGCGAAGCGGTGCCCGCTGCCGGCACGCTGCGGCTGTACCAACTCACCCCGCCGGCGCGAGTGCTGCACCCGCGCTTCGGCCTGCAGCCCGACCAGCCGGGCCTGAGCCGGGAAGAGCACGCGCGGCTGTTCGCCCATGAGCCCTGGCTGCGCGAAGACGACCCCGAAACCTGGCCGCGCCGCCAGGTGGGCGAGTGGGCCTTTGATACCCGGCAAACCGGCCCGCTGGCCGACGTAAGCAAGGCGCTGGCTGCTCAGCCGCCCGGCGCCTACCTGCTGGAGGCCCGCAGCGTGCTCGGCGCCGATACGGCGCGGGCCCGCCTGGGCTTTACGCTCTACCAGCCCACGGCCACCCAGCCGCCGCTGCCGGTGCCCATCTGGCTGGCGGCGCTACGCGACACCGTGGCCCCCGGCCAGGCCGCGCAAGTGCTGCTCGGCACGGGCTTCGAGGAGGTGCCGGCGCGGCTGGAAGTGGAAAGCCGCGGCCAGCTGCTGCGCGCCGAGTGGCTGACGCTGCGCCGCGAGCAGCGCCTGCTGAGCTTGCCGACCACGGCCGGCCAAACCGGGCCGCTGTACGTGCGCCTGAGCTTCGTGCAGCACGGGCGCTTCTACCTGCGCACAGCCACGGTGCAGGTAACCGAGCCCCCGCGCCCGTTGCGCCTCGACATCAGCACCTTCCGCGACAAGCTGCAGCCCGGGCAGAAGGAAACCTGGCGCGTGACTATTCAGAACAGCCAGAATCAGCCCGCCGCGGCCGAGCTGCTGGCCACGCTCTACGATCAGTCGCTGGATTACTTCCGGCCCCACACCCTGGTCCGGCCCGAGCTGCCGCCGCTGGACTTCGGGGCGCGGTTCGGCTGGATCGGGCGGTTTGGCACGGAGCAGTGGACGCTGCTGTTTGCACGGTTTGAAGGCAAGGATACGGGCCCAACCGAGTACCTCTACCCGGAGCTGCGCACCACGGTGCCGGAATGGCAGCGCCTGGGGGTTGAGCTGGTGCCAACCAGGTTTACCCCGCCGGTTATTAAGCGGGATGAGGAGGTGTTACTAAGGTCAACAGGAGGTGAAAGCAATGCCCTGCAAGGCCGTGCTGCCGGCGTTAGGATTCGGGGCAATGTGTCCGCGGCTCCCGTGGCAGCCATGCAGATGGAATCGGCGCAAGCAGCGGATGCGGCGGGGTTTTCGGAGAAGCGGGCCCTCAGCGAAGTAGTCGTGACGGGCTTGGGTCAGCCAGCAGGCAAGCGCGCGGCCGACCTCGCCAGCGTGCCCGTGCGCACTGATTTCCGCGAAACGGCTATGTGGCAGCCCGCCGTGCGCACCAATGCCAAAGGCGAAGTAGTGCTGGAATTCCAGGTGCCCGAGGCCGTGACGCGCTGGCAGCTGTTGGCCCTGGCCCACACGCCCGACCTGCAAACCGGCCTGCTGGCCCGCCAGCTCGTCACGCAAAAGGAGCTGATGGTGACGCCCAACGCCCCGCGTTTCTTCCGCGAAGGCGACCGGCTGCGCCTGACGGCCAAAATCAGCAACCTCGCCGCCAAAGCCCTGAGCGGCGACGCGCAGCTGCTGCTGCTGGACGCGCGCACCGGCCAGTCGCTCGACCGGCTGCTGCTCAAGGGCAGCGGCAAGACGAAGTTTAAGGTGGCGGCGGGCCAGAGCACCACCGTGGGCTGGGAACTGACGATTCCGGCCGACCAGCCCGTACCGCTGGAGGCAGTAACCTACCGCGTGGTGGCCCGCGCCAAAAACTTCTCCGACGGCGAGGAAAACACCCTGCCGGTGCTGCCCAACCGCTTGCTCGTGACCGAGGCGCTGCCGCTGACGCTGCGCGGCGCCGGCACGCGGGAGTTTGAGCTGCGCAAGCTCACCAGCACCAACTCGCCCACGCGCCGCAACCAGAGCCTGACGCTGGAGCTGACCAGCAACCCCGCCTGGTACGCCGTGCAGGCGCTGCCTTACCTGATGGAGTACCCCTACGAGTGCGCCGAGCAGGTATTCTCGCGCCTCTACGCCAACCTGCTCGCCGCCCGCATCGTGCAGCAGAACCCGCGCATCCGGCCGGTGCTGGAGGCGTGGAAAAAAGCGGCCGCCTCGGGCGACCCGAACGCCCTGCGCAGCAAGCTGGAACAGAACCCGGAGCTGAAGGCCCTGCTGCTGCAGGAAACGCCCTGGGTGCGCGAAGGGCAGACCGACACGGAGCGCATGCGCCGCCTTGCCGACCTCTTCGACGAGGCGCGCCTGCAGGCCGAAACCCAAGGCGCCGTGCAGAAGCTGGCCGAAATGCAGAGCCCCAACGGCGCCTTCCCGTGGTTTAAGCAGATGCCCGACAACCGCTACATCACCCAGCTCATCGTGGCCGGCTTTGGGCGCTTGCGCAAGCTGGGGGCTTTCGACGCCACGCGGGACGCGCGCACGGCCGAGCTGCTGCGCCGCGCCATCGGCTACCTCGACCGCGAAACCCAGCAGGAGTACGACCAGCTGCGCCGCCAAAAAGGCGTGAAGCTGGCCGACGACCACCTGCCGGATGCTACCCTGCACGCGCTTTACGCCCGCTCGTTCTGGCTTACGGAGCTGCCGGTGGCCAAGGCCAGCAACGCGGCCTACACCTACTACCGGGGCCAGGCGGCACAGCACTGGCTGAAGCGCAACCGCTACTTGCAAGGGCTGGCCGCCTTGGCCCTGCAGCGCTTCCAGGGAGGCGTTTCCGACAAGAACGTACCCGCACTCATCATCGAGGCCCTGCGCCAGAACGCGCTGCGCAGCGACGAGCTAGGCATGTACTGGAAAGACGTGCAGCCTGGCTTCTACTGGCAGCAGGCCCCCGTCGAAACCCAGGCCCAGCTCATCGAGGCCTTCGACGAGGTAGTGGGTGACCAGCAGGCGGTGGAGGAAATGAAGCTGTGGCTGCTCTTCCACAAGCGCACCCACAACTGGGAAAGCACCCGCGCCACCGCCGACGCCTGCTACGCCCTGCTGCTGCAGGGCGGCCGCAATTGGCTCGAACCCACGCAGCCCCTGCAGGTCGCCTTGGGCGGGCAGGCCCTTAACACTACTGAGGGCGCCGAAGCCGGCACCGGCTACGTGAAGCGCAGCTTCCCCGCCGCCGCGGTGCACCCCGATATGGGCAAGGTGCGCGTGCAGAAGCCCGATGCCGGCGTGGCCTGGGGCGGGCTGTACTGGCAATATTTCGAGCAGCTCGACAAGATTACCTCGGCCGACAAAGCTCCGCTGACGCTCACCCGGCAGTTGTTCCGTGAAACGCCCGGCGCCAGCGGCCCGGTGCTCACGCCGATGTCGGCCGGCGCGCCGCTGCGGGTGGGGGAGGTGCTGGTGGTGCGCCTGGTGCTCAAAACCGACCGGGAGCTGGAGTACGTGCACCTCAAGGACACCCGCGCCGCCGGCCTGGAGCTCATCAGCCAAACGTCCGGTTACCGCTACCGGCAGGGGCTGGGCTACTACGAAAGCCCCCGCGACGCGGCCACCAACTTCTTTCTCGACTTTATGCCCCGCGGCACGCACGTATTTGAGTACCGCCTGCGTGCCGCTCAGGCCGGCGACTTCAGCTCCGGCATCAGCCAGGTGCAGTGCCTGTACGCGCCGGAGTTTACCAGCCACTCGGCCGGGCAGCGCCTGCGCATCGACGGGCAATAACCAGGCGTCGTACGTGGCCGCGTGCAGCCGGGGAACGGTCGTCGGCCGGACGGGTGCAACCGCTGCCCGCCCCGCCGACGACCGGTCACATGTATATGCGAGGCGGGAGCGTGCAACGGACCCCGGGGCAATTCGACTATCGGGAAAGCTTTTTTCCTATGCTTGCGCAAGCCCGTCGTGCCTACTTTGTCTGCTTGTACCAGTTCAGCTGGCTATGGCTCACCGGCTGCGTAGCGGCCCATACCGGCGGCCGGGCCGGGCAGCCTGAACTGGCTGCGCTGGCCCGCAGCGGGCAGCTGCGGGTGACGAACCGGGCCGTGATGCCCCTGATAGAAGCCGAGCGGCAGGGACTGCGCTTTGATGCGCGGCCTCTCGACGGCATTGCGTGGCTGTCAGACGTCGCTTTTACCGCCGGTACCATTGAGTTCGACGTGCGCGGCAAGGACGTGCTGCAGCGCAGCTTCGTGGGCGTGGCCTTTCACGCGCTGAACGACTCCGCCTACGAAACGGTGTATTTCCGGCCCTTTAATTTTCGGCACGCCGATGCGCGGCGCCGCAGCCACGCCGTGCAGTACGAGTCGGAGCCGGAGTACCCGTGGGAGCGGCTGCGCAAGGAGTACCCGGGGCAGTACGAAGCAGCGCTGCAGCCCGCGCCGGCCCCGAACGAGTGGTTTCACGTTCGCCTCGTGGTGCGGCCGCCCCTGCTGGAGGCGTACGTGGGCGAAGCTGCCGCGCCCGCGCTGCGCGTGACGCAGCTACGCCCGCCCCGCGGCAGCCGGTTGGGCCTGTTCGTCGGCGACAACTCCGACGGGGATTTCGCCAACCTGCGCATTACCCCCGCGCCGTAGTAAGCTAAAGGGGCCGGGTACGTCCGGAAGGAAAAGTTGGCTTATACCCGATTGATCGGCAGCGGGTTTGCGAGCTGTTGCCCTGCGTGGTACTTTTGCGGTTCGGTTGATTTTTCCTGGAGGATTGCTGATGATTAGAACCGCTCTGTGTACGGCCCTCTTGGCTGTGTGTGCCCTGACCACCCAGGCCCAGCAGGGCCGCAAGCCCGCCGTTTCGGGCGGCAAAGCTATCGACACGGCGGGTAAAGCCGCTATTCCCGTGGGCCCCATTCTGGCGGGTGAAGAAAAGCTGACGGCGCAGGAGCGCGCCGAGCGCACCTTCCTGATGCCGGCCCGCAAAAAGATGCCTTCGGTGCAGCACGCCGCGCCGCGTCCGCAGCTCGACCCGGGCAGCGCCGAGGCCGTAGCCATCGGCCCGCCGACGCAGGAAGAGGCCGCCGCCGAAGAGGCAGCTGCCAAAGCCGAAGCCAGTAAGCCCGCCGTACGGGCGCATCGCACGTCGCGCCGGCACCATTCGGCGCGGCACCGGAGCAGTACCAGCCGCCGCAAATCGGCGGCGGCGCGCCGCAGCACCAGCAGCAAGAAGAAGTCGAGCAGTAAGAAGAAGACCGGGCGGCGGCGCTAAGCGGCCTTGACAGCTCCCAACGACAACGGCAGCCCGCTTGGGCTGCCGTTGTCGTTGGGAGAAAGTCTGCAATGCTCCGTTAAGCGTTCTGCGGCATCAGGCGCACAACGAGGCCATCGAGGCGCTCGGTGATGCGGATCTGGCAGGAAAGCCGGCTGCCCTGCGACATGATGGGCAAGGATTCCAGCATGGCCATTTCGTCGTCGGAGGGCTCGGGCAGCTCGGGGCCGGCCAGCACCTCCACGTGGCAGGTGCCGCACAGGGCCATACCGCCGCAGGTCGCCTGAATTTCGTAGCCCGAAGCCTTCATGACTTCCATCAGGCTCAGGCCCATATCGGTGGGGGCTACCAGCTCATTGCGCTGGCCCGGCGCCTCTTCCACGTACACGCGTACTTCGTCGGTCATAGGTATTGAGTTGTCAGTTGTCAGTGGCGGGTTGGCAGGTCAGGCAGCAGTGCAAACTGCCACCTGACAACCCGCAACTGATAACGCAGATTACAAAGTAGGCACGCCGTTGACGGTGGTGTATTTGAGCACGTACTTCTTATCGGGGAAGATGTGCTTGTAGGCGCCCTGGGCCATCAGCGCCGCCTCGTGGAAGCCGCAAAGGATGAGCTTGAGCTTGCCCGGGTAAGTGTTGATGTCGCCGATGGCGTATACGCCGGGCACGGAGGTGCTGTAGTCCAGCGTGTTCACCTTCACTGCGTCGTCTTCGAGCTCCAGCCCCCACTCGCCGATGGGGCCGAGCTTGGGCGTGAGGCCGAACAGGGGAATAAACGAATCGACGTGGAGCGTGCGCGCCGTGCCGTCGTTGGCGGTGATGGTGACGGCTTCCAGTGCCTCGGGGCCGTGCACGTGGGTCACGTTCGAGCTCAGTACCAGGTTCACCTTGCCCGCGTCGTGCAGGGCTTTCACCTTTTCGGCCGAGTCGGCGGCACCGCGGAACGTGGTGCCGCGGTGCACCAGCGTCACTTCTTTGGCCACGTTGGCCAGGAAGATGGTCCAGTCCAGGGCCGAGTCGCCGCCGCCGGCAATGACGATGCGCTGGTCGCGGAAGGTTTCCGGGTCGCGCACCATGTAGTACACGCCGCGGCCGCCCTCGTACTTCTCCAGGTCTTCGATGGCCGGTTTGCGCGGCTCAAACGAGCCCAGGCCGCCGGCAATGGCAATGGCCTTGCAGTGAATCACCGTGCCATCGGTGGTGGTAAGGTGGAAGGAGCCGTCTTCCAGCTTCTCAAACTTTTCCACCCGCTCGCCCAGCGTGAAGGTGGGGTGGAAAGGCTCAATCTGGCGCATCAGGTTCTGCACCAGGTCGCCGGCCAGCACTTCGGGGTAGCCCGGAATGTCGTAGATAGGCTTCTTGGGGTAGATTTCCGAAAGCTGCCCGCCCACCTGGGGCAGCGCGTCGACGACGTGGCAGCGGAGCTTCAGCAGGCCGGCTTCGAATACGGCAAACAGCCCAACCGGGCCGGCACCGATGATGCAGATGTCAGTGGAAATGGTAGGGTGCATTACGGGGGTAAAACAGTCAGCGGGCGCGGCCTTCGGGGCGCAGCTCCGTTCGAATCAGGTAGATAACCGCTGCCACCGGAAAGTGGTTGCTGGTTGCGCAAAAACGTCGGCAAAGGTACAGTGCTTCGCTTAAAACATAGACTACTCGGCATAAAGAAGCCCGACCGGCCGTGGCTACAACCAAACGGGCGGACGCAACTGCTGCGTCCGCCCGTTGGCCGGCGAGAAGAGGCGACAGGCTTAGTTCCGCAGCTCGATGCGCGTAAACTTGTGCGCTTGTTCGGTGACCAAGCGGGCGATGTAGAGGCCCTCGCGAAGGTTGCCCTTGGTCAGCTGATACCGGTACACCTGCCCGATGCGTCCTTCGCCCTCGGCCAGCACCGCTACCACCTGCCCCCGCGTGTCCACGATTTCGAGGCGGAAGTGGCCGTCGCGCGGCAGCTCAAACGAGAGGGTCGTGCGGTCGGCCGCGGGGTTGGGCGCGGCCGTGAGCACCACTTCCGAGACGGCCCGCACGCTCGGTACCGTGCTGCAGCCACCGAGCGAGTCGCCGTGGGCCAGGTGGTCGGCAGCCCCGACGGCATCCACGCACAGCTCTTTACCGTTGTGGCACACGAGCACCTTGTTGGAGCGGTTGCCGCAGCGCACGTCAAGCACCTTGATGGTAACCTGGGCCGTTTCCACGCACATACTGGCGTCGGTGGCCGTGACCGTGAAGGTGTACGAGCCGGCGGCGGTCGGCGTGAACACGGGGCTGCCGGTGTTGGCGCCGCTGAGCCCCGCCGCGGGCGACCAGCTGTAAGAAGTGATGTTGACGCCGTTGGCCTGCAGGGTTACGCTTTGCGGGCCGTAGCCGAGGTAAAGGGTGTTCGCATCGCCGCCGGTGAACACGTTGGAGGCCGGCACCACCGTGATGGTAGGCGGTGCGCAGGCGTACATGGGCGGCAAATCGAAGGATTCCACCTGGTCGAAGCGGCTAAAGTTGGAGCCTTGGCTGGCGCTGTAGCCCAGGCCGCGGCGGGCAAATACCTGCCAGATCATTTTCTGATTCTGGCCGCCGTAGTTCACCTGATCGGCCTGCAAAATGGCATTGCGCGCATCCGTGAAGCCGGGGTTGCAGGTTTGCAGCTTCAGCCCGTCGATGATCAACTGCATGGCCATGTTGTTGCCGCCGGTGCCGTTGTACAGGTCCGGGTTGAAGCCGTACCGGTTGATGAAGGCCCAGTTCAAATCCCAGAGCATGGTAGCCCATACAAACCCGACGCCGTGCGGCATGCTGAGCGCCGGGTTGTTGGTATCGTCGTAAGTGTAGCCGTTGACAGCAAAGTCCGTGCTGTACGGGGCCGGGCGGATGCCCCGGCCTTCGGTGGAGTAGCCCAAGGCGTAGGTACCAATGCCGCGCCGTTTGGCGCCCGTATCCCCGGGCTTCATGGTCAGCATCAGGCCAAACCAGTCGCTCCAACCCTCGCCGCCCTGTTCGTCGTTGTTGAGGCAGTTGTTGTTGAGGCGGCCGCCAGTCAGGCGGATGCTGATGCCGTGGCCGTACTCGTGGGCAATGATGCCGTTGTCAAAGTCACCGTCGAGCTCCGGCCCGACGCCATCGTTGCTGATTGCCACCTGCACCTCCTGGCCCGCGTCAAGCGCGGCTCGGATGCTGCCCCCGATTGCCTGGCCAATCATCACGGAGGGAATGGTAATGGGGCTGCTGGGCGTGCCGCCCATCGTGCTGGGCTCCCCGGGAAGGTTATTGACCACCACCACGGCCGTGGCGCCAGCCTGCTGGGCACGCAGCACTTTCTGCCATAGGTCGCAGTTGCCGCGGTACACGAAGGCAATGTTGCCGCTCATGGCCGCGGCGTTGCTCAGAGCCGTGCAGCCTTCCTGGCCCACACCGGTAGCCGTGGCCGTCAGCACCAGCTTGCCGGTAACGGGGGTGGCGGGCAGGGGCGGACCAAACGAGGCGAGCCGCGTCATGTAGAAACCCGCCAGGGATGCGGGCGCCGTCACGCTGAAGGTCTGTGGGCCAGGAATGCCGGTCCATAAGTACATCTGCATGCGCGGCCGGTTGCCGTCGATGGGCGTGAAGAAGTTGGCGTTGTTGCGGGTCGTGGCAATGTTGCGGCTGTCCTGGGCCTCGGCGCGCACGTCGTCGTTGGCGCCGAAGGGAGCCACGGCGGGGCCGCGGCTGTAATTGCTCACCTGGAAGTTGCCGCTCACCTCGTCGAAGCCATACTTGTACCACACATCATGCATGATGTTGTTCAGGTAGAACAAGTTGGTGATGGCCGCGTCGCGGTAGGTAACCGGTTGCTGGGCAAAGTCGATGGGGTAGTTGAACAACAGGCCCGGGCCGGCGTTCGGGCTGTAGTTGAGCCCGCTGTTGTTGTTGGTGGGGTCTTCGTAAGCGTGCACGTTGTTGCCCCGGGTGTTGGTAAACTCCGCGCCGGCCGCGCCGTTGGTATCGTGCCAGCCGTAGGGCGAGGCTGTGGGGTCGGCAGTGGAGCCGGCCGCAAATTCGCGCTGGCCAAGGCTGGCGTGGCTGGGGCTTTCGGCTGGCAGGGCGAATACGTGGTAGGCGTTGGCGGAGGGGTCGGCGTACGGGACCATGGCCACTGCCGGGGCCATCAGCGGCGTCATCAGTTTCCGCTTCCCGTCGATGAAGGCGCCGTCCGGACCGTGGTTGTCAAACTCGCAGTGGGTCACCAAGTTGTTCTTGTCCAGTACCTGCCCGCTGCTGGCGTCGAGGCGAATGTTCCAGGCGTTCAGGGCGTCGAGTTCGTAGATAAAGACTTCCCAGGCTAGCCTGAGGCTGCCGTCGGGCATGGGCTGGTACACGAGCCGGGCCGTAATGGGCTCCAGCGAGATACCGCCGGTTCCAAACACGGTGGTCCGTTCTGCCTCGGTACTCCGGCTGCGCGCGGTCAGCGCCTCGCGCGGGCTCAGGCCCAGATGCCGGGCGGCGGCGGCCACGGCGTTTTCGGCCGTCATTACGTTCGGGGCCGTGCGCACTTTGCGGCTTATCTCCCGGTGGAAGCGGTTGCCCACGCTCAGCACCCGCTCGTCGCCGGTCATGTTGACGGTGGTGATGGCTCCGTAGATGGGAATGCCCCGGTAACGCTGCTGCAGGTACAAATGGCGCAGGCCGTTGTTGGCGCCGCGCGTCTCGCTGCTCAAACTCAGGTCAGCCAAGTCGGCTTCCGCTACCTGGAGGGTTTGTTTGTGTTGGCGCAAGTGTTCCAGGGCGGCCGGTGGAACAGTCTTGGCGGCTGGGAGGGGCTCGTTCTGCCCCATGACGGCCGGAGCAGTCAGCAGCAAGGTGGCCAGCAGCAGCCGATGCAGGAAAGGTAGTGGGTGTGGCATAACAGGTCTTTGGTTGTTGGGAAATGAATGTACCTGTTTTTATAAGAAAAGTAATATATATTGAATATTAAGTACAGCGTATTGCTGATAATACAACCGCCCATCGGCTCGCTGCCTTGGATCGGTATGGTTGACCTTCTCGCCGCCTGCTTTATTAGGCCGTATCCCTTTCTGTAGTCGCAACAGCATGTGAGTTAAATGATTGATAGACAATTGATTGATGTTTTGTCTGCTGGGTGGTATTTTTCTGCTATCCAGTTCGAAATGTTGTGTTTGATAGGTTATTGAAATATGCCGCTTGCCCTGCTTGCGCAGTGTTACGGCCAGTGAGGTCCAAGGCATGAAGACAAAAAGCCGGTTTGGAGCAATGTCCAAGCCGGCTTCTGGTAAGTAAGAGGGGAGAGGTAGCGGCTAGCGGCCGCGGCGGTCGTCGCGGCGCCCGTACGGCTCATCGTAGCGGCTTCCCGTGTCGTTATCATAGTCGGTGCTGGGGCCGTACAGCGTAGGGTCGTAGGAGCCGTAGGCCGAACCGTAGGCGGCGTCGTCGCGGCCGCTGTGGCTGCTGCTCATGTTGCGCGTGCTGCGCAGGCCGCGGCTCTGGTCGCGGCTCTCGTTGTAGCGGTCATGATCGTAGGCGCTGCGGCCCCGGTAGCCGTCGGGTTGGTCGTAGTTGGCGCCCCGACCGTACGAACCGGCGCTACTGCGCTCGTTGTGCTCGTGGCGGCCCCAATAAGCACTGCCGTAGCGGTCCTGGTCGCGCTGCGGCAGGCTGCCGCGCCGGCTGCTGTTGAAGCCTTCGTACTCGGCGTTGGATGTGGACGCGCTCCGGGTGCCCAAACTCATCCCGCGCATTCTGCCCGCGTGCTGGTCGTGGTACGCGTCCACCGGGCCGTAGCTGCGGCCGTACTCATCGAGGCTGGCGTGGCTGCGGTTCCTCTGCTGCCTGCCCGAGTAGCTATCCTGGTCTTCATATTGGTCCATGTTGCCCGGGCCGAAGTCGGAGCGGTCCAGGCCGTGGCGCGGGCCGCGGTCGGAACGGTAGTCTCCGCGGTCAGCGCCGCCTTGCCTGCCCGCCATATCCCGGCCGCCTTCCGAACGGCGGTCTGGCCGGCCGTACAACGAGCCGGCGCGGGAGCCCCGCGCCTCATTTTCGTAGGACGACGCGCCGGGGCCGAAGCTACGGTTCTGCAACGGGCGCTCCTGGTCATTCCGGCTGCGCCGGGCGCGCTCAAAAGCGTCGTATCGGTCTTCGTCGCGGTAGTGGTTGTAGTTGGCCATGGCGGGAAGCGTGTGTTGGTTAGACCAAAATCTACTGACTCCCCAAACGAAAGGTTACCCCCGTGACAGCGTCGCAAATGCCTCAGTTAAGCTTGGTTGTGCTACCGTCGTGCCCCGTGCCAGCCGGCCAAAAGCATCCGGCCCAACGGTTGGACGCGTACAAGCAGAAACGACTCTATTCGTTTGATTGCCATGTCAAGTTCGTACTTCACACCCATCCCCGCAGACCTGCCCGAAAACGAGCAGGCTGCCCGGCGCAAGCGGCAAAACCACGCCGAGTGGGGCATTGCCGTGGCGTCATTGGGCGGTACCGCCCCCGGCCACGCCATCCTGATTGAACTCCAACGCTACATCGACGGTGAACTGAGCATAGAAGACCTGGCCGGCCTGGGCGAGCCGCCCCGCCCGGAAACCAAAGCCTTCGAAGCCGTGGTACACCGCGAACGGCTAAGCCGCGCCGCCTGAGCGGCCGCTTCGTCCCAGGAAAGCCCCGCCGGATTTTATTCGGTGGGGCTTTTTTCGGCCAAGTGCGGTAGCAGAAGCGCCTCAGAACAGGATGAGTTTGTTGCGCAACGCGTACTGAATCAGCCCCACGATGGACTTCGACTTGGTTTTGGTGAAGATGTTGCGGCGGTGCGTTTCCACTGTTCGCTCGCTGATGAACAGCTTCTCGGCAATGGCCGCGTTGGAATATTCCCCCGCGATAAGCTGCAGGATTTCCTGCTCGCGCGGGGTGAGCAGCACCGCAGGCTCGTGGGAGGGCTGCTCGCGCGTGGCGGGCACGTCCAGGTTGTCAAGCAGCGTGGCGCCCACTTTCGTATCGAAGAACGTGCGGCCCTCGGCTACGCGGCGGATAGCCGTGGCCAACTCCGTGCCGTTGGTGCTTTTGAGCAGGTAGCCCGAGCCGCCTGCGGCCAGCACTTCCTGAATGGATGCGTGGTCGTGGAACATGCTTAGGGCAATGACGCGCACACGCGGGTGGGCCGTGCGGATGGCCCGTGTAAGTTGCGCGCCCGACATCTGGGGCATATTCAGGTCGACCACGGCGACGCGTACTTCCGGGTGCTCCTGTAGGCAGCGCAGCGCCTCGACGCCCGAATGCGCCATGGCGGCCACGCGCAGGTCGGGCTCGGCCTGCAGGAGCACGCGCACGCCCTCCAGCACCAGTTGGTGGTCATCGACGAGCAGCAGCGGGATGCGGTCGACGGGGGAGAGGTCGGTGGGGGAAGCGGTCATAACTGCGGGAAGCAGAACAAATAAGCCTATTAATAAACGATTTCCTAGTCCTTTTGACAATAAAAAATCTAGTTATATACATATTTTGCAGTACGGCAAAGCATCCTGAGCCCGGCAAGCGGTTTCCGGTAGCTGAATTCATGACCACCGAATGCACCCGGATAAATCAGAATGGATGAGGAAAGGCAAGCTGGTAGGAACTGCTAGCAGGACTTGGCCCACCCTTTAGGCCAAGGCGCGGCCGCCGGGTCGGTGTTGTATCTTTGCCAAAGAGATTAGCAACCGGAGCCGGAGGTGGAGCCCCAACCCGCACAACGCAAGATCATTCATCTGGACATGGACGCGTTCTATGCCTCGGTGGAGCAGCGCGACAACCCCGCGCTGCGCGGGCGGCCCGTGGCCGTCGGGGGCGCCCGACAGCGCGGGGTGGTAGCCGCCGCCAGCTACGAGGCGCGGCAGTTCGGCGTGCGCTCAGCCATGCCTTCCGTCACGGCGGTGCGCCACTGCCCGGAGCTGATTTTTGTGAAGCCCCGCTTTGAGGTGTACAAGGCCGTGTCGCGGCAGATCCGGGCCATTTTCGCCGAGTACACACCCCTGGTCGAGCCGCTGTCCTTGGACGAAGCTTACTTGGACGTGACCCACAACCTGCCGGGCATAGCTTCGGCCACGCAGATTGCGCGCGAAATCCGGGCGAAAATCCTGGCCGAAACCCAGCTGACGGCTTCGGCAGGCATCAGCTACAACAAGTTTCTGGCGAAGCTGGCCTCGGATTACCGCAAGCCCAACGGGCAGTTCGTCATCCGGCCCGAGCAGGGGCTGGATTTTGTGGCCGGGCTGCAGGTGGGCCAGTTTCACGGCATCGGGCCGGCCACGGCCCGCAAGCTCAACGACCTGGGCATCTTCACCGGCCTAGACTTGCGCAGCCAATCGGAGGCGTTTCTGCGCCAGCACTTCGGCAAGGCGGGCGGCTACTATTACGCCATTGCACGCGCCGAAGACCACCGCCCCGTGGTGCCCGACCGGGTGCGCAAGTCTGTGGGCTCCGAAACCACCTTCGCGCAGGACCTGACCACCCACGAAGAGCTGGTGAACGGCCTGCAGCCCTGCCTCGACGAGGTGTGGGAGTATTGCCAGCGCGCCGAAATGCTGGGTCGCACCGTCACCGTAAAGGTGAAGTACGCCGACTTCCAGCTGATTTCGCGCAGCCGCACCACCTTGGCGCCCGTGGCCACTGCGGCGCTGCTGGCCCAGCTAAGCGACGAGCTGCTGCGCGGCCTGCTGCCCCTGCCCAAGGGCGTGCGGCTGCTGGGCGTGTCGCTCTCGAACCTGGAGCCCGCCGGCGAAGTGGTGGGCCGGCAACTCACGTTCGGGTTTTAACCACGCCGGGCAATGCCGCCCCCAAGCCGCCAGGGCGGCCGGTATCTTGCAGTAGCCTTACAGTTCGTCCCGATGCGTGGAGTTGCCCTGTTGCTCATTTGCTTGGCCATCATGGCCATCATGGCCATCATGGCCATCATGGCCGTCGGCAGCCACGGCCACCTGACGCTCCGGCCGCACAGGGCGGAAGACTTCGTGTTCTGGAGCATCATCGTGTGGACCGGGGCGTGGGGCCTGGGGCTGCTCGTCCGGGACCTGAAACGTGGGCGATGATAACGCCCTCGGGCTTTAAGCCGCCTTCGCCCGTTTAGCGGCCGGTACGTGTACCGGCTTGCCCTTGGCCCCACCGGTAGGCTTGCGGCCTCGTGCCTTTCGCTTCTTTACTTTCTCCCGCTCGGCCTTGCGCACTTCGCGGTTTTCCAGGCGCTGGGGCATGCGCGCCATCAGCCGGTCGCGTACGAACTGGGCGAGGTGGGAGAGGGCAATGACCTGCGTGCCGTTGAGCAGTTTGGCCACGTCGCGGCGGCGCAGCAGGCTTACGTGGTGCAGGCCGTGGTCCATGAGGTACTGCTTCACCTCCGAGAGGCGCAACAAACCGGCTACGGCGGCCCGCTCCACGGTGGCGTTGTAGCGGGCGGGGCGGTGTTCCCGCAGTCCCTCGGGCGCAGCCACCAACACGCCCACCCAGTCCGGTACCGCCTCCAGCAGCTTGGCCAGATGCTTTTCCGTCACGACGAACGTCACCAGGTCGTAAGCGCGGGCGTAGCACGGCAGCTGCGCTTTCACGCGCTGCAGCGTGTCGCCGTCGCTTTTTACCTCGTAGCCGTGCATGAAGTGCGCCGTGATATGCACCACATCGGCGCGGGTGGTGCCGGTAGGTAGCTCATCGACGTACACGCCGCCCTGGAGCAGCGGGTAAAGCAAAGCGCGGATTTCCGGGTCGTTCATGTAACCTCGAAGATACAACGGGCGGCGCAGCCGGCCAACGCGCCGCTGGTAGGAGGCAGTCTGGGAGCCGGTCGCCGGCCTACACGGGCTTTTCCAGCACCTGCAGCGTCAGCGTCTTCAGGGGCTGACCGTGGGAGGCATCGGTGGGCAGGGGCAGCTGCTGCCCGGTGCGCTGGTAGCCGCGTCGCTCGTACCAGGCCAGCAGCTCGGGCCGGGCCGTGAGCACCGTCATGCGCACCACCGGGCGGCCATGCTGGCGCGCGTACGCTTCGGCGGCCTGCAGCAGGTGGTGACCGATGCCCGCGCCCTGGCGGTCGGGAGCCACGGTGAGCAGGCCCAGGTACAGCGCATCGGGCTGCGGGTGCAAAAAGGCGCAGCCCACCAGCGTACCCTGCGCGGCGCGGGCGAGCAGCAGCGTGGCGGCGGGCTGGGCCAGCAGCTCGGCGAGGGCGGCTACGTCGGTGCGGGAGCCGCTGAGCAAGTGGTCTTCGGCCGTCCAGCCCACCGGGCCGCCTTCGCCGCGGTAAGCCCAGTTGGCCAGGGCCGCCACGGCGGGCAGGTCGGCGAGGGTAGCGGGGCTCAGGTGCAGGGTCGCGTTCATGGGGCAAAAATACCGGAGTTCGAAGAGGGCGCCGCGCAAAGTTGAGTAGCTTGGGCCGGCAAAGCAGGCCGCAGTTTCAAGTGCCGCAGGCGGCCGGTATCTTTGCTTTTGGCACGGCCGGCCACGCGCCTTCAGGCCGGCATCGATATCTACTCTCCGGGGAGGCCGTGGCCCGCCTTCCCTCCCTGGCATGGCTAAAGGAAACAAGCGCATCTCCATCGCCGACCTCGCGCAGCAGCTGGGGCTGAGCATTTCCACGATTTCCCGGGCGCTCAACAATGCTCCGGACGTCAGCGAAGCCACCAAGGCGCAGGTGTGGGCCCTGGCCGAAAAGCTGAACTACCAACCCAACAGCCTGGCCGCCGCGCTGCGCCGCGGGCGCAGCAACATGCTCGGCGTCATCGTGCCGCACATCAACGGCGCGTTTTTTCCGGCCGTGGTGCAGGGCATCGAGGAAGTGGCCAGCCGGGCGGGCTTCAACGTGATGATCTGCCAGTCGAACGAGGATGTGGCCCGCGAAAAAAAGCACGTGGAGGCGCTGCTCAAGGCCCAGGTCGACGGCGTGCTCGTGTCCATGTCGGCCACCACGCGCGACTTCGCCCACTTCGAGCAGGTACGCAGCCAGGCCACGCCGCTGGTGTTTTTCGACCGCGTGCCCGCCGAGCTGCCCAACGCCTGCGGGGTGGTCGTCGACGACTACCGCGGCGCGTGCCAGCTGATGGAGCACCTGCTCGGGCAGGGCTGCCGGCGCATCGCGCACCTGGCCGGGCCCCAAACCCTGAACACCACTCGTCAGCGCCTGCAGGCCTACCGCGACGCGCTGGCGGCCCACGGCCTGCCGTACGACGAGCAACTGGTGGTGCCGCTGGCCGACTCCGGCATGGCCGCCGGGGCGGCCGCCATGGAGCAGTTGCTGGCCCTGCCCCGGCGCCCCGATGCGGTGTTTGCGGCCTACGATTTTCCGGCCGGCGGCGCGCTGCAGGTACTGGAGGAACGCGGGCTGCGCGTGCCCCAGGACGTGGCGCTGGCCGGCTTCAGCAACGAGCCGTTCACGACGATGGTCAAGCCCCGGCTCACGTCGGTGGACCAGCGCCCCAAGCTGATGGGCGAAGCTGCCGTGCAGCTGTTTCTGCAGCTGTTTAAGCGCACCGAATACTACACCGGCCAGCGCATCGTGCTCAAGCCCCAGCTGCTCGTGCGCGAGTCGTCTTTACGCGGCGGAGCGCGGTAAGGGGCCAAAACGACGGCGCCGCCGGCTCGTTCCCGGAGGAAGCGGCCGGCGGCGCCGTGCGGAAAGATCGGTTAGAACCCCGGCTTACCAGTACACCGTGTAGAGCGTGGTCAGGATGGCCACGACCACCAGCGCGCCGATGGTGAAGCTGCGCTGGGGCTTGAACATCGACGCATCGACTTCCAGGCCCTTTGGCTGTACGCCGCGGCCGGTTTCGATCAGGCTGATGATGACCATGGCGGCGATGCAGATGACGAACACGAAGCCCATGCGGTCGAGGAAGGGAATTTCGTAGACGCCGGCGGCATTGGGCACCGCGAAGCCCAGCGGGGCCAGAAACGACAGGTCCACGAAGCCCGGCAGGAATTTGAAGAGCACCGAGAGCAGGAAGCCGCCGATGGTGGCGAACAGGGCGGCCGTCGAAGTCGTTTTCTTCCAGAAGAAGCCCAGGATGAACATCGCGAAGATGCCCGGCGACACGAAGCCCGTGTACTCCTGTATGTACTGGAAGCCGCCTTTCTTGTCGATGCCCAGGTGCGGGGCGATGAGCACGCCCAGCAGCATGGCCACCACCACCGAGATTTTGCCCACGGCCACCATTTTCTTTTCCGAAGCGCCCTCGTCGAGCACCTTCTTGTAGATGTCGAGGGTGAAGATGGTGGCAATGGAGTTGGCCTTGCCGGCCAGCGAGGCCACCACGGCGGCCGTGAGGGCGGCGAAGGAAAGGCCCTTCAGACCCACGGGCAGAATGTTGAGCAGCACCGGGTAGGCGCGGTCGGGATTTACTTCCCCATCCTGCATGAATTCACCGGCCCCGAATACGTCCTGCTTGTAGAGCACATAGGCGGCTATGCCGGGCAGCACCACAATGACGGGCATCAGCAGCTTCAGAAAAGCCGCGAACAAGATGCCCGAACGGGCCGTGGGCAGGTCGGCGCCGAGGGCGCGCTGGGTGATGTACTGGTTGCAGCCCCAGTAGTTCAGGTTCACGATCCACATGCCGCCGAGCAGCACCGTCAGGCCGGGCAGGTCGATGAAGTTCGGGTTCGACTCGTCGAAGATCATGTGGAAGTGGTCGTTGGCCTGCTGGGTCATCAGCGAGAAGCCGCTGAGCACGCCGCTCTGGCCGTAGTGCTCGGCCACCATGTTCAGGGCCAGGTAAGTAGTGGCCAGGCCGCCCAGAATCAGGAAGAACACCTGGATGACGTCGGTAAAGCCGATAACCTTCATGCCGCCCAGCGTGATGATGATGGCGAAGGCTGCCAGCGCGTACATGCAGAAGTCCAGGTTCAGGCCCGAGATGCTGCTTACGGCAATGGCGCCGAGGTACAGAATCGAGGTCAGGTTCACCACCACGTAGAGCATCAGCCAGAAAATGGCCATGATCATGGCCACCGTGCCGTTGTAGCGCTGGCTTAGGAACTGCGGCATGGTGAAGATGCCGTTCTTCAGGTACACCGGAATGAAGAACACGGCCACGATGATCAGCGTCAGCGCCGCCATCCACTCGTAAGTGGCAATGGCCAGACCCATCTTAAAGCCCGAGCCGGACATGCCCACGAACTGCTCGGCCGAGATGTTGGAGGCGATGAGCGAGGAGCCGATGGCCCACCACGTCAGGGAGCCTTCGGCCAGGAAGTAGTCCTTGGAGTCGCCCTCCATCGTGCCGTCGTGGCCCGTTTTGCGGCGGTAAATCCAGATGCCGTAGCCGGCTACTATGATGAAGTAGACGAAAAAAACGATGTAATCGAGGGTGGAGAGTTGGTGCACTGGCAGAAGATATGAGAATGAAGAAGGTGGACGGAGGAAGGAAGAAGGAAGGATTTGACTTTCTCCTTCTCCGTTCTTCCGGCTTCGTTCGCCTTAAATGTAGCGGTTGAGCAGGTTTCGGAGGTGTTTTCAGCGGCGGCAGCGGCCCGGCGGCGTGGCGTCGCCGGGCCCGCAGACCCCACCTGCTTCTGCGGTCGAGGCGTGCTGAACAGGCTTTGATCGGCGGGCCTGGGTATCAACGCAGCGAAGCGGGAGCGGAGCCCGACCGGCCGGGCCAGCACGGGCTCATGACGCCGCGGGAGCTGGCTGCGGGTCCGCGGTGCGCTCCAGGTGCTGCTCCAGCACCGCGTGCCACTGCTGGTACACCTCTTCGTAGCGCGGCGCGTCGGCGTCGGGCTGCACCACCTGCAGGCGCTGCATGTGCCGGAAGGCTTCCTCGGGCGAGGCGTACACGCCGGCGCCGATGCCCGCGCCCAGGGCCGCACCTACGCTGCCATCGGTCTGGTACAGCTCCACGGTCAGGCCCGTGGCATTCACGAAGGCCTGGGTAAAGACCGGACTCAGAAACATGTTGGCGCGGCCGGCCTTGACTACCGTCGGGTGCAGGCCGCCGGCGCGCATCACGTCAAGTCCATAGCGGAAGGCAAAGGCCACGCCCTCCTGCGCGGCGCGCAGCAGGTGGCTGGCCGAGTGCAGGTTCAGGTCGAGGCCGTGAAAGTGCGCGCCCACCTGCTCGTTGGCCAGCATGCGCTCGGCGCCGTTGCCGAAGGGCAGGCACAGCAGGCCCTCCGCGCCGGCGGGCACGGCGGCGGCCCGCCGGTTCAGCTCGGGGTAGCTCAGCTCGTGGCCCACCGCGTTTTTCACCCAGCGGTTCATGCTGCCTGCGCCATTGATGCACAGCAGCACGCCCAGGTGCGGGTGCTCGGCCGAGTAGTTGACGTGCGCAAAAGGGTTCACGCGTGACTGTTCGTCCACGAACAGCTGATCGGTAACAGCGTAAATCACCCCCGACGTGCCGGCCGTGGCCGCCACTTCGCCGGGCCGCAGCACGTTCAGCGACAGGGCGTTGTTGGGCTGGTCGCCGGCTTTGTAAGTCACCGGAATGCCGGGCGTGAGGCCCAGCTCCTCCGCCACTGCGGCTTTGAGCTGGCCGTGCTCGGCAAATACCGGCCGCACCGCAGGAACCAGGCTTTCATCGAAGCCGAAAAACGCCAGCAGCTCCGCCGACAGCTCGTGCCGGGCAAAGTCCCAGAAGATGCCTTCCGACAACGCCGAAATGCTCGTGGTGACCTCCCCGGTCAGCTGCAGGGCCAGAAAGTCGCCGGGCAGCATGATTTGGTTGATCTGCGCGTACACCTCCGGCTCGTGCTCCTTCACCCACGCCAGCTTGGCGGCCGTGAAGTTGCCGGGCGAGTTGAGCAGGTGCGTGCGGCAGTACTCCGCCCCAATGGCCTCGAACGCCTGCTCGCCGTACGGCACGGCGCGGCTGTCGCACCAGATGATGGCGTCGCGCAGCACGTGCTGGTCGCGGTCGACGGCCACCAGCCCGTGCATTTGGTACGCAATGCCGATGGCACCGATGTCGGCGGGGTTATAATGCTGCGTGGCGTGGGCCTGCAGGATGGCCTGCCGGGCGTCGAGCCACCACTGGCGCGGGTCCTGCTCGGCCCAGCCGGGCTGGCGCACGAGGATTTCTCGCTCGGTGTCGGGGTAGGAGACGGAAGCCAGGCACTGCTGGGTGGCCGCGTCGACCACCGAAACTTTTACGGACGATGTGCCGAGGTCGATGCCAAGAAGAATCATGGGAATGCGGACTGGAAAGAGGTTAGTGGTCGGTTGGGGGCTGGCTGGGGAAAACGAGCCCGTAGGCGGATGCTCATGGGGTAGCTTCTGAATGCCGGGGACGGTTCAACGGGTTGCTGGCCGCGGGTGCTGGGTTTGAAATAACGCCGTAGAGCAGGGCGCCCAAGCGTGAATGACTTTGGGGCGAACGAGAGACCGTGCGGCCCAGGCCCCCTGCTTTGTCTGGATGCCGCGTGGTTGAGCACTGCCATTGGCAAGGGGCCGCGCGAGGCGCGGTGAGTCGCTCTACGCGCTTGGCATTGGCAGCCCAGCTCAAAAAACACTTGCATGCCGCTCATGACTTGGTAAAGCTCCCGGCAGACCCACCAGGATGTTCAGGCTGGAAATATAAAGCAAATCTGCATTAAGGTACTATTCGGAAACGTTTCCGTTAGTCTGGATTTGGTGCCTGATTTTAGGTTTTGCCAACGGAGTAGCGCGTCTTTCATGAGCGGGATCTGTACTACAAGAAGGCTGGATTAAGGCAGGCAGCAACCGGGCAGAAAAGCCGGTAACGTCACGGGATGATGATCTGTATTGGCATGTGTCGACGTTTTTCACTACTTTATTTTTTTGCTTCGGGTAGTCCCAGGGCTAAGACAAAGCAAAAGAAAGCCCGCTTGGATGAGTGAGCGAGCATCGCCAAATAAAGTATCGGTAACGATTCCGGTTATGTATTTCTATAAAGCGCAAGGGCAAAGAAGAATACCATTTACAGATAGAGGAAGGTGTTCTGTTTTGCCACGCACCCGGCCGGCAAGCGCAAAGTGCCGCATCGGACAGCTTGGCGTAGGTGCAGGGGGCAGTAAGCACAATCACCATTTGCTTTGACATGCGTCATCTTTTGCCGGCCGCGCCGGCTTGATATTCACTGGCCATAGCGCAGGGCCACACTCCTGCGCTACCGCTCCCGATGCTAGACCATTTACTTGATGCGGGCCACATTGCCAGCCAATCCGTCCGGGTGGAAGCCGGAAAATACCTGTTCCGGCTAGGTCAACCCCGCGCAGGCGTGTATTGGCTGGATTCCGGCTGTGTGGGGTTGTGGAGCGAGCAGGTGACAAGCATCGGTTGCTGCGTGTTGCGTGCGCCCGCGCTGTTTGGGGCCGTGCACCTGCTGCAGGACTACTGCCTCCACACGGCCGTGGCACTGACGGCTTGCGCCGTGCGGGTGATGGACGCCGCGCACCTGCTGGCTCTCACGCAGCACCGGCCCGCGCTACGACTGTACCTGCTGCGGTGTCTTTGCCAAGAAACCAAGCTGGATTTGCCTCACTACGAGTGATATGCGCGCCTTTGGCGGTTAAGTGCCCAGCCGAGCCTGTGCCTTGCCTACGCGGTAGCGGGCCGCACGCACAAGCAGCAAGGCCAACGAAGAATTTTTTGCTGCGGAGCTAAACCTGACGCCTTCAGCTTGCTCTCAGTAAAAGCGCAGCCGGCGTTTCCTGTGCTGCCATGACCTGTCGCCGTTGTCCATGACCCCGCCCCTGACCCCGGAATCCTTCGTTGGCCTGCCGCTGCCGGAGCAGTTGTACGCCGTACTCGACCACGGCACCCTCCTGACCACGCGCTACGAGGAAACCTATGCGGTGACGCACTACTTGGTGAATGGCTTTTTTGCCGACCTATACTATGCCGCCCACGCGCTGCTGCCCGAGCGCATCCACGTGCTCGACGACCGGCTTTGGTAAAAGTCGGCGGGCGAACCGGGCCTGTGCCCGATCCGCCCGCCGCCGAATGAGCGCCGCTGCTGGCACCCTTAGTCTACCCGCAGGTTCTTGATAGGGTTGGCAGTGGCTGCCCGCACGGCTTGATAGCCAACGGTCAGGAAAGCCACAGCCGCCGCCAGCGCACCGGCCGCCATAAACGCCCAGAGCGGAATATCGATGCGGTAGGCGAAGTCCTGCAGCCAGCGGTTCATGGCCAGCCAGGCAGCCGGGAAGGCGATGAGCGCGGCCACGGCCACCAGCACCAGAAACTCCCGGGAGAGCAGCCCGACGATGGAGCCCACGCCGGCCCCGAGCACCTTCCGGATACCAATTTCCTTTTTGCGCCGCTCGGCCGCGTAGGTCGCCAGCCCAAACAGGCCCAGGCAGCCTACGAAGATGGCTACGCCGGTAAACACCCACAGCAAGGAGTTGAGCTTGTCTTCGGCCTGATACATCTGCCCGAAGCTGTCGTCGAGAAACCGGTACTCAATGGGCGTATCGGGGCTGAACCGGGCCCACACCTGCTTCACGCCCTCCACCGAACTGCCTATGTTTTCCGGTTTCAGCTTCACGGCCACCTTCCAGTAGGCGGGCGGGTGAATTTGCAGCACGGCCGGCTCCAGCCGGTCGTACAAGCTCTTGTAGTGGAAGTCCTTCACCACGCCGATAATCTTGCCGACTTTCAGCGAATCGGGATTCTTGTCGTTCCAGATGGGCCACTGCACGGTTTGCCCCAGGGCCTGCTGCGGCGTGCCGAAGCCAAATTCCTTGACGGCCGTTTCGTTGAGGATAAACGCGTGGTCCGCGTCGGTGCGCTGCTCTTTGGAAAAGTTACGTCCTGCCACCAGCTGCAGGTTGAGGGTTTTGAGGTAGTCGTAATCCACCATCAGCTGGGTGGCCGAATGCTCTTTCATCTCGCCCTTGGTAGGCACGATGAGGCCGTCGCCGGCCACCTGGTCGCCGGGGAAACCGTAGCCGATGCTGGCTGACACCACGCCGGGCACTTGTTCCAGCTCATGCTTGAACGCCTCGTACTGCTTGTTCATGTTGTCGCCGCGCATGGGAAAAAACATGATCTGGTCGCGGTTGAAGCCCAGGTCCTTGTTGTGCAAGTACGACACCTGCTCGAATACCACGAATGCGCAGACGATCAGGAATACCGACAGGGCAAACTGCACCACAATCAGCCCGTGGCGCAGCCACTGCACCCGGCCGAAAAGGCCGTCGGTAACCACGGCGCTTTTCAGCACCTTCACCGGCTGAAAGCTCGACAGCACCAGCGCCGGGTAGAAACCTGCTACCAGGCCCACGACCACCGTCAGCACCGCTAGCAAGCCCAGCAGCGCGGGATTGGCGAGCAGATCGAACGTCATGCTTTTGCCGGTAAAGGCGTTCAACGAAGGCAGCAGCAGCGCCGTGAGCACCGTGGCCAGCAGCACGCTCACCAGCGTGAGCAGCACCGTTTCGCTCAGAAACTGCAGCATGAGCTGCCGCTGGCTGGCCCCGATGGTTTTGCGGATGCCCACTTCCTTGGCCCGCTGCATCGACTTGGCCGTGGCCAGGTTCACGAAGTTGAAGCCGGCAATCAGCAGGATGAAGGCGGCGATGAAGCTCAGGGCCTTCACGTAGGTGATGTTGCCCTTTACCGCCGGGTCGTACTTGAAGCTTGAAGAGTACAGGTGCGCCTCAAGCAGGGGCTGCAGGTAGGGCCGGACCGTCAGGCGGTCCTCCTCGCTAAGCGTGGGCTGCACCTTCTGCGTGAGGTAATCCTGCAGCTTGGCCTCCGTTTGGGAGCCATGGGCGCCCGGCCGCAGCTTCACGTAGGTGTAAAACTGCTGCCAGCCCCATTTTTCCATGCGTTGCGGAGGCAGCTGGTACGCCGCCAGCGGCATGAGGTAGTTCATCTTCAGGTGAAACTTGGAGAGGCTCCCTTGCAGCACACCCGTGACCAGAAAGGTGGATTTGCTGATCTTCAGCTCTTTGCCAACCGGGTTGACATCCCCGAAAAGATTCCGGGCCACATCCTCGGCCAGCACCACCGAGGTGGGCGCGCTCAGCGCGTGCGCCGCCGAGCCGTATTTGAAGGGCAGCTGGAAAACGCCGAAAAACGTGGAATCCGTGATGATGCCGTTGTCCAGGTACATTTTCTTGTCGCCGACATCCAGCAGGTTGAGGCTGTTGCCAATCATCAGGATGCGCACGGTCTGCTCCACCTCCGGAAATTCCCGCTTCAGGGTGGTGGCAAACATGGGCGACACCGAGCTGTGGCTTTCGGGCGCCTCGCTTTGGATTTGGCGGGTGTACACGCGGTAAATCCGGTCGCCGTCGGGCACGAACCGGTCGAACTGCAGCTCGTCGTGCACGAACAGACCGATGAGCAGGCAGGCCGTGAGGCCCAGCGCCAGGCCAGCAATGTTGAGAAAGGAAAAGCCTTTGTGGCGCAGCAGGTTGCGGTAGGCCACCAACAGGTAATTCTTCAGCATGGCAGTAGGAGGGGGCTAGACGGCCAGGGATTTGTGCACGTTTTCGAGGACCACCTGCCCGTCGAGCAGGCGCACCACGCGGTGGGCATAGCGCGCGTCGTGCTCGGAGTGAGTCACCATCACGATGGTGGTGCCGGCCTCGTTCAGCTCGGTGAGCAGCTCCATCACCTCGTTGCCGTTCGAGGAATCGAGGTTGCCGGTGGGTTCGTCGGCCAGGATGAGCCGGGGCGAGTTCACCACGGCACGGGCCACGGCCACGCGTTGCTGCTGCCCGCCCGAGAGCTGCTGCGGGAAGTGGTTGCGCCGGTGCATGATCTGCATCTTCTCCAGCACCCGCTCCACTTTTTCCTGGCGCTCCGCAGTGCTCAAGCCCAGGTAAATCAATGGCAGCTCCACGTTTTCGGCCACCGTCAGCTCCTCAATCAGGTTGAAGCTCTGAAACACGAAGCCGATGTGCTGTTTGCGCAGCTGCGCCCGCTGCCGCTCGGTTACGCGCGTTACGTCCTGGCCGGCAAACACGAAGCGGCCGCCGTCGGGCTCGTCGAGCAGGCCGATGATGTTCAGCAGCGTGGACTTGCCGCAGCCCGAGGGCCCCATGATGGCCACGAACTCGCCTTCCTGCACGGCCAGCGACACGTCGTTGAGCGCCTTGGTCTGCACCTCGTCGGTGCGGTAAATCTTCTGGAGTTGTTCGATCTGGAACATGGCCGTACGGGCTGCGGAGTGGAAAATAGCGGGAAGGAAAAGGTAGCGGTGGTGCCGGAGCACCGGAAAATGCGGACGAAAAACGCGTTGTGCCAGGTGTGGCCGGGCCGGCGGCGCTGGGGAGTAGCAGCGGGGCTGCGCCGCCGGCAGCGTCGCTCATTCACCATCCTGACCGGCGCTGCCAGCGGCCCGGCCAGCCCGGCACAACGGTTTGTTCGGGAGCAGGGAAGTTTAGTCGGTTTTGGCGCGCAGCGTCAGCTCGCCCATGGTTTCGTAGCCGTCGTAGCTAGAGGTAACCACCCGGTCGCCGGGTTGCAGGCCTTCCAACACTTCGAAGTAGTCGGGGTTCTGGCGGCCCAGGCGGATGTCGGCCCGGTAGGCCTTGCTGCCGTCGGCGCTGACCTTGAAAATCCAGTTGCCGCCCGTTTTCTGGTTGAAGCCGCCGCGGGGCACGCGCACGGCCTGGGTCTGGTCGCTCAGGGCCAGGCGCACCGGCAACGACTGCCCGCGGCGGATGTCGGGCGGCGCGGCGCCCACAAATTCCAGGTCCACCTGCAGGCCGCGCGTCACCTGCGGAAAGATTTTGGTTACCCGCAGCGTATAGGGCTGGTTGTTCAGCGTCACCTCCGCTTTTTGCCCGGGGAAAATGCGCGAGATGTAGTACTGGTCGAGCGTGGCGCGCACTTTCAGCCCGGAGAGCATGTCGAGCTGGCCGATGCGCTGCCCGCGGGTTTTCAGCTCCCCGATTTCGGCGTTGAGGGCGGTCAGCCGCCCGGCCACCGGCGCCTTGATGGTCAGGTCCTCCAGCTTGTGGCGCATCAGGGCCAGGTTGCTCTGCATGCGGTTCACCGACTGCTGCATCTGCCCGATCTGCTGGGCCATGCGCAGCGAATCCTGCCGCAAGGACTGGCGCGTGAGCTGCTGGCGGCGCTGCTGGAAGCGGTAGTTGTTTTGCGACTGCGTAAACTCCTGCCGCGAAATCACTTTCTCTTGGTAGAGCGTGCTGTTCAAGTCGTAGAGGCGCTGGGCCTCACGCAGCTGAAACTCGATGTCGGCCAGTTGGTTGAGCTGCTGAATGCGGTTTTGCTGGAGCAGGTTGCGCGTGTTGTGCAGGTTGTTCATCAGGTCGAACACCGCCGTTTCGCGGTTCACCATTTCCAGCTGCAGGTCGGTGTTGGCCAGCTGAATGATGGGCTGGCCCGCCGCGAGCGTGGCTCCGTCTTCCACCAGGATGCGCTGCACCGTGCCGCCCTCCGGCGCGTCGAGGTACACGGTGTGAA
Organism: Hymenobacter coalescens; assembly: GCF_054783195.1. Classification (NCBI taxonomy): domain Bacteria; kingdom Pseudomonadati; phylum Bacteroidota; class Cytophagia; order Cytophagales; family Hymenobacteraceae; genus Hymenobacter; species Hymenobacter coalescens. Next base: position 204,385 of record NZ_BAAGRA010000017.1, on the reverse strand, counting down.
TAGGCATCACGGCCCCATCGACCGGCACAAACTCCTGAAACGGGCCACGCGTGACCGGGCTAATGGTCAGCCGCTCCGAGTCGACGTTGAGCTTAGCCGGTCCCGCGGCCGTCAGCAGCGTGGCGGCTCCCCACACCAGCAGCAGCACCGCCGCGCCCAGCAGCAGCAGCCGGGCGGGCGTCCAGGTTTTCTTCTGAATAGGTATGTCCATGAGCTTGGCGCCGTTTGGTTGGCCTCGGGTAGAAGCCTTGCCAATCCTTAAGGAAGAACGATGCCATTTTGGTAATTAATTGAAGTTCAATAAATTAATTTCAAGATGCTAGCCAAGGGCTTCCAAATCGTACGGTTTTGATACACCGCACCGTCCGCTTCTGATACATTTGCCCGCCGCCGCAAAGCTGAAAAACCGCTTCTGACGGCCTTCCGGCCACTTTTGAGAAATTAGTATAGTTTATGGTGGGTTATTCGGTGCTTTGCAGCTGGGTGGCCGGCTGCCCCGATTCCTTTCCTTACTCCCCATGGTTCTGAAAAAAGCGCGCGTTCTGGTGGTTGACGACGACACGGACGTGCTGTTCGCCATGCGCCTGCTGCTCAAAACCGAAGTGCAGGAAGTCGTGACCGAGAAAAACCCGGAGCTGCTGTTGTCCTTGCTCGGCAAGCAGCGCTTCGACGTGATTTTTCTCGATATGAACTACAAGAGCACCCTGGGCAGCGGCAACGAGGGCCTGTACTGGCTCGGGCGCATCCGCGAGAAAGACCCCGCCGCCACCGTCATCATGATTACCGCCCACGGCGAAGTCAGCACGGCCGTACGCTCCTTAAAAGCCGGCGCCACCGATTTCATTGTGAAGCCCTGGCACAACCAGCAGCTGCTCGAAACCCTGGAAGCCGCCCTGCGGCAGCGCGCCGCGGCGGGGCAAACCCCGGCAGTCAGCTCGTTGCCCCGCCGCCCGGCCGCGGCGGGCGGGCCCGCGCTGCTGGGCGAATCGGAGGCCATGCGAGAGGTGCTGCACAAGATCGAGAAAGTGGCCCCCACCGAGGCCAACGTCCTGCTGCTGGGCGAAAACGGCACCGGCAAAGAATTGGTGGCTAGAGCCCTGCACCAACGCTCGTTTCGCGCGGCTCGGTCTTTCGTGACGGCTGATCTAGCCGCCATGAGCGAAGGCATCTTCGAAAGCGAGCTGTTCGGCCACAAGAAAGGCTCGTTTACCGACGCCCGCGACGACCGCGCCGGCCGCTTCGAAGCCGCCTCGGGCGGTACCCTGTTTCTCGACGAAATCGGCAACATTTCCCTGGCCCAGCAGGCCAAGCTGCTCACCGCCCTGCAAAACCGCCAGGTGATTCCGCTGGGCAGCAACCAGCCCGTGCCCGTCGACATCCGGCTCATTTCGGCGACCAACGCCCCGCTGTACGAACTGGCCGGGCGGGGTGAGTTTCGCAAAGACCTGATTTACCGCCTCAACACCGTCGAAATCACGTTGCCCCCGTTGCGCGCCCGCGGCGACGACGTGCTGCTGCTGGCCCGCCACTTCGCTGCCGTGTACGCCGCCCGCAACCGCCGGTCCACGCCCGATTTCGAGTCCGCCGCCCTGCAGAAGCTGCGGCAGCACAGCTGGCCCGGCAACGTGCGCGAGCTGCAGCACGCCGTGGAGCGGGCCATCATCCTGAGCGAAGGCGACGTGCTGCGCCCCCAGGACTTCCGCTTTTCGGCCATGGAAACGCCCGCCGCGCCCACGCCGGCGCTGCCCGAGGGCCCCCTGCAACTCAGCGAGGTGGAGAAAAGCACCATTTTGCGCGTAATTGAGCGGCACAACGGCAACATCACCAAAGCCGCCAAGGAACTGGGGCTGACGCGCACGGCCCTGTACCGCCGCCTCGAGAAGCATGACCTCTAAACGGCTGGAGTTGGGCATTGCGCTGCGGCTGCTGGGGCTGCTGGCCTGGTTGGTCGCGGGCCTGTACGCCCAGCAGCGCCAGGCATATGGGTTGCTGGCGGTGGCGGCGCTGCTGCTGGCCGCGTCGGTGTGGGAGCTGGCCCGCTACGTGACGCGTAACAACCGGGCGCTGGCCGACTTCCTGCTGGCCGTGAAGTACCGCGACTTTGCCCAGCACTACAACGAGGAGCACGCCGACCGGTCGCTGCGGCCACTGTACGCGGCGTTCAACCAGCTCAACGCCACGTTCCGGCAGCTCAGCGCCGAGCGCGAGGCCCAGTTTGCCTACTTGCAGACCGTGCTGCAGCTCATCGATACGGGCATCATTTCCTACGACGAGGCGGGCCGGGTGGAGTGGGTAAACGAGGCCTTCAAGCAGACGCTGGAGCTGCCCTACCTGAAAAACATGCAGACCCTGGACAAACGCCTGCCCGAGGTATACCAGGCCATTCAGTGCCTGCAGCCCGGCACGCCGGCGGTGGTGAAGCTCCGCGTAGGCGCCAAAACCATGCAGCTGCTGCTCTCCGCCACTGCGTTTCGGCTGCAGGGCCGCGCGTTTACGCTGGTGGCGTTCAAGAACGTCAGCCGCGCCCTCGACGACACCGAAACCGAGGCCTGGCAGAAGCTGCTGCGCGTGATGACCCACGAAATCATGAACTCGGTGGCGCCCATCGCTTCCCTGGCCGATACGCTGCGCCGCCACCTGCGCCGCGAGTTGGAACAGGCGGCTGCCACCCCGCCGCTGGCCGGGCACGCCCTGCTCGACGACGTGGCCGAGGGCATCGGCATCATCCAGAGCCGCAGTGAAGGACTATTACGTTTCGCCCGGGTGTACCGCGACCTGAGCACCATCAGCGCCCCGCAACTCACGACCGTGTACGTGCAGGAGCTGTTCGGCAGCATCCGCGGGCTGATGACGCCGCAGCTGCAGGAAGCCGGCATCGAGCTGCTGACCATGGTCGAGCCAACCGATCTGCAGCTGCCCGCTGATTCCCAGCTGCTCGAGCAGGTACTCATCAACCTGGTGCTGAACGCGGCCTACGCCGTGCGCGAAGCCGTGCGGCCGCGCATTCAGCTACGCGCCCGCACCGCTGATGCAGGCCACGTTGTCATCGAAGTAACCGACAACGGCACCGGCATTCCGGCGGAGCTGCTGGACAGCATTTTCATTCCCTTTTTCACCACGCGGCCCCACGGCACGGGCATCGGGCTGAGCTTGGCCAAGCAGATCATGCACCTGCACAAGGGCAGCATCAAGGTGCAGTCGGCGGAAGGGCTGGGCACGGTGTTCCGGCTGGAGTTTTAGCTGCCCGCTGCCGACCACGCATCTGCTGCGTGCCATATCCAGCGGCGCTTCCATACCATTTGGCTGGGAGAGAAGGCAGAGCCTGTGCTGGGCCCCTCAGAAGCAAAAAGGCCCTCAGCGCAGCGCTGAGGGCCTTTTCTGTGGTCACGTAGGGACTGCGGTAATTGCATTCGTATTCCTCTAAATGCGTCGATTTACAGCTTTGGGTGGTTATATGGCGTATTCAAAGCGGATATTCTGTGTGTGAATTTGCACGAAAATGATACCGATGTTTTACCTCTTTGTTTTACCTGATTGTTCGGCGTCGTACCTTTGATGAGAAAGTCGTGACCCCAACTACATGGCAAGTGTGAAGGTTCTCCTGAAGGAGGAGAAGATCAATAAAGCCGGCGAAGCGCCCGTGTACCTGCGCATCATCAAGGACCGGAAGCCGAAGTACATCTCAATCGGCGTGCGCGTGAGGCCGCAGGATTGGGACGGTGACGCAGGCCGTGTCAAGAAGTCGCACCCGAACAAGAGTCGGGTCAACGCTTTTATTGCTACGAAGGTCGCCGAGGCGGAGGGGGTAGCACTTGATTTGCAACGGGAGTCGAAATTCGTTTCCCCAGTGCAGATCAAGAAAGCCATCATGGGGCAGTCGTCGGAGAGCTTTCTGAAGTACTTCGCGCAGTACCTGCATACTTTAGAGAAGCACGGTAAGATCAGCACGATGAGTAAAGCTACGGCTGTGTACTCCAAGCTCAAGGTGTTTCTCGGCGCAAGTGACCTGCTCTTCGACGAAGTAACGGTCAGCTTCCTGAAGCAGTATGAGACGTACCTGCGAGACGAACTGGGGAACTCCGTCAATACCATCCACTCCAACCTCAAGATCTTCCGCAAGCTCTTCAACAACGCCATGTCGGAAGACTTGGTGTCACCTGAGCGTGACCCGTTTCGGAAGTTCAAACTCAAGTTGGAAAAGACCACCAAATCGTACCTCACCGAGGAGGAGTTAGTATTACTGGAGACCGTGCCGCTGAAAGAAGGCACCAAGCTGTCGCACCACCGCAACCTATTCGTTTTCGCCACCTACGCAGGTGGGCTGCGCATATCGGACCTGCTGCAGCTCAAGTGGGAACACTTTTCAGGCACGCACATCCGCCTGACCATGCACAAGACTGGAGATGTAGTTTCGGTCTGGATGCCGAACCGGGCACTCGAAATCTTGGCGTTTTACCGCGAAGCCGGTAACAAGTCTTCCGCGTATATCTTCCCGTTTTTCCGCGCCGACGTTGATTACTCTGACCCGAAGAGGTTGTATCGTTCCATTTCGTCGGAAACCGCACACGCCAACAAAAATTTAAAGATAATTGCTACTCGGGCCGGGCTGGAGAAATCGATCAGTTTCCACAGTTCGCGGCACACTTTCGCAACCCGAGCGCTGACCAAGGGTATACCAATTGAACTGGTGTCGAAGCTGATGGGTCATGCGTCGATCAACACGACGCAGATCTACGCCAAAATCGTGAACGAGAAGCTCGACCAAGCAATGGAGCTTTTCAATTGAACACAATGAAGAAACCAAAGTTGGCACTGGAGTACTTCATTCGTCTGATTGAACTCCAGGGACTTGCAGATAGCCGGGAGGCATTCCACCGGAGATATAGTACCGCGTTCAACAGCAAACCGAAACACCCATCTGTCCAGTATAATCTCGTTGTACGCGAGTACGACGCGGTTCTTGAGAGGGTAGTGTATGAGGAATCGATACGTGGTTCCCTCCAAGGCACACACGTGTTAGATTTCGGTCAACAACTCCGCGCCGAGGTGATTGAGGAAACCCTGGAGGTAAAAGCGCTTGTACTTGAAAAGCTGAGTTCAAGTGCTCATCTTGAGCGAGAGGTGTTCTATCGTCATGTGATGACGGATATCGAGCGGTTGGCCGGGGTGGTAGCCAGGGAGGAAGTGTTTGCTCGGTACCCCTATATCGCTGCCGCTCTGCTGGACATTAAGGAGTTTGTCCTTGCCTTCGCTCCGCAGCCGTCCGAAAAGGTGGGCGACAACCAACTTGTACCTATAGAGAAGCCGGTAACCGGGTTCCACTACATGTACTTCAAGGAAGGCAGTCGCCAAGAAGACAAGTCGCTTACGCGCAGCTACCTGGGGGAGTTATTTTACGGACTACGAGAAACGCTTGGGTTAATTGCTCCAACCACCTCCCTGGCAGACTTCAGAGCAATTTTTTCTGGAAAGGTCATTAAGAAGCCCATTATGTGGATGGGGAACCTCAACCAACTTGCGTACCTCATTAAATGCGTGGAGCCCAAACTGGTCCCACCCGCACGTAAAAGGCTGCCCGCAAAGTGGGTCAAAGCGGCAGCATGCTTCACCAGGGAGGATGGTGCAAACATCGACCCCATGCAACTGCAGCAATCAGGGGTCAAGGGAACGGATGTGCTCAGAGGACGTGAAATTCAAGAAGTAGCGGCCTTGCTCAAGTGACCAACTTGTAGAGGTGCCCCATGGCTGTGCTGTCGGCTTGGTGCGCCTCTTTAAAGTCGAAGGGGAATCTGCTATCAAAAGTCGAGAAGGGGAAAGACATGAAAAGCCCGCACAGGTAATTGTGCGGGCTTTTTTTCTGGATATAGAATTTCAAGTCCATTTAAAGTGCATCTCAAGTGACTGCACCCGCCGTTTTGTAGAGGTGGGCTGCACTGTTATTTCGCAGTGTAAACCACTTCTACAAAACGCACCTCAAATGCAAGTAATCGTACTACAGAGCGAAGCATACGACCAGCTTCAACAGAACACGTTTGCCTACGTGAGAAAGCTCATGGAGCAGGAACGCAAGAAGTCCGTCATCGAATGGCTGGACAACAACGAGGCAGCTGGCCTGCTCAAGGTGACCAAGCGCACCTTGCAGAATTGGCGCGACGAAGGGCTGATCGGGTTCAGCCAGGTTCATGGGAAGATTTACTACAATCGTGAGGAAATCGACCGAATGCTCCTCAAGCACCACAATAAATCATTTCGGGTAGCTGCGTAAAGGCGTGTACGATAATCTGCATCTGCACTTCCACCTGCCCGAGCCTGCGCACGAGTTTGAAGCCGCTCTGGCCGAATCGCCTGCCTTTGCTGGTAGCGACGGCCAGACCGATGGCAGAGGACGCATTCGGGTTCAATACCGAGGAATGCGCATAGAGTACCTGCCTGGCGAATTTCGGGGACGAGTCCGAGGCTCTTTGCACACCTTCGCGCAAGGTTCAAACGTCGGCATGTTTGGCGCATCGGAAGCAGCCCAAGCTGCCAAAGACTTGGCTGCTTCTCTCGGGCTGCCTCCTGAGCTATTTATAACGTGCAAGCTGGAAGCCGGTGTCAACATCGTCGTGCCTTCTTCGCCGCGCCCGTTCCTGGAAACCTTGAGTCACCACAAAAAAAGTCTCTTCTATCCACTCACTCCTCCTGCGGGCCGCCTTCGTCCGTTGGAGTACCAAGCGGTGCACTTAAACTACAAGCTTAAGTACTACGACAAAGGTGAGTACGCCCGCCGTCAAGGTGTTCCGTTGCCAATGGATTGCAGCCACCTATTGAGATTCGAGGTGGTATTCACCCGTGCCCGCGACCTGAACAAGCTCACCGGCCGCACCAACGTTACGCTCCTGGACCTGGCTGCACCCGATGTACTCAAAATGGTCGCCACGCATGTGCACGACCAGTGGAAGCAGACGGTTCGCCGGGTTCCTGTTGACTATTCAAATCTGCCCATAGCTCATGCTGCCCTGCTGTATGCTGGTGCTGACTTGAACTGGTGGGAGGCCGTGCGGCCTGGTACCCCAAGGTCTACCTTCAAGACCACTCAGGCACGTTACCGTCAGCTTCAGGCGCGAGCTAAACGGCGAGAAGAACCTCACCCTTACGACATCCTGCTGGCTGAACATATGCGGGCTCTGTGCCCAGACGGGTTGCCGCTAATGAAGGTGAGTCCAGAAATCGGTACCGTTCTCCACACATGTAATCAGTTGGAAATTGGTGTGAGTGGTAGGTGGGAGGAGAGTGAAGTGGAAGAGCATGTAAGCGAAGTCGGAAAGGTACTCGCGGCAGCATGAGTACTGTGTGTATCTCCGTGCGCTGCTGATGTACGGCATACTACTTCGACCTCATGGGGAGCTATGCTTGCTTGGGTGTCGACGCTTCGACGAGGAACTTGTGTACTTCACCCTTGTCGGGCATGAATACAAGAGAGGACGCATTCGGAGCTTACCAGTTGCTGATTACGTACGCGCCGAGCTTCTCAGAAGGTGGGCTGACTCGACTTCGAGCGGCTCGTCGTTATGGAGTACTTCGAGCGTACTTCAACATCAGGTGTTCGAGGACGATGACCCGAATGATGGAGCCACGCCTCATTCAACCGAAGCGACACTCTACAGCTTCCGGCACGCAGCTTCGCTGAATGTCTTCGAGCGCACGCAGAACCTCAAGCTGCTGCAGCGACTACTGGGACACTCGACCTGAATACGAGCATGATCTACCTGCGCAGCATCGGCGCGGTACAGGTGGAAGCCACGATGATGCTGTCACTGCAGAGTGAAGCGCCCTGGCAGTATGTCACGAGTCACCGTCACCATCGGGAGGGAAGTCGTCGAAGCCATCGGGCTCAGATGGGGGCTGCGGTTCAGTGCGTGGCGGACTGCTTACCACCTTCGTGTCGATGATCTGCATGACCTGTACATGCAGCTTTTTCTCCGCACTGGTAAGTTTAAATGTGTCATCCTCTGACGACGGCGCTAGCACCGGCGAGTGTATCGTGTAGCGGATGACGGACTCCGTCGACAGTTCCCAGCCCAGCACTTTGCTCACGGTGGTTTCCTTGCGCTCAATAGCTACCGCAGAGTCGCGTCCTCGCCCAGCGAGGAGCTCGTTAATGGGCTCATCGTAGGGCTGCTTAAGCACTAAGCTGGCTGCGCTGGTCCACGGAAGCACCCGCGTCTCGTGCTGTAAGGCGGCATCCAACCCAAGAATCTCGTCACGGTCGTCGCGACTGACGTTGAAATGCTGAAACATGATGGAAAAGGCCACCTCTATCCGCTGGGTCGCCTCCATCAGGAGTTTCAGTTCGTGCCCTTTCGCGGCGAAATGCGTGGCTTCCCGACGGGGGCTCGACCAGATCAGCCGGCAGTTCTCGTAACACGAAACGGCGTCTTCTGAACCGAGCCACATGAGCAATTCTGCCTCTTCCAGTCCTGCTTCTGTCGACTCGACGGCATGAGCCTTCCTGACGAACGTGGCGTTGTACCTTCCCTCAGATTCAAAGGTCGCCATTGGTATACTGATGAAGAGCTTGAAGCGCTTGTTGACGGCAACAAACTTTACGTGGGTTTTCCCGCCGTAAGCTCGCACCTTCACCTCACGTAGGGTAAAACCACCTTCAAAACGAACATCTATGGTCTTCTCCCATATGGGTGACGGCGCGAACCGTAAGTACTTGATATTTTGAGGTAGTCGGATGCCTTCGACTTCCAGCCGAAATTCTGCGTCGTCGTCAGTGGATAGTTTGATTGGGCGCGCCCATTCACCTTTTTGAGCGTCTTGCACCACTTGTACCAACGGGGACTCAGCGGGTAAAGTGAAATTGATGGTGTACTGGGTGTCGCCCTCGCGTTTCCACAAGTTGTCAACCTCGAAGCCGGAAGCTGGCCCTTTAGAAGAGCCGCTGTAGCTCAAGTCGGTGCGAGACAACCAACTGAAAGTGGCGTCAGGCGATACCTCGTTGTTTTTGAGCTCAGGTAACGCTTTTTCGTTGATGTCGCGCAGCAACTCATCCACGAACTGCTCGCCTGTCATGTCGAGGTAAACGACGTTGCGACGAGCTAGGCGTTCCGCTCTCATCTTACTCAAGCCAGGGGCGACGAGATAGGCTGGTCGCATATTGGGGCCGAGGGTATCGAGAACACGCATGAACACATCCAATACGTTGGGGTCTTCCAGTGCGTACCCCACGAACAAGAGCGTATGCGTCGCGAATAAGGCTTCCAAGTGCGTCCAAAGCGCGCGGTCTGCTTTGTCGAAGAATCGGTTATAGTGGCTTTCCGTGACAATTATGCTGTTCGGATCGTGAACATCGCCGTGCACTTTGTAGAGGGTAGTCTTACCGCGCTGCCGATACGGCAAATTGATACCGCTGGTGACTGTGTGCAGCCGGTCGAGATACGCGTACTCGAAGAGCCGGTCGTAGTTGGTGGTAACGATGTGCTCGATGAAAGCCACTTTTGCTAGCTGCTCATGTGTCTGCATTGTCTGCGGACGAGCCGAGAATAAGTCGCACACTACTCGGTTGAGCGCGTGCGCATTACCGCCGTGTAAGTCGAGGAAAAGCTCGGCGAACTTAGGCAGCGGGATGTCTGGGCATTCCGGTTTCTCCTGCCGTAGCTCTTGAGCCAACTGCAGCCGCTGCGCGCTCGACAACGCCCCGTACAGGTGCTCGACAACACCAGCTCCCATTGGGTAGCCAGCGTACCGGGAGAAGCCGGAGCCAGCCCACAGCACGACTTCTTGACGGCGGATAGCTTTGAACAGAGTCTCTTTGTCCATGACCAGCAGGTTATTGGAAATGATCAACCGGTAGCCGACCAGCGAAATTGGCTTCGGGTTGACGGAGTCGTTAACACGTTGTGGGTACCCGTCGGGCGGTCCAGCACTTGCGGGAGACCTTATTCGTCAACCAACTCTGCCGATGGACGTGGCTTGTTGCGCTGCTCGAAGAGGTAGATAAATTGCCGCAACCGGTCTTGAGGCGTTGGTGCATCGGAGTCTCTCGGACTTCCAGGGTACTGCTCTATGGGCTCAGGACCGTACAACCCTCGGGCGATATTCAGCAGGTCGTCTCCCACGGACTCAGCCAGCAGGTTGACCTCTGATGAAGTCAACCCAGCGCGGAAGAGCGGGCCGCCGTTCACCGAAACGTGGGGAGAACTTGCCTCAAGCAACGCGTACACATCGTTGGGGTTGGCTTCGAGAAACGGTAACACGTAATCCCTCAACTTCACAGTAGTCCGAGACTTTTGCCAGTACATGTGCATGAGCCTGTTGGCGTGTTCTGGATGAGACTTGTAGAGTGGTTCCGTATCGGCTTCCCGAAAGGCCCTCTGCAGCAGCGCTTCCGACAATTGGTGCTCAGCAGCGTCCCATTCACGCAGGGTGAGCAACTCGTCGGCAGCGTCGGCGTCGCCGTTCTGCAGACGAGTCATCACGGACTCTCGGTGTGTTAGGAGCACCTCCGTCAGCGCTGCGGCCAACTCGAACGTTCCTCCACTGCCCACTTGGCCGAGTAATATGGAAAATCGGTCAGGTTTGGGCACGAAAGCGAGCAGCTGGAGCAGCACCCAGCTCGCATGAGTGACCTCGCTTCTGGAAAGGAAGATCAGGCCGGCAGCACGCTCCGCGCTCATTTTGGGGCTCAGAGAGCTAATTACCTGCCACAGAGATGTCGCCTGTTCCGTACTCAATTCATGAGTGCGGAAGCTCACTTTCTGCAAGAAGGTACTCATGCTCAACCTCGCGATGAGTTCCTGGGCGGTTTGCAGTTGGCTCGGGTACGGTAGCATCATGAAGCTATCAAATTCCTGATCCGAAACGTCGCCGGTTAGAACTGTGTAGGCAAAATACCGTCCGAAGTGCGTAGACGCAGCTATATGTCGGTGGCGGGTAAGCTCCTCGCTCGTCAGGCGACTGGTGTGGTTGGTAGTGCCGAAAAGCCTTCTGCGTCCATTCAGGGCATTGATCCGGGGAAACAGGGTGCTGAGTAATGCACGGGCGGCGCTGCGCTCATCGGCTGACTTGTAATGTTCGAGTACCTCGTCAATGATTGCCTCTTCTTTGCTCTCGCGCTCTGAGCCCTGCAATCCGTATCCCGACTGGTTGCGTGTACTGCCTACGAAAAGGGCCTCGCGGCTTGCGACGAAACGGTAAAGCTGCGGGTAGAAGACGTGCATTGCTTCCGTGAGCAGAAAGTCCACTGTGTTGACCTCTCCTTTGAGCAGCGGCAGGCTGAACGTAATCGCATTGGCGTACCGTACAGCTAGTCGGGGCGTCGTCAACCGGGGTAAAATGGCGCTGCGTAATCCGCCCCCAATGCGTCCTGCCTCTTCCTGAGTGGGTTCAATACCCGCTTCAGCCAGAGCTTCGTCTACGCGTTGGAAACAGAATTGCATCAGCGCATCGGTGCGCGCTGGTGGAAGACGCAATGGGACCTGAATGATCTTCTCCAGGAAATTTTGACCAGCGAGCAAGGCTCGTCCTTCGGTATCGTCTTCGGAGCTGGACGTAAATACCTCGCCGATGGCACGGGCAACCATGACATCGTCGAAGGCGAGTAGGTAAGCGGTGTGCTTGAAGTCGGCCGTCAGTTTTATCAACCGAAATACGGCCTGTATCTGGCTCTTTTCCAAGCGGTCAATGTCGTCGATGATGACGACTACGCGCTTCCCTGAATCGGCAATCAGCTTCTCGATACGCTCACGCTGGGCGTCGACTTCGGGCTGAGCCAACTTCAGTAGCGCTTCGATGCTCTTGTTCACATCTACCGACACGGGCCCTGCTGGCAATGATGGGATGAGAGGGGCGATATACGTGCTGAAGCCTTTGACTGCCTGTTGCGTCTTCGTCAACAGGTTCTGGTCGATGACTTTCGCTAGCTCACCAAAGAAGTTCAGTAGCAGTTGGGTCTCATCCGGAAAGCGCCACGGATTGAAGTTCAGGACGGCAACTTTCTCGGGCTTCTCTGCAAGAGCGCGCCGAATGAAATTGAGTACCGTGCTTTTGCCTTCTCCCCATTTGCCATACAGACCGACTACGATGCTGTCGGGGTTGTTGCGTTGCGTAAGGCTTTCCGCAATTCGCTTCGCGAAAGGTGCCCGCTGAAAATTGTCGTGGAGAAGGTCTACAAGTGGGCGGTCTGTAGCTCGGGCCGCTTGGTCAAGAGGGGACGACATCAAAGATGGGGACTGACGATAGGTAGAGAACTGTCGTGAAGAGGCACCTCAATATCGTTCCAATATGCGAGTAGCCACACGCCGGGTCGCTGTTCGTTTTGATGTAAACGAGCTAGGTATGGCGTTATTCACCCATTCCCCTATACATGGCCGCTAAACCTCCTTGTCCGAATGGGTAATTGCCGGGTCGTCGACCAAGTCGCGCACTTCTAGACCCAGCGCCCGACTCAGGGTGATGAGCAGGTCGAGTGTAGGGGCGAGCTGTACGAGCTCGATGCGCTTGATGGTGGACTGCTCCACGTTGGCAATGTCCGCCAGCTTCTGCTGCGAGTATCCGCGCTCCTTGCGTAAAAAGCGCAGCCGTTCGGAGAAAGCCTTGAGACCTGCGGGGTTTTTCACACGGCAAGCTGCCGCGGATGACGTTACGATTTAAGGGCGTATGCGCCCTTAAAATGACGTACTTTCATTACCTTGCGGAGGTGTTTCTCTGGCGTGAGAGCAACAGCAAGCCGAACATCGACTTTCACAGGTCGGCGGTGGACACGTCACGCTATTGGAGTGGCTGTTGACACGCCTGCAAGAAACCATTGAGTTCGGAGACAAAACCTGCCATCCTCATGCTTTCATCGTCGCCCCATCCTTCTGCGAACCACTTTTCCTACACGCTGGCTAGTTCAGAGCAACGTGCACAGGCGCTAGCCTACGCACGGAAACGGTTAGACCCACAGCTTCCGAACTTCAGCGATGAGCAATGGGAGAACATGTTCAGCACGTATGCCCCAGCATTGAGCGTGGAGCACGAAACGGGTGCCGTGGCGCTTGCAGACGATGCATTGCTGTTGTTCGCCAATTGGGTTCACCTCCACCGGAATACTGAGCACGACGTGTCCCTTTACGGACATGAAGCCTACTACCTCGCTCGAAATTTGGTCTCTTACGCACAGGAAGCCAGCGACCTGGTTGCCGGTGATCCAGAATTGTCGAAGCCGGAGTCCATCGGCATGATGAGGGCGCTTTTCCAGCGGCTGTCAGTTGGCAACGTGGTTGCTGAACGGGTCTACCACGCATGTCAGAAGCCCGATGAGCAGGGGGCGTGAACAGTCGGCTTGAGACCACCAGAGACGACCACCACAACTCTATCTAACAAGCAACGGCAGGGCAGCGCTATCGACCGCTCAGCAGAGGCTCTGCTGAGCAGCGCCGCCGCAGGCCGACACTTATAGTATATGCGCAGGTCATTACTGGTATTGACGCTTCTGCTACCAGCCTTCACCATTCGGGCTCAAGAGCTGATGTTGCCGGCGAAGTACTTCGTCTACAAGATTGTGCTTACTCGTCGTACGCCCGAAAACCCAGCTGAGCGCCAGCTCAACTCGTGGGACGTGTCGATGATTATGGTTACCAATGAGGCCGGTGTTCAGCTGTACAAAACTGACCATAAAGACGGTGCTGATGGTCGTCAATTCCGTGCAGTCGGCCCACCCGTGTACCGGCTGAGCGCTCTGGAGTATGCCAAGAGCACCTACAGTGAAGGCGTAACCACGGAACTGTATGCGGCATCTTACAAAGGAGCCATCACCCCGCCCGAGGACTTGGTACGGAACCCTGGTGCAGTTATCGTGGGCTGGGAATCTGGTGTTCAGGAAGGTAACGCGCTGAAAGTACTCTGGCCCCTCGACAGCAAGAGCGGCAACAAGAGCACCCCGCTTCTTGCCAGGGGAAATTATCGTCTTTCCTTCTACTGCATGTCTGCGGAATAATCATTCCCCAATGAGTTGACGTCGGAAGCTGCAGAAGAGAAAGTTCTGCGTGGTGGCGAAGGGTGTGATATGGTCTTCAGTAAGGCACCGAATTTTCTCGAAGCCGTGATGCAACTCAGCATTCAGAGAGTCTTCGCTGTATTGACGGATGGGTAACCCGTTACACTTGGCAGGACCTTGCTCAGAAAAGGTGCCGATGGTGAGAAACCCCGTTACGGCCTGCCGAACGGTAGTCAGGTAGCGGGCAATCTGCGCCTCGGTAGTCAGGAAATGAAACGCGGCTCGGTCATGCCATAGGTCGAAGGTGATGTCCGGCTTGAACTCGGTTATGTCGCTGATTACCCAATTCACTCTCTCAGCACGGCTGCCGAGGCGCTGTCTAGCTTTGTCGAGGGCAATGGGCGAAATGTCGAGTACGGTCAGGTTTTCGTAGCCTTCGGCGAGCAGGAAATCAACCAGCCTACTGTCGCCGCCGCCTACGTCGATGATGCGCGCCGTACGAGGAAGATGAAAGGAATGGATGAAGTCCAATGAGGTCTGCGGTACAGACTGCGTCCAGCTGACTTGCTCGGGCGTTTTAGTGGCGTACACAGCGTCCCAATGATTTTGAGCAGCAGAAGACATAATCGCCGAATTTTTCGGGTTGAACAAGAAGCTAGTTCAAAGCTGTCGTTGGCAAACCGCGTAGCTGCCATTCGGGAAAGCCTTCATCAAGACACACGGCTGGGTGCCCTAGTCCACGCAGGTAGACTACGGCGTCGTCAGCAAACACACAGAATGGCCCGCGACAGTAGGCTACTATGGGGGAACCGGCAGGTAGTTGGGCGGCGTATGGGGCTAAATCAACCAGAGGCACGGACACAGCCTGCGGAATATGCCCACGCTGGTATTCATCTGCCGGGCGCACATCGAGAAGAATCACGGTGTCGGCAGCCTGCCGCTCGACCAATTCATCGATAGTGATGCGGTCGAGCGTATGACGCGCATTCCGAAAATCATGCACAACCTGTCTTACCTCGGGCAAGTGTTGTAGCGCTAGCGTCCGCAACGCGTGCCAAGTTTGCAGTACGGCCTCACTACCCAAGCGGTAGTAGATGTGGTTGCCGCGGCGGTGCGTGACCAGCAGCGCTACTTGCTTGAGTACCTGCAGATGTTGCGAGGCATTTGCAACCGACAGACCAGTTTCGTCGGCAATACGCTCCACGGTCTTTTCACCCTGCGCCAGCAACTCGATTATCTCGACTCGGTGCGGGTTGGCCAGTGCTTTGGTCAGGCGCGTAAGGTGGGTGTACACCCGGTCTTTAAACTGACGTTTCTCCATGCCACATGTTCGTTGGCGTAACGTTCGTCATAAACCACTGTATATTCAAGAAATTTATTGAATAGTATGGGGCGATATTTCATGGCGGCCGATAGCGCAGAGCCATACGCTTCGGGCTGTGTACAAAATGGGTAAAGCAAAGCGCCCTCCTGAGAGAAGGGCGCTTTGTTGGGAGGTCAGAACTTCATGCGTTGGATGCGAACGGCGTTCAGGATAGCCAGCAATGCTACCCCCACGTCGGCAAACACGGCCTCCCACATCGTCGCCAAGCCGCCCGCACCCAGCACTAGCACGATGCCCTTGACGATGAATGCCAACCAGATATTCTGCCACACAACTGAGTGGGTGGCGCGCGCAATGCGCCGGGCGGTGGCAATCTTGCTTGGGTGGTCTGTCTGAATGACGACGTCGGCCGTCTCGATGGTGGCATCGGAGCCGAGGCCGCCCATCGCAATGCCTACGTCGGCCAGCGCTACCACCGGTGCGTCGTTCACCCCGTCGCCCACGAAGGCGAGCTTACGGCCCGCATCGAGGTATTGCTGTAAGTAGCGGGCTTTGTCCTCGGGCAACAGCCCACCGTGGGCCTCATCGATACCCAGTTCTTTGGCTACGCGCTGAGTGACGCTGTCCTTATCGCCGGAGAGCATGACGAGCTTAGTAATGCCGTCAGCGCGCAGTTCCTGCACGGTACGAGCGGCATCCTCTTTCGGCGCATCGGCTACGGTGAGGTAGCCGGCGTACTCCCCATTTATGGCGCCCACGACGATGCTATCAACCACTGCGTCGACTTCAGTCGGGTAGCTGACGCCAAACTTGCGCAACAGCTTGGTGTTGCCAGCCAGCACCTCCTGCCCGTCGACTTTCCCGCGTAGGCCGTGACCGACTATTTCCTCCACGTTGTCGACAGCGACACCTTGGGCAGCCGGGCCAGCGTGCGTCATTACAGCTTTGGCTATCGGGTGCGTCGATTTGGCTTCGAGCGCACCCAGCAGGCGTAGCAACTGAGCTTGGTCGGTACCGGGGGCGGGCTGCACCTGCTGCACGGCGAAGACGCCCTGGGTGAGGGTGCCGGTTTTGTCCATGACCACCGTGTCCAGCTCGCGCATCGTGTCCAGAAAGTTGGAGCCCTTGAACAGGATGCCGTGGCGTGAGGCTGCGCCGATGCCGCCGAAGTAACCCAGCGGAATGCTGATAACCAGTGCGCAGGGGCAGGAGATGACTAGGAACACCAGCGCCCGGTACAACCAGTCGCGGAAAACGTAGTCATCAACTACGAAGTAGGGCACCAGCACCAGCAGCGTTGCCAGTACTACCACGATGGGCGTGTAGACCTTGGCAAAGCGGGTGATGAACTGCTGGGTCTTCGCCTTACGGCCTACCGCATCCTGCACCATCTCCAGAATTTTGGCCAGCTTGGTGTCTTGGTACGTGGCTGTCACGGCAACCTGAATCAGTGATTCCAGGTTGACCATGCCGGCCAGCACAACTTCACCCTGCTGCTTAGTCTGCGGGGCCGATTCGCCGGTGAGGGCGGCAGTGTTGAAAGACGCCGGCCCCTTCGTCAGGGTGCCATCAAGGGCGACTTTCTCCCCCGGCTTCACCTCAATGGTGTCGCCGACCTGCACCTGTTTGGGGTCGAGTACCAGCGCCTGACCGTCGCGCAGGACGGTTACTTCGGTAGCCTGGATTTCGAGCAGGGCGCGGATGCTGCGCTTGGCGCGATTCACGGCTGCATCCTGAAACAGCTCGCCCACGGTGTAAAACAGCATCACGGCTACACCTTCGGGGTACTCACCGATGGCAAAAGCGCCTAGCGTGGCAATGCTCATCAGCAGGAACTCGTTGAACACGTTGCCACTGGGAATGCTCAGCACCGCCGTGCGGACGACTTTCCAGCCGACGAGCAGAAAAGCCACGCCGTACCAGAGCAGGCGCACGAAGCCGGCGAAAAATGCCACGTCAAAATAGTCCAGTGCGATACCGCCGAGCAGCAACGCCAGGCTCACGCCCGGCCAGAGGTATGGGTTGCCGCCCGCGTCGCCGTGGTCATGGTCGTGCCCATCGTCGGCACCGTGGTCGTGGCTGGCGTGTTCGTCTTCGTCGGCAGCTGGCTTGGGTTTAGCTTGTTTCTTCGCGCTGGGGGCAGGTACGCTGCAGCACGAGTCGCCCAGCGGATCAGCGGCGGGTTTACGCGTAGGAGGCGTGGTGGGAGCAGCCGGCGCGTGGTTGTGACCGGGTACGTCGTGCCCCTGGGGGTTAGCCGCTGCTTCGGGGGTGAGCTGGTCCCGGTTGAGGGCACCCACGTTGTCGAGGTTCGCTTGTTTGGCGGTGTTCAGCTCCTCGTTGGTGTTCTGGGAAGTTGGATCAGTCATGGAAGGCAGAGCAAGTGTGAAGAGATAAGACCGAGCCGGAGAGCGGCTACCAGTCCAGGAAAAAGCCCGCCAGACCCACTAGCACGAGGACCGCGCCGGTGAGTCGACGTTCGTGCCGGGCCAGTGCCGCCAGGTTCAGGCGACGCAGGCCGGTATAGGCGGCGACAACCAGCGTCGTCATCGCCCCGACCGTGACCAGCAGGTAGGTAAGCATAAGCAGCGCCAGAACCAGGGGGCCGCGGGCGCCGGCCGTGAGAAAGAAGGTTTGAATCTCCAGGCAGGGTGCCAGCAGCATGGTTGCGGTCAGGCCCAACACGACGTGGCCGCGCGGACGCACCGGCGCCGGGTCGGGGTGCGTGTGACCCTGGCCGGAGAGGGCATAGAGCGCACCGATGAGTACGAGCAGGGCTGGTGCGGCTACTTCCGCAAACTGCTGGAAGCGGGCAGACAGCTGCCACCCAAGCAACCCCAGGGCTACCCCCACCAGCACCGTGCTCAGGACGTGCGCCATGCCCGCAATCAACGTCACGCCCACAGCTCGGCGCAGCGGCCACTGCTCGGCCCGTGCGACGGCCAGCACCGGCGCCCAATGATTGGGAATGGCGGCGTGCAGCAGGCTGAGCAGCAGGGTTCCGGTGAGTAGTTCAAGCATGGTGGAGCGTTACGAGCGGGGCCAGAACAGAATGATGCCGATACCCAGAAATACGACCGTCCCACCCAGCACGTCGTAGCGGTCCGGACGAAAGCCGTCGACGTACCAGGCCCACACGATGGAGAGGATGATAAACACCCCGCCGTACACGGCGTAGGTTTTGCCGAACGAGGTGGTTTGCCAGGTGGCGACGACGCCGTAGAGCACCAACAGCAGCCCGCCGACCACTCCCGTCCAGCTGGGCCAGCCGGCTTTGAGCCATTGCCACATCAGGTAGCCGCCACCGATTTCGCAGAGACCGGCCAGCAGGAACAGCAGTAAGGGTTTGAATGGGGACAGCATTGACGGTCAGTAGTAAGTGGAAGTCGAACTACTCTTCTTCTTCCGCATTTTTGAGTTTCGCCAGCAAGGAGTACGCCCCATCTGTGACGAAAGTGGTGCTGGTCGGCACCTTAGCAGGCAGTTGCACTTCGGTATAGCCGTCCTCGCTGCGGCCGGGCGTCACGGGCACCATACGGTAGCGGCCGGCTGCCTCCTCGGCAAAGGCGTAGTATTGTCCCCCGAAGCGCACCAGGGCCGCGTCAGGTAGGGTAGGCGCATTGCTCCGGCCCGTTTCGATGGTGGCGCGCACGTACAGACCGGGCAGTAGGGTAGGGTCGTTTTCCCGGTCGATGTGACCGTGGACACGCACGGTGCGGTCCTCGCCGATGGCTCGACCCACCAGGTACACATGGGCGGTGCGCTCCTTCGAGGTGCCGGTGGAGTCGCTGGCAAGGGTGAATCGGATCAGCTGGTCTTTCTGCACCCGGGCCACATCCTTCTCAAACACCGTCAGCTCGACGTGCAGGTGCTCGGGGTCGACGATTTCAAACAACGGCTCGGTGGCCGTGACGCTCTGACCTACTGTCACGTTCACCGCCCGTACGAAGCCCGCCCGCGGTGCCCGCAACGTGGCCGTGGGCGTGATGGCGCCGCCTACCGGCAGGTTCGCAATGCGCAGCTGCGCAGCCTGCGCGCTGAGCTGTACTTGTAGTGCTTCCACTTCGGCCTGGGCGAGCTGGTAATTTTTGAGCGGTGCTACTTCCTGCTCGTACAGCTCGCGCTGCCGGGCCAGCTCGGCGTTGGCGAATTTCAGCCGGCTGCGCAGCTCTAGGTACTGCTTCTGCAGGGTCACGAACTCGGGGTTGCGCAGCACGGCCAGCACCTCACCCTTGCGTACGCGGGTGCCCTGCAGCAGTCCGGTGCTCTGCACGTAACCGCCCAGCGGGGCAGTGATGGATACGGCGCTTTCCGGCGGCACGTCCAGAGTGCCGTTGACGGCCAGGCCGGTGCCCATCGGTCGGTTGGTCAGCCGGCCGGTTTTCAACCCGGCAGCTTGCTGCTCGGCGGCGGATAGGGTCACCAGGTCGGTGGCCTCTTCGGCTTCGCCCACGCCGGCTTCTTGCTCACCGTTGGCGGCAGCTTCGGTCTTTTCCGGCTCAGCGGACTCGGGTTGGTTACGGCCGCAGCCAGCCAGGGTTAGGCTCAGCAGCAGCGCGGCAGATGTGAACTTATACATGGTAGAGAGGTCGGGAAGAGGGAATTACTGCGCAGCCGTGCCGAGCAGGTAGTCCAGGTCGATGACGGTTTGATTGTGAGCCAGCACGGCGTTGAGGTAAGCAGTTCGCACCCCGAGGGCACGCTCCAGATTCACCAGTAGCTCGGTGTAGGTGGTTTCGCCGGCTTTATAGGCTCGCTGACTCAGCCGCACGATGACGTCGGCCTGGGGCAGCGCGGTCTGCTCATAGAACTGCACCCGGCGCTGCTGCTCTTGCTGGCGCAGGCGCAGTTCGTCGAGTTGGGCGGCAGCTTCGGCCTGGTAGCGTTGGTAGCCGGCAGTGGCTACCTGCTCCTGCAGCTTGGCCGCCTGCACGCGGGCGCGCTGCGGACCCCGAATCAGCGGAATGGCTACGCCGGCCTGCACGCTGTGAAACCGGTCGCCGGAGCCATAACTGACGGTACCGCCGGACTCCAGGTAGGTGCCGCGCAACGACTGGTTGGTGTAGCCCACGGTCACGTCGGGCAGCCCGCGAGCTTGCTCCACGCGCGTTTCGGCCTGACGTTCGGCTATCTGCTGCCGGAGCGCCTGGGCCTGTGGCGTCTGCGCCAGGCGTGCCGTATCGGCGGCCGGAGCGGCGAGCAGCAGTAAGGTGCTATCGGAAACCGCCACGGGAGTCGTGGTTTGGAGCAGCGCCTGCAGCTGACGTTGGGCAATCAGCAGGTCGGCGCGGGCCTGTCCCAGCAGATTCTGGGTTTCACCCTGCTGAATGATAGCGTTGGCCGGCTCCAACCGCGCCACTTCGCCGGTTTTGAAGCGCAGCTGGGCGGAGCGCAGAAACTCGGCGTAGATACTGTCCTGCCCGCGCAACGTGCGTAGGCGGTGCCGGGCGTACACGGCCTGCTCGTAGCTCAGGCGTACCTGCCGCCGTAGCTCGGCCTGCACCTGCGCCAGCTGCTGCTCTCGTCCCACAATCTGCGCCTGACTCAGATTCGCCTGCGCCCGGTAGTACCCCGGCAGCGCCACCGATTGGGCAATGTTCACCACGTTGTCGCGCTCCGGCGAGTTGATCTGCCCATACGTACCCAGGATGGTGGTACGGCCGATGTCGAAAGCGGTCCGACGCAGGGCTTGTTGTGCCTGCAACGAGCGTTGGGCAGCCTGCACGGTGCCATTGGCCTGCAATGCCTGCGTCATTGCCTGCTGAGCCGTCAGCGCCCCTTGTGCCCTCGCTGGAGTCGCTGCCAGCATGCTACCCAACCCCACCAGCAGCATTACTGTCGCCAAATGGGCTCGACTGGGTTGAGTCGGTGCCTCGTCCGGCGTGTCGGACTGCCGTTGCCTACCTTCCGACAGCGCGTACAGAATTGGCAGCACTAGCAAGGTGAGCAGTGTGGCCGTCACCAGCCCGCCGATAACCACGGTAGCCAGCGGCCGTTGTACTTCTGCACCAGCGGAGGTGCTTAGTGCCATCGGCAAGAAGCCCAATGAGGCGACGGTAGCCGTCATCAGCACCGGACGCAGGCGCACCTGGGTGCCCGTCAGGATGCGGTGGTAGAGATTCGTTTCACCCTCGGCCTTGAGCTGGTTGAAGTAGCCGATGAGCACGATGCCGTTGAGCACGGCTACCCCAAACAGGGCAATGAACCCGACACCCGCCGATATGCTGAACGGCATTCCGCGAAGCCACAACGCCAGCACCCCGCCGATGGCCGACAAGGGAATAGCGGTGAAAATCAGCACTGACTGCTTCAGCGAGCCGAAAGTGAAGAACAGCAGCACGAAGATGAGGGTCAGGGCTACCGGCACGGCCACGCTCAGCCGCTCAGTAGCTTGGCGCAGGTTTTCGAACTGGCCGCCGTAGGTGGTGTAGTAGCCGGGAGCCAGCTTCAGCTGCCGGTCTACCTTGTTCTGTAGCTCTTTCACCACACTTTCCACGTCGCGGCCCCGTACGTTGAAGGCTACCGTGATGCGTCGTTTGGCGTCGTCGCGCTGAATCTGGTTGGGGCCTTCCACCAAATCCACGGCGGCTACCTGCTCCAGCGGAATCTGCTCGCCGGCGGGCGTGGCAATCAGCAATTGCCGCACTTGTTGCATGTTCTGGCGCAGCTCGGGGGCCAGCCGCAACACCACGTCGAAGCGGCGTTCCTGCTCGAAAATCTGCCCGGCGCTCTGGCCAGCA
Organism: Hymenobacter coalescens; assembly: GCF_054783195.1. Taxonomy (NCBI): domain Bacteria; kingdom Pseudomonadati; phylum Bacteroidota; class Cytophagia; order Cytophagales; family Hymenobacteraceae; genus Hymenobacter; species Hymenobacter coalescens. The sequence goes on along the minus strand of NZ_BAAGRA010000017.1, from coordinate 182,355 downwards.
AAGGCCGTTTGTACTGTGCGGTTTACGTCGTCGGCGTTCAGCCCGAAGCGGGCCAGGCGGTTACGGTCCAGCTTCACCACAATCTGGGGCAGGCCGGTTACCTCCTCCACGTACACGTCCTCGGCGCCTTCCACCTGTCGTACCAGCCGCGCGGCACGCTCGGCGTACTGGGCCAGTTGCTCCAGGTTCTCGCCGTAGATTTTCAGTACTACGTCCTGCTTGGCGCCCGAAATCAGCTCGTTGAAACGCATCTGGATGGGCTGCTGGAAGCTGAATGTCACACCCGGAATCACGCTGACGGCTTCGGCCATCTTCTCCGCCAGTTCTTCCCGGCTGCTGGCGGAAGTCCACTTCGTCGGGTCTTTTTCCAGCACAACAATCACGTCAGCCGCCTCGATGGGCATAGGGTCGGTCGGAATTTCCGCCGAGCCGATTTTGCTGACGACTTCCTTCACTTCCGGAAACTGCTTTTTCAGAATGGCGGCGGCCTGCTGGCTCTTCTCCACCGTGTAGCTGAGCGAAGAGCCCGTCAGCACCCGCATTTCCACCGCGAAGTCCCCTTCCGAGAGCTGCGGAATGAACTCGCCGCCCAGGGTGCGAAACAGAAGCAGAGCCCCCACGAACAGCGCTACGGCCGTACCCAGCACCAGCGCCTTCCAGCGCAGCGCCCATTCCAGTACCGGCCGGTAACGGGCTTCCAGCCAGCTCATCATGCGGTCGGAGAAGTTGCGCTTGTATTCGGTCTGACGGCTCAGGCCCAGCGCCGACATCATCGGCACATAGGTGAGCGAGAGGATGAAGGCGCCAATGATGGCGAAGGCTACCGTCTCGGCCATCGGGCGGAACATCTTCCCTTCAATACCAGCCAAGGCCAGTAGCGGCAGGTACACAATCAGGATGATGATTTCGCCGAACGCCGCCGACGAGCGGATTTTCGATGCTGCCTCGTATGTCGCGTCGTCCATCTGCGCCTGCGTCAGCTTGCCGTGGGCACCATCGGGGTGAACGGCCGTACCCTGATGCGTATGCAGCCGGTGCACAATGGCCTCCACGATAATTACCGCTCCGTCGACTACCAAGCCGAAGTCGATGGCGCCGAGGCTGAGCAGGTTGCCGGATACGCCGAACAAGCGCATCATGCTGATGGCGAACAGCATAGCCAGCGGGATGACCGACGCCACCACAAGGCCGGCACGCAGGTTACCCAGGAACAGCACCAGCACAAAAATCACGATGAGGGCACCTTCGATCAGGTTCTTGCTTACCGTGTGCATGGCGCGGCCCACCAGCTCGGAGCGGTCCAGGTACACGTCGATGGTCACGCCTTCGGGCAGCGACTTTTCCACCGTCATCATGCGCTGCTTTACGGCCTGGATGACTTCGTTCGCGTTGGCACCCTTGAGCATCAGCACGATGCCGCCGGTGACTTCGCCCTCGTTGTTGCGCGTCATGGCTCCGTAGCGGATGGCCGAGCCCAGGCGCACCTCGGCGACGTCACGCACCAGTACGGGCAGGCCGTTCTGCGTCAAGCGCACCACGATGTTGCCGATGTCGGCCGCGTTTTCAGCTAGGCCCTCAGTGCGAATGAAGTAGGCGGCGGGCTTCTGGTCGAGGTAGGCGCCACCGGTGTTCTGGTTGTTGCGGGCTACAGATTGGTATACCTGGTCCACCGTCACGTTCAGCGCCCGCAGCCGGGCTGGGTCTAGCGACACTTCGTACTGCTTGAGTTGTCCGCCGAAGCTGCTCACGTCGGCCACGCCGGGCGTACCCAACAGCTGACGCCGCACAATCCAGTCCTGAATCGTGCGCAGCTCACGGGCATCGTACTTCTTCTCGTAGCCGGGTTTAGCTCGTACGATGTATTGGTAAATCTCACCCAGACCTGTGCTGACGGGTGCCAACTCGGGCCGGCCGATGCTTTCCGGAATCTGACTTTCGGCTTCGCGCAGGCGTTCAGACACTTGCTGCCGAGCCCAGTAGATGTCAACTTTGTCCTCGAAGACGATGGTGACCACCGACAGTCCGAAACGGGAGAAGGAGCGTACCTCTTCGCGACCCGGAATGGTGGCCACGCTCTGCTCCACAGGGAAGGAAACCAGTCGCTCAATGTCCCCGGCGGCCAGCGAAGGTGCCACGGTGTAGACGACGACTTGGTTGGTTGTAATGTCGGGCACCGCGTCAATCGGTAGCCGACTGAGGGAGTAGCTGCCCCAGGCAATCAGCGCTAGGGTCAGCAGCCCGATAATGAGCTTGTTGTGAATGGAGAAATGAATCAGCCGGTCGAACATCAGCTGTAGGGGTTGAGAGTCTAACGCTTCCAGTAAGAACCTGCATACCAGTCCCTCCCGTCACATCAGGAAGAGACACGTGGTGACATACCCCAGCCGGCACAGGCCAGAACTGGACCGACCCGTTGCGCACGGCAACGAGCCGCCCTACAAGGGTCGTCGGCAGGAAGAAAGGGGAAGAGTTAGGCGCGGGGCGGCTGCCACACGGCCGTGGTACCCCGTGTGGGGGCAGCTACCACGAAGACAGCACGCACGACGCCGGGGTGGGTGGCTACAGCCCGCGTCGGCAAGCGTAGCGTGGCTCCTGGCAGAGTAGCACCAGCACAGCAGCGGCACTGGCACAGCGGGGAACACCAGTCGCCCAGGGCTTCGGAGTGACAGCCCGCGTGCGTGGATGCCGCTACGGTCGTCTGCATCGGTTCCAACGGACGCGCTACAGCCTCATCCGCGCATGGCAAGCACGCGAGGACGGCGAAGTAGAGCGAGAAGAACAGAGCCAGGAAGCGCATTAGGAGCGAAGGTACGTGAAAAAGCCAGCAATGTTCATGGGCGCCACCCCATTACGGCGCATCCTGATATAGACTTACACCCCCTGCGCCGGCGGCGAGAATCGGCGTCCCGGTTGGAGTATGTCCATACGAACTGCCCCACCAGCCTCGCTGCTTTGCCCTGCAATAGCCGGCCGATTCGTCTCCTCCAGTTCCGGTTTCTTTGTCGGGAATGTCAGTTCGTCCGCTGGTGCTACTCTTATGAAGCACAAGTGGGTTGTGTGTTGTCTAAAGTTCTTATATTCACTTCTGTCAACGTGCAAAGCTCCTCTACTGTGAGGGCTCGAAACGAAGTTCCACCTCCAAACCACTTCCTGTCATGGGTCTCAAACCTGGACCAAAACCGAATAAGCAAGATGGTACACCCGACGAAAGAAGACGGGTTAATCCGGAAAACGCGCCGAAACACCCCGATTTGAAGCCCCACAAACACAAGAAGGGGGATTAACGCTTCGACGATGGAAGCATACCGAAGCCGTGACGCCCAGTTGCACCGAGCCGCTGGGCGTCACCGTTTCCGAGGCTATACCTCTTGCGTCAAACAGATGCACGCAGTAGCACCCGCGTAGCCGTCCAGCCGCTAGAAGTACGTCGAAAAGCCCAGCTGCACCGTGGCTGTTTTCGCCGAGGGGTTGCGCAGAAAGTCACGGGTGCGCTGCCAGCGGTAATTGGCGCGCACCACCGTTTGCGCAGTGGGCCGCCAGCTAAGGGCTGGTACCACTGCCCAGGTTTCCTCCCCGATGCGGCCATTGGTTTCCATGAACCGATCCTGGTTCCAGTCAGCGTACTCCAACCGCACAGCCGCGTTGAGCACGGCGTTGTCGAAACCCCAGAGCCGACCCCGCCGCAGCGGCTGCACCACATCCACGAAGCCGCCCGCCTGCCGCCGTCCGTACTGCGGTGAGTAGGTAACCGGCACGTCCACGCGTATCCAGGCCCATTCACCGGTAATAGTGGTGCGCCACCGGAGCAGGGTGTTCGTATAGTCCACGGCGTATACTCGCACCGGGCGTCGGCGGTCCAGGCGCAGGCCGTCGTCCTGAAACTTGTTGTACACTCCGCCCATGTAGGACAGGCCCACCTCTCCAGCCAGACGGTGACGTACGGCCGCTTTGCCCGTCAACAGTGGCACGCCATTGAAGCTCTCCTCAAACCGGTCGGGGTTGCGCTTGCTGGCTGGTAGGAAAGTGCGGTTCTCCGCGTTGGAGATAATCTGGTCGTCGAAGCCGTTGGTCAGGTACGCTTCGTAGGCTACCACCCAGCTGCGGTTGAGCTTTTTGCCATACACACCAGCGCCCACGTTACTCCAGGTGGCCGGCAGCAGTTGCGTGGCGGCGATTGGGCGGTCCACGAACTCCCACTTGGGGCCGTCGTGGTTCTGGTTGAAGGCTCCGATGGGGTTCATCACGATGCCGCATTTGTAAACCAAACTCGCGGGTACACAGAGCTTCCAATCCAACCCGGTACGCTTCGGCGTTGGCGTCACCAATCGAGCGGATGGCGTCAGCTTCGCCGGCACCGCACAGACGAGTAGCTCCCGAATCAGCAAGACATACGCCGTGTACGGGCAGTCTTTTTATACAACGACCTCGTGTGCGCAGGTCATGCAAGCGAGGCAAGCGAAGTAGATGGTGAAGAACAAAGCGAGCAGACGTATAGGGTGGAGGTGCGAATCGAGCGGTTCCACTGCTTAGAAGTGATTAAGGATGTCGCCGCAGTGTACATGAGAGAAGCATGCTGAAGCAGGAACCAAAGGATGTCCTCGCTCGAATCGGAGTATTTAAGCTTTTGCTTAAATACGAAAACAGTAACTTTGGGGCAAATACCACTATGACGACTTCCTGCATTCGTGTCTTTACTGACGGCGCACACATTGAACACAGCAAGCAACGTCTGGCTGCTGTTGAGCCGGACCTGGAGTCTGTCGCGGCGGTGTTGGCCCTAGCGGGCAATGGTGTGCGCTTGAAGATGATGTTTTTATTGCTTGATCAGCAACATCTCTGCGTGTGCGACTTGGCCGATGTGCTGCAGATGAATGTATCGGCCATTTCCCAGCATCTGCGCAAGCTCAAGGACGGCGGCATTGTACAAGCGCGTAAAGTCGGGCAGACCGTGTTCTATACCCTGACACCCGCACTTCGTCCTATGGTGGAGCCTTTGTTGGCTTCTGTATTCACCTCTCTGCCCACCGTTGCTGTATGAGTCACCCCGCCTCCACCCCCAATAAGTCCCTCGCTGGAACCAGCTTATTGGCAGCGCTAGCGGCTTCCCTGTGCTGCATTACTCCATTGCTGGCCGTCGTTGGTGGACTAGGAGGTGTTGCCTCCTCCTTCTCGTGGTTGGAGCCTCTGCGTCCTTATTTGGTGGCCCTGACCGTGTGCGTACTTTGCTTTGCCTGGTACCAGCAATACAAGCCCGCGTCTGTGGAGGTCGATGGCTGCGGTTGCTCTGAGCCGATGAAGAAACCATTGCTGCAGTCACGCGGCTTCTTGGCTGCCGTAACGGCGGTAGCAGTGATACTCCTGACATTTCCGTATTACGGTGCCCATCTGTACCCTGCCAATGATTCGATGCCAGCGGCTACTATTGTCAACCCGGTCTGGAAAACCGCTTCCTACCGCATCGGCGGGATGACCTGTGAGGCGTGCGCCCGCCATGTCGAACATGATGTGCAGCAGGTACCAGGTGTGCAAAGCGTGCGCGTATCCTACGACCAGGGAACGGCCCAAGTACGCTTCGACCCAGCTGTGACACCTGCTGTCCAGGTGGAAAAGGCTATCAACGGTACCGGCTACCATGTGCTTCCCGTTAACTGATGTTTCTCGTTGCAATGTCGATTACTAACCCACCTACACCCGTACTGACTTCGCTGCTCACATGCTCGGTGTGCGCTCATGCACAAGCAGAACAGATGCCCACCGACGCGTGTCAGTACTTTTACGAATGCAGTCGTTGCCACACCATCCTCAAGCCGTTGATTGGGGACTGCTGTGTGTTTTGTTCCTATGGGTCCGTGCCGTGCCCACCTATTCAAGTAGCCGGGACCAAAGGATGCTGCGGGTAGTCAATACCTGACTCTTGGAGTCAATTTGTTTATGAAACCACCGAAATCGTGGGCGCTGTTGGTATCAAACTCCACCCCGCATCCAACAGACGGATACTTGCGCAGGCCGGACCGCCGTCTCCGGCGCACCCCCACATACGGGCTCGAAACACATTATCTGGGGTAGCCAATGCCTGTTCGACCAGAGCCGCTGTCAGCACCGGCAATGGAACCTTGGCGCGGCGCGACCAGCACGAATCGGCCTGACCGGCATAAGTACCAGCGTTCAGATAGAGAAACCGGTCGTCTCCCCGCCCGTGGACGCACGGGCCACTGAGCCGAAACCTGTGTTGCTCAGACGCCTGAACCACACCTAGTTCGGTTTCAAACACCAGTAGTTCAGAACTCGCTGCCACTGGGGGAAGCAAGGTTGTTGTGCCATGCTGCAACGCCATTGTGACACCCAAAGGAGCACTTAGCACCTGCAGTTGAAAAAGCAGTAGCGGTTTCATGGGGGTAAGGTATGGCCCCTGCATGAAAAAGCCAGGTTGTTGACCTACAAGGTTACTGGAGACAGCACATTTTCCTGTTGGACATGGGCGAAGGTTACCGGGTACTAAGAGCCGTAGAGGGAGATGACTGCCTGTAGTACTTGCGGCGGAACCAGAAGGCGAGATTCACCAGAGCAATCAGTGCGGGCACCTCAATGAGCGGACCGACGACACCTGCAAACGCCTGTCCAGAGTTGAGCCCGAACACGCCGATGGCGACAGCAATAGCCAGCTCGAAGTTGTTACCCGTGGCTGTGAAGGCGATGCTGGTGGTTTCGGCGTAACTCGCCCCCAGATACTTGCCGGCTACGAAGCTGAGCGCGAACATGATGCCGAAATACAGCGCCAGCGGCAGGGCAATGCGCAGCACGTCGAGCGGGATACGCACGATCAGTTCACCCTTCAGGCTGAACATCACCACGATGGTGAGCAACAACGCAATCAGCGTGACGGGGCTGATGGTCGGCAGAAATACCCGTTCGTACCACTCGTCGCCCTTCAGCTGGCGCAGCATTAGGCGTGAGAGAAAGCCGGCCGCGAACGGGATGCCGAGGTAAATGAGTACGCTCTGGGCAATGTCGCCAATACCAATGTTGACCGCGTACCCCTTCAGCCCGAAGTAGGGTGGGAGCACGGTGATGAACAGCCACGCCAGCACCGAGTAAAAGAGCACCTGGAAGATCGAGTTCAAGGCGACCAGCCCGGCCGCGTACTCGCGGGAGCCATCCGCCAGATCGTTCCACACGAGTACCATCGCAATGCAACGGGCAATGCCGATGAGGATGAGCCCCATCATGTACTCAGGCTTGTCGGGTAGCAGCCAGACAGCCAGCAGGAACATCAGCAGTGGTCCGAGAACCCAGTTCAGGAATAGCGACAGGCCGACGATGCGGGTGTTGCGGAAGACCCTCGGCAACTGTTCGTACTTGACCTTCGCCAGCGGCGGGTACATCATCAGGATGAGCCCCACGGCCAGCGGCACGTTCACAGCCCCGACCGAGAAGTAGTTGATTGCGTGCTCGATGTCGGGCACGAAATAGCCGAGCGCTACACCGAGCGCCATTGCGAGGAAGATCCACAGCGTGAGCCCACGGTCTAAGCCGGAAAGCTTCTTACGTGCGACAGCCTCTGTGGGAGCGTGCGTCTGGTTCAGGAGTTCCATGTTCGAGGGTTAGGCGAGGCCGACCTGGGCGCTGCGACGCTCCAATAGGAGGGTGTCGCGCCACCAGTCGCCCATCTTACCGATTCGCTCCCGGCGACCTACTTGCCGGAAGCCCACGGACTCGTGCAGGCGTACGCTGGCTTCGTTTTCGGGGAAGATGCCGGCTTGCAGCGTCCACATGCCCTGTTGCTCCGACTCCTGCACCAGCGCTGCCAGCAGCTGCCGGCCCACCCCGCGGCCCTGCGCTTCGGGGGCCACGTACACGCTCACCTCACCTACGCCGCCGTACACGCAGCGGCTCGACACGGGCGACAAGGCAGCCCAGCCGAGCACCCGACCCGCGTCGTCCAGCGCCACCAGGCGGCTGTGTGGCAGGTGCCCTTTGTCCCAGTCTTCCCAACTGGGGGCTTCGGTCGCGAAGGTGGCGTTGCCGGTCGCAATACCGGCTTCGTAAACAACTTTGGCGGCGGACCAGTGCGCGGCGGTTAGCGGCTGCAGAGTCATACGTGAGGATGAGTTAGGAATGGGGGGGGACACGTTAGTAAGCCTTGCGGAGCATGTCGGCGTACTCGTCAGGCAACGGGGATGCTTCCACGGCCTGGGCGGCTTGCTCGACGTCGTACGCCACGCGCACTAGTTCCGAACGCACACTTTGTGGGTCCGTCAGCTGGGTGTTTTGGTCGAGGTGCAGCAGCAGGTAAGCGGCGCGCGGGTCACCGTCCTTGGGTTTGCCTACTGAGCCGATGTTCAGCGCGTGGCGGTAGCGTGTCTCGCCCTCGTGCTCATAAGCAAAAGTGCGGTGGTAGGGCTTGTGGGTGTGGCCAAAGAGCAGCACGTCGGCGTTGGCGTCGGCCAGCACCCGCAGAAAGCTCGCTTCGGGACGGTCCTCAAACAGGTACTCATTGATCTTGCGCGGCGAACCATGCACCATCAACAAGCTCAGCGTGCAAGGCTCTTCCTGAAAGTCCAGCCGCATGTGCTTGGGCAAGTGGCGCAAGTACCGCCGCTCCTCGGGACCAACGACTTGGTTGGTGAAAGCAATGCTCTGGGCGCCGAGGTCTTTCTCCGTGTCCGTCTTATACGCGCAGCCGCAGTTCTCGCTGGCCAACCCGATGCCCTGGTCGTAGTTGCCGGCCAGCGTCGGGATGCCGCGGCGGCGGACTTCGTTGACGACTTCGTTGGGCCAGGGTGCGTAGCCCACTAGGTCGCCCAGGCAAAACACCATGTCGGGTCGGCGCTGGTCGAGGTCAGCCAGCACCGCTTGGAGTGCCGGCAGGTTGCCGTGCACGTCGGAGAAAAAGGCAATCGTCATTGAAAAAGGAGAGAAGGACATAGAACAAAACGGCGCCACCCGGGGAGGGCAGCGCCGTTGGAGGAGAGCTTAGCAGCAACCGCCGCCGGGCGTGCAGCCTGCTATTTGCAGTTGCGGCAGCGCCAAGTCCTGGTTCGGAATCCCGCACGCATCCTGCGCCAGGCAGGCCGTCTGCTTCTGGGTCAGCACGAAGTCGGTGCCGTCGAAGGCCAGCCCGAACTTGCCAATGGTTGCCTGCTGGTACTCTACTTCAATGTTCAGGTCCTCCGAGCCGAGAATTTTCTCCGACAGCTTCAGGATGTGCAAGAACTTCTGCGGAGCCAATCGGTGGTCGTAGTCGCCGGCTTCCCAGAGCTGGAAGTTGGCTACGGTTTCCTGGCGCTCTACCCCGCCACAGTCAATGAAGTGCTTGCTGACCAGCCCGACTTCCGTCACATGGAAGTGGGAGGGGAGGTACTCGCCGTTGGGCAGCCGAAAGTTGACTGCCTCCAGTCCAGCCAGGGACTGCTTCATTTCCGAGATTTTCATGGTCAAAGGGTGGGGTGATGAAGGGTGAATTAACTAACAGCAAGAGCCGCCGGGTGCGCAGACGTCGGTGGTCGTCGACTCGATGAAGAAGGCGGTGAACTGCTGGTGTACTTGGCGCAGCAACTCGGTATTGAGGCAGTAGCACACGGTCAGCCCGTCGATTTCGCCGCGGATCAGGTCCAGTGCCTTGAGTTCCTGCAGGTGTTGCGACACGGTGGTGCGCGACAGAGGCAGCTCAGCGGCAATGTCGCCGGAGATGCAGGTCTTTTTCGACGCCAGCAGCTGGATAATAGCCACCCGTGCCGGGTGCGCCAGCGCTTTGGCTACACGGGCGAGCTGCTGTTGCTCTTCGGTGAAAGCGGATGTCTTGGCGTAGGTCATCGTGTGGTTATGTAGTATGTCGCAAATATACGACATTAAATGTCGCATGTTTGCGTCATGAAGTTTTTTTGAGAGTTTTATGGCAGATTACCACGCGGCTGGCAACGGACAAAATCAAAGCGCCTACCAGAAAGACTCTGGTAGGCGCCCCATTTCGTTGCTGTTACGCTATTGCCCACCGGCGCTGCCAACAATCTGCATGCACGCTTCTTCGCAGCGCTTGCAGGCTTCAGCGCACATACGGCAGTGCTCCATATGATGGTGCTTAGCGCACTCGATTCCGCAAGCGCGGCAGATTTCGGCACATTCGCGTAGCAAGTGCTGCGCGTGCTCCGAGCCACGGGCTACGAAACGGGCCGTCAACGCGCAGATGTCCGCGCAGTCGCGGTCTAGCTGAATACAGCGGACCATCATCTTCACGTCCTGCTCCTGCAGGCAGGCGGTGGCGCAATGTTCGCAGGCGGCTAAGCAGTCGGCCAGGGCTTGCAGAAGGGGTTGATTTTGTTGGTGCATGGTCTTTTGAGGTTAAGTGTTGAAGTTCATCTCTACTTACCCTCCGCAGCCGGCGTGGTTGGACACAGTTCGGCTGCATCACTTGCAAAATTTGCTTGCACTTCGTTCAGCTGCTGGCGGTACTCGGTAGGGGCTACGCCCAATACCTGCCGAAATTGCCGCGACAGATGCCCGTGACTGCTGTAGCCGAGCTGCCGGGCAATGCGACCTACCGACAACGGGGAACTCTCCAGCAGCCGAGCCACGGTGGCTACCCGGCGCTGAATGACGTACTGCTCCAGGCTAACCCCCTCCTCGGCCGAAAACGCGTGGCTCAAGGACGAGTAGTTGCGCTGCATTTTTGTGCTGAGCATGGTGGCAAAACGCCCATGCAGACCCTCCGGGTTCGTAGTAAGCAACTCGTCCACTGCTGCCGTAATCTGTTCGACCAGGCGTCGGCGAGGTAGATGCCAGAGGCGGAAGCCGTCAGCGGCTAACATCTGCTCCAGTTGGGGCCAGTCCACGGCCGTGCGGTCCATCTCCAACTCGACCAAGCCGAGTTCCACTCGCCGGGTAGGGTAGCCCAAGCGCCGAAGCGCCTCGCGCACGGCCTGCACGCAACGCGGGCACATCATGTGCTTGACCAGAAAAATGGTTCTGGGAGTTAATTCGGTGGTGTGGGTACCTTCCATTACTACAGTTGCGGCTGAAGGAACGCCCGATTGCTCAGGCCAGCGGGCGTATCAGGAGGACTGGGGTACGGAGCCGGGCTGTCGGTCAGCGGACGGGGTGAACGGCTGCGGGTCCAGTTCCTGTGGATGAACTCCTAAGCCCGTTTCGTGATGACCGGCGAAGTACTCGGCCAGCGCTTTTTCGCCTACCAGCCAGAACACCACGGGCGTTACGATGATGTCGAGGAACGTCGAGGAGAGCAGGCCGCCCAGGATGACGGTGGCTACGGGGTAGAGTATCTCCTTCCCAGGCGCATCCTTGGCCAGCGTGAGGGGCACCAGCGCCAGCGCGGCTACCAGTGCCGTCATCAGCACCGGCACCAAGCGCTCCAGCGAGCCGCGGACAATCATGGCCTTACCGAACTTCTCGCCTTCGTGCTCGACGAGGTGGATGTAGTGCGAAATCATCATGATGCCGTTGCGGGACGCAATGCCGGTCAGCGTGATGAAGCCCACCAGCGAGGCAATGCTAAAGGTGCCCCCGGTGAGCAGCACGGCTACCACCGAGCCGATGAGGGCCAGCGGGATGTTGAGCATGATCTGCAGCACCATGCGCGGCGACTTGAAGTGCGAGTAGAGCACCAGGAAGATGCCGGCCAGCGAGAACAGGCTCAGCCAGAGAATCTTCTGGGAGGCCGACTGTTGGCTCTCGAACTGCCCACCGTAGGTCAGGTAGTAGCCACTGGGCAGCTTCACCTGCTGACGTACCCGTTGCTGAATTTCCTGCACCGTGGAGCCCAGGTCGCGGTCGGCCACGTTCAGCGAGATGGTAATGCGCCGCTGGGTGTTTTCGTGGTTGATGGTGTTCGGTCCCGGCTCGTAGCTGACGTCAGCCACGGCGCTAACGGGTACGAAGCCTCCGGCCGGCGTTTCGATGCGGGTGTTGGCAATGGCCTGCAGGTCGTTGCGCTGCTCTTCGGGCAGTTTCACGATGAGGTCGAAGCGTTGTTGCCCGTTGAGCATCTGCGACACCACGGAGCCCTGAAACAGGGTTTGCAGGTCCTGCACCACTTCACCACGCTGCATGCCATAGGCGCGCAGCGCCTGGTCGCGCGGACGAATGAGCAGCTGCGGTATCTGCACTTGCTTTTCCACCTGCAGGTCTACTACACCCGGCACGGTGGCCGCCGCGTCGCGCACTTGGGCGGCGTAGCGACGAAGCTCCAGTAAGTCGTTTCCGAAGAGCTTGATGGCTACCTGCGCCCGCACGCCGGACAAGAGGTGGTCCAGGCGGTGGGATATGGGCTGACCGATGTTCACGTTCACCCCTTTGATCAAGCTCAGTCGTTGGCGCAGGTCGGCCAGGATTTCGTCGCGGCTGCGCATCTCACGGCCTTCCTTTTCCAGCTCCGCTTCCGACTTGAAGGCCACCTCGATTTCGGAGTTGTTCACCGATTCGGCGTGCTCATCCAGCTCGGCCCGGCCGGTGCGGCGGGCGGTGTAAGCCACTTCCGGTACCTGCAGCATCAGCTCTTCGCCGATGGTACCCAGTTTGTTGGACTCGGTGAGCGAGGTGCCGGCCGGGGCCGAGAAGTTGACGGTAAGCGAGCCTTCGTTGAAGGGCGGTAGAAACTCGGTGCCGAAGAACGGGACCAGGGCAGCGGCACCCAGAAACAGAGCGGCCGTCGCGGTGAGCACCGCTTTGGGGTGCAACAGGCCCCAATTCAGCAGGCGGGTGTCCTTGCGCTTGAGCCAACGAACCAACGGGCCATCGGTTTCGTCGTGGTTCATCTGCTTCATCTTGGGCAGCAAGTAGTAGCAGAGCACCGGCGTGACGGTGAGCGAGACGAACAGCGACGCCACGATGCTGGTGATGTACGCAATGCCCAGGGGAGCGAAAATGCGGCCCTCCATGCCTTCCAGCGCGAACAGGGGTAGGAACACCAGCACCACGATGACGGTGGCGTACACAATGGAATTACGCACCTCAGAGGACGCGGCGTAGATGACCTGCAGCACCGGTTTGGGACTTGGCAGGTGCCGGTTCTCGCGCAGACGCCGGTACACGTTTTCCACGTCCACGATGGCGTCGTCGACCAACTCACCAATGGCAATGGCCAAGCCGCCCAGCGTCATGGTGTTGATGCTGATGCCGGCAAAGCGGAACACCAACGCCGTGACCAGCAAGGACAACGGTATGGCTACGAGTGAGATGAACGTGGTGCGCACGTTCAGCAGGAAGGCAAACAGCACGATGACTACCAGAATGGCCCCGTCGCGCAGGGCTTCTTCCACGTTCGTAATCGACGACTCAATAAACTCCGACTGTTTAAACAGTCGGGAGTTAAACTTCACATCTTTGGGAAGCGAGGGCTGCAAGTCCGCCAGCGCGGACTCCACGCGCTGCGTCAGGTCTACCGTAGCCGCGCTGGGTTGCTTCTCGATGCTCAAGATGACGGCCGGCTTGCCGTTCACGCTGCCGTCGCCGCGCTTGAAACGGGCACCAAATTGCACCGTAGCTACCTGCGCCACCGTGATGGGCGAGCCTTCGCGGTAGCCGACCACAATGTTCTCGATTTCGTCGACGGAGCGTAGCCGACCCAGGTTGCGGATGAGCACCTCGGAGCCCTGTCGGTCGAAGAAGTTGCCGGTAGTGTTCAGGTTCGACTGCCGCAGCGCCTCTTCCACCTGGTTGATGGTCAGCCCCGTGGCGTTCAGGCGGTTCAGGTCCACCAGCACTTGGTACTGGCGCGTGTCGCCGCCGATGGGAATGACCTGAGCGACGCCCGGAATCGAGAGCAGGCGCTGGCGTACGGTGTAGTCGGCCAGGGTGCGCAGGTCGGCATTCGATGTCTGCCCGCCGCTGGTCATGCCGACGAGCATGATCTGGCCCATCACCGAGGAGATGGGGCCGAGCACCGGCGAGACGCCCTGGGGAAGTTGCTCGCCCACGGTCTGTAGCTTCTCCGACACGATTTGTCGGGCGGTGAAGATGTCGGTGCCGTAGTTGAACTCCACGAACACCATCCCGAGGCCGATAGCCGAGTTGGAGCGCACGGCGGCCACGCCAGTGGCTCCGTTGAGTGCGGTTTCGACCGGCAGCGTCACCAGCGCTTCCACTTCTTCCGGCGCCATACCGGGCGACTCCAGGAACACGGTCACGCGGGGCCGGTCCAGGTCGGGCAGCACGTCCACGGGCAGGTCGCGGGCGGTAAACAGGCCCGCCACGATGAGCGCTGCCGCAAAGGCCAACGCCAGCAGGCGGTTCTGCAGCGCAAAACGAATGATTTTATCGAGCATGGTCCGTAAGAGAGCGGCCACCGACCAGGGGCGGCGGGCTCACCTTATTGGTTGAGGTAGATGGACTTGAGTTGGTAAGTGCCCTGCGTGACGACCCGGTCGTTTTCGTTGATGCCGGCCAGGATGGTCGTTTGCTGGGCGTTGGCGGTGCCGGTCTGCACGTAGCGCACCTTGAAGACCTCGGGCGCCGTGTGCACGTACACCACGGGCTTGCCGTTGAGGTCGGTGACGGCCGAGGTGGGTACCATCAGTTGCTTGGCCCCACGGCTGCGGCTGATGACTTGCACGTTCACGGACTGACCGGGGCGCAGCAACGCACTGCCGGCCCCGTCCACGGCCAGGATCAGCTGCCGGGCCTGGTTCGTGGGGTTTACTATGTTGCTGTAAGACACCACTCGCGCCGACACGCTGCTCTGCTCGCCCTGCAGCCCTTCGATGCGAAACTGCGCGTCGGGCGTGACGCTGCCCAGGTCTTGGGGAAATACCTGCGCCTGCACCTGTAGCTTGCTGGGGTTGAGCACGCGCAGCAACTCGTCGCCTTGGTTTACTTGCTGGCCCACGGCCAGGGAGAAGTTATCGACGGTGCCGCTGATGGGCGAGGTGATGGTTACCCGGCGCTGCTGGCCCTGATTATTCAGGATGCCGGCGTTCTGACGCGCCTGCCGCAAGCGCAGCTCGGCGTTGATGACCTCTTTGCGGGCGGCAATGTCCTCGATGCTCTTGAGGCGGGCGTAGTCGCGCTCGGCAGCTCGTAGCTCCGCCTGCGCGTTGGCACGTTCGGTAGCCAACCCGATTTGGTCGGGTGCGGTGAGGGTCTGGTCGAGCACGGCCAGCACCTGACCGGCACGTACTTGCTGGCCCACCTGCACGGGTAGGCTCACCAGTCGACCGGTTTGCGGGGCTACCGCGCGTCCTTCGCCGCCGCTGGCCGGTGCCACCGTGCCGTAGAGCGTGGCTTGGGTAGTGAAATCAGAGAAGGCAGCCAGATTCGTGCGCACCTTGAACAGGAACTGGCTTTCCTTCGGCAGGGGCACCTCATCGGGTGCGGTAGCAGTGGCTGATGGTTTGGCGCCCGAGTCGCCGTGGTCTTCGCCGCCGTGTGCCCACACAGGCGCCGGGGGCGGTACAGCTACGGCCAGCACAGCAGTAGCCGCCGCTGCGAGGGCGAGGAGTTTACGCGGGGTTTTCATAAGCGAGGGAGTTTTGGGGGCCACGACGACGAACCAGGAGCATGGTGAGCAGCACGCCGGCCACGAAAGCACCGGCGACGAGCAGCCAGACTTTCCAGCCGCTCAACCAGCTGGTCGCGGCGGGGACGGCGGCTACGGGCAGCTCTTTGCCCACCTCGATACCTTCGAGTAGCAGCAAATCGGCCCGCTCGCCGGCCACGAGGTTGACGGTCAGGCTGTATTTCTGATTGGCGGGAAAGCGACCTTCGACCAGGTACACGCCCGGCCCTTGTCGGGTAGCGGTAAACTTCTCGTTGGGCGCTTCCGGCACGGTCAGCGTGAGTTGCGCGCTGTCGATGGGGGCATTGCTGGCGTAATCGGACACGAACAGCTGCAGATGGGCCGGTTCGCCCTTCTTCAAGGGCTGGAAGCGCAGCAGCAGCTCAAATTGCTCGGACAAAGCCGCGACAGAGAACGAGGTAGCTCCCGGCGCCGGCGCGGTGGTGCCGCCGCCGTGGTCTTCGCCGCCGTGTGCCCAGGCGCGGTTGGGCAGCAGAGGCAGCGACAACAGGAGGAAGAAAATCAGGCGCTGTATCATTGGCCCCGCAGGTAGTTGAGCTCGACCACCGCCTGCCCGTAGTCGCGCAGCGTGGTGAGGTAGGTGGTCTGAATGTCAAAAGCTTGGCGCAGGCTCTGGAACAACACCAGGTAGCTCACTTCGCCGGCTTGGAAGAGTCGTTGAGAGGCACCGATGATGGTGCGGGCCTGGGGCAGGCCGGTCTGCTGGTAGTAGTCCAGGCTGGCGTTGAACTTGCGCACGTCGGCCACGGCCTGCCGGTACTGAGCACTCAGCTCCAGGCGCTGCACGTCCAGCTCGGCTGAGGCAGCTTGTGAGCGAGCGGTAGCGGCCTGCAGCTGCGAGCGGTACGTCCAGAACCACAGCGGTACCGACACGCCCGCCTGAAAGCGGTAGCCGTACGGCGAGGTACGCTCGCCCTGGTTCATGTACCCGAGGGTAAGGGCTGGGGTGCGCTGAGCCCGTATCAGACTGATGCCCGACTGGCTGAGCCGTACGTTCTGCGCGTAGTAGCCCAGGGTTGGGCTGGCCGCTACGGCGCTGCTATCGGCGGTCGGCAGCTCTGCCAGCAGGGTAGCCCTTTCAGTGGTCAGCTGCTGACCCAGGGCGCGCAGGTCGATACCCGTAGCAATGAGCCGCGCGTCGGGCTGTCCGATGAGCAAGCCCAGCTGCTGCTGCGCGGCCTGCTGGTCGGTGCGGGCCTGCGCCAGCTGGTTGGCTACTTGTTTGGCTTCGGCTTCGGTGCTGATCTTTTGCAGCAGGTCGATTTCACCCGCGGCGTGCAGCCGACCTACGGCCGTGTACAGCCGCTGGTACAAGCTGTCCTGCTGGGTCAATTGACGCACCCGGGCCTCGGCGTACTCCAGGCTGAGGTACGCCTGCCGCACGTCGCGGCGAACCGTAGCCAGCTGCACGAGCTGATTGCGGCTGGCCAGTTCGATGCCGGCTTTTGCCTGCTGCGCCTGGCGGCGGTACACCGTCGGCGACTGAATGGTCTGCACCGCCCCGAACGTGTAGAAGTTGCCGGTCGGGGCTTCCATCAGCAGGTCGGGGTTGGTCAGGCTGAACGAGCCGCGTTTGAGCGCCCGTTGCTCATCAAGCTGGCGGGCCGCCTGGCGCAGTCGCGGGTGCTGACGCTCGGCCCGCGCGACGGCGCTGTCCAGGCTCAGCGGCAACACCGCCTGCGCGCGAGCCGACGGGGTAGCCAACGGCCACAAGCCGGTGAGTACGAGCAGCCAGCGGAAGTGTCGAAAGGCAGATGAATTCATGGGTTCTGAGACAACCGCAGCCGAAGCCGGCGCCACGTAGCAGCAGCGCCGGCCGGCAGCGGGGTGAGCGGCCGGCCATTCGGCCCGCCGCGTCGGTTACGCTTTCTTCACGAGGTCCATGCCGCAGGTGGGGCACTTGCCGGGCTTGGTGCTTTCGCTGCCCTTGCAGCCCATCGGGCACACGTAGCTGGTCGCCTTGGCTTTCGCGGCGGTGCTGGCCAGCTTGTCGAAACGGGCATTGATGGTTTCGCCGCCGCGACGCAGGGTCAGGATAGCCGTCGTCGGGGTAGCACCAGTCGGCAGCGCGCCGCGCAGCTGGTCGTCGCCGTAGGGCGTGAGCGTAACCGTCGTGGTCTTGCCGCCTTGCTGCACCATCGCCGTACCGGTCAGCCCTTTGTTGGCTAGCACCTGCTCTTTGCCGTCGAGCAGGTACGCCGTCATCTGGCCGTCTTTGAGCACCAGCTCTACGTGGTACTTGCCCGCCGTGCGCACGATGCCCCCGTGCGGAGCCGTATGGGCGTGGGTTTCGCCAGCAGCGTTGTGCCCTTGGCCGTGGCTGTGCTGGGCAGAGAGGGAAAACGGAGCGGTCAGCAACGCGGCTGCCACGAGCATTGAGAAGAACTTCATAAAAGGGGAGAAAGGGGAGAGGGTTACTTGCCGGCGCCGTGTTGGGACAGCCAGTCTTGGAGTTGCTTGATTTCCTGCTGTTGCGCGGTTATCATCTGCTGCGCCATTTCCTTCAGGCGCGTGTCGCGGCCGTGCTCCAGCTCCGCCTGCGCCATGTCGATGGCGCTTTGGTGGTGCGGAATCATCATGGCGGCGAAGTCCTGATCTACACTGCCGGACTCTTTAGGCATGTTTTTCATCATACCATCCATCGACGCCGTCATTTTGCGCTGGAAAGGGTCGTTGGGGTTGGTCGGCTGGTAGTTCGTGGGGGCATCATCCAGGCGGGTGGCTATCTGCTCCATCTCCTGAATTTCCTTCTGCTGGTCGGCGCTGATTTTCTCCGCCATCTGGCGAAGCGTGGCGTCTTTGCCTTCGCGCAGCTCTAAGGCAGCCATTTCCACGGCACCCCGGTGATGATCCATCATCATGTGGGCGAAGTCGTGGTCGGTGTTGCCCTTGGGCTTCGTCGCGTGCATCTGCGCCATCATGTTGTTCATGGTCAGCAGCATCGGGCCAGTGCTGACCTCGCCGTGGTTCATGGCCGAGTGGTCCATCCCGGCCATGTCACCACCGGCGCTGTCAGCCGATGTGGTTGAGGCTTCCGAGGTGGTAGACTCAGCGGGCTTGTTGTCGCAACCGGTCAGGGTCAATGCCCCCGACAGCAGCAGGGCAGTGAGCAGGTGAATGCGGGTTTTCATGAGGTTCTGGGTTCGGAGTCGAGGTGAATGGTGCGTTGCCGCGGGGCGCACGTTAGGCCGCTGCCGGGGCCACGTTGACGGTGAAATCGGCCGTCTGAATAGCACCTGCGTGGTTGAATTGCAGGAAGACGCGGTACAAGCCCGGCTTCTCGAAGGTGGTGTTGAAGCCCACGCGCGGCCCCTTGTCGGCCTGGTCCTGGGGGTGCACGTGCAGGTATTGCCCGCCATCTTCGCTCAGGATGACCATGTGGCCCAGCGCCCCGAGGTAGTTGTCGAGGTCGGTGACAGGCTTGCCGCCGCGGTTCACGGTCACGCTCACAGCCAGTGGTTGCCCTACTTGAGCGGGCTTGTCAAACGTGAGGTCGGCGGCGTAGCCGTTCTTCTCCCAGCGCATCTGGTCCTTGGTGAACTTCACCGCTGGTCGGCTCGGACCGCTTACTTGCAGGGTTTGCCGGCCGAGTTGGTGCGTGCCACCCTGGGGCTGGTAGTCTTGGTAAAGCAGGTAGGTGCCGCCGGTTTTGAACGTGAACGGCACGTCGTAGCGGCCCGAAGCTTTGAACTCGGGGTGCTCGTGGAAGAACTCCGAGAGGTCCTTCGAGACGATGATCAGGTGCATTTTCTTCTCGTGCACCACCGCCAGCGGTACCGGCGTTTTCTCGCTCCCAACCACTTGCGGTTGAAACGAGAGGGTCACGGGTTGGCCGGCAGCCGGCTGAGCGGGCGAAGCCGTCAGGTTCATCTGGTAGGTCTTGCCGTCCCCGGCAGCCCCGTCGGTGTGTTCCAGCTTCATGCCGCACTTGGGGCAGGTGCCAGGTTTGTCGCTCGTTACGTCAGGGTGCATCGGGCACGAATAGACGTGGCCGCCGCTGTGCTCGGCCCCAGCGGCGTGGTCGTGCTGCTCACCAGCTTCGTGCTGGTGCTCGGCGGTGACGTCGGTGGGCGTGTTGGTGGGAGAAGAGGAATCGTTGGACGAGCAGGAGGTCGTCCAGGCAAGGGTTGCCAATGCGAAGACCGGCAGCAGGTTGCGCTTCATGGGGTATGGTAAGAAGGGAGAGACGACGAGCGGGGTGGTTCAACCCCGAAATTGCTGCCACGCGACAAAGGCGAAAGCGACGGCGAGCAGGGCATAGAGCCCATAGGTGGCGAGTCGGCGCCACGGGGACGGCGGGGGAGTACCGCCGGGTTGGCAGCAGCTCTTCATGGCCGTACCAGCGAAAAAGGGGAGACGAAAGACGAGCAGGGGCCGCGAAGGGCACGCAAAAAGGTCCGGCCTCGCCACGGCATAACCGGGCGGGCGCGGACCTTACAGGGCGCGAAACGCTAAATCGTCAGGGAGCCGATGAAGATTCGGATGTCCGGTATCTTCGGCTTCAGGTGCGTGGGCGGCACCAGGGTAACGGCTTGGGTCAAGTCCCAAGTCACGAAACGGGGAACCACCACGTCATACACGGGCGGCAAGTCCAGCACCATTGGGGCGAACTTTTCCAGGCTCACCTTCGGTGGGGTACCCAATGCAGCCCACAGCGACTTCGCGTCGTCCTGGCAGCACTTCGGGTCGCTGTGCTTTTCAGCAGGCGTCGCCGCATGGGTGTGCGTGTGTTTCCCAGCAGTTGCGTGGTCGTGCTTGTGAGCATGACCGCTTGGGTGCTGATGCGGCTGCTTGCCAGCGGCCCCGTGCTGGTGCGGCGGGGTTCCAGGCGCGTGCTGATGCGGCTGGGCCTCGGCCGTCAGGTGCATTTGTGCGCAGGCAATCTGACCCACGAGTACGTGCAGAAACAGCGCTACAAACGTAGCGGCCGTAGTGCGACGGTATCGACGGATCAGTTGGAACATGGCGCGAAAGGAACGACGAAAGTAAAGTGAAAGTTTGGTGCGGTCGGTTTTGGGGACGACGCTTGAAAGCGGCTGTCAGACAGCTGTCTAGCTGAATTTGTGTAGAAAAAGTACTGTCAGACAGCTATTTGAAGCGATAAGGCTGCCGGGCTACGTCGGCCGGAGTGTACCCAAGGGGGAGAATTATATAACTCTCACGCATAATTGTGTAAGCACTTGCGCGGGCACTTACAGCCGCGACGCCCGCAGCCGCAGGCTGTTGCTCACCACCGATACCGAGCTGAGAGCCATAGCCGCGCCGGCAATCATGGGGTTGAGCAGGAAGCCATTGATGGGGTACAGCAGGCCGGCGGCGATGGGGATGCCGATCAGGTTGTAGATGAACGCCCAGAACAGGTTCTGGCGGATGGTCTGCACTGTCTTGCGCGAGAGGCGCAGGGCCTTGGGTACCAGGTTCAGGTCGGAGGTGATGAGCGTCATTTTGGCTACATCCATCGCAATGTCGGAGCCGTGGCCCATCGCAATGCTCACGTCGGCCTGAGCCAGCGCCTGCGAATCGTTGATGCCGTCGCCGACCATTGCTACCACCTTGCCCTCGGCTTGGAGCTGCTGCACGAAGGCCGCCTTGTCGGCGGGTAGCACCTCAGCGCGAAAGTGCGCCACGCCCACCTCGGCGGCCACGGCGCGGGCGGTGGCTTCGTTGTCGCCCGTGAGCATGTACACGGCAATGCCCTGCTTCTGCAACTGGGCCACGGCTTGGCGGGAGGTTTCCTTCACGCGGTCGGCAATGGCTACCACCGCCAGGACGCGCTGACTGTTGGCGAAGAAAACCACCGTCTTGGCCTGTTGCTGCAGCCCCGCTACCAGCTGCTGCACGGCGGCATCGACCGCGACATGGCTTTCTTGCAGCAGGCGCAGGTTGCCTACCAAGTATCGCTCACCCTCGAAACGGGCTTCGACACCCCGACCGGTGAGGCTGGTGAAGTCATTCAGAGCAGCGGCTTGAGCTACTGCGTTCGGCTGCAGGTAGCGCACTACGGCTTCCGCCAGTGGGTGCTCGGAGTGTGCTTCGATGGCCTGCAATACAGCCGCGTGGGCCAGCTGCTCAGCCGGTGTGCTGAGCCAGTGCAGGTCGGTTACGGCGGGCTTGCCCTCTGTGATGGTGCCGGTCTTATCGAGCACCACGGCGTTGACTTTGTAGCCCAGCTCCAGGCTTTCGGCGTCCTTGATGAGAATATTGTGCTCGGCACCCTTACCCACACCCACCATGATGGCGGTGGGGGTAGCCAGTCCGAGGGCGCAGGGACAGGCAATGACGAGCACCGTGACCAGTGCCAGCAAACCCTGCGTGAGGGCGTTGTCGCCGCCGAATACCAGCCAGGCCGCAAAGCTCAGCAGCGCAATGCCCATGACCACGGGCACGAAGATGCCGGCAATCTTGTCGACCAGCTTCTGCACCGGAGCTTTGCTGCCCTGCGCTTGCTGCACCATCTGGATGATCTGAGCCAGCACCGTGGCCCCACCGACTTTCTCAGCCCGGAAGCGGAAGGCGCCTTTTTGATTCACCGTGCCGGCAAACACCTGCGCGCCGGTCGCTTTTTCGACGGGCACCGGCTCCCCGCTGATCATGCTTTCGTTAACGAGCGAGCTGCCGCTGGTTACCACGCCGTCGACGGGTACTTTCTCGCCGGGGCGTACCACCACCTCGTGCCCGATGCGCACCTGCACCGCCGGAATTTCCTGCTCCTGCCCGTTCTCGATGATGCGTACGGTCTTGGGCTGCAGGCCCATCAGCTTCTTGATGGCCGACGAGGTGTTGGACTTAGCGCGCTCTTCCAGCAGCTTGCCCAGCAGGATGAACACGATGATAACCGTGGCCGCCTCGAAGTACACATGCGGGTGCACCCCGCGGTGGTGCCAGAACTCGGGGTAAATAGTATTGAACGTGCTGAACAGGAAGGCAATACTGGTGCTCAGGGCCACCAGCGTGTCCATGTTGGCGCGGCCGTGACGGGCTTGCTTGTAGGCACCCACGTAGAAGTTGCGGCCGAGCCAGAGTACCGGCAGCGACAACACGAGCATGATCCAGTTGGCGTAGGGCGCGTCCATCCAGAACATACCCAGCGCCACCACCGGTGCGGCCAGTACGGCCGCCCAGAGGGTCTTGCGCCGAAGCTCCTGGTAGTGCTGCTGTTGCAGCTCGGCCTGTTTGTCGGCCGCGTTGTCTTCGTCCACGATCATGTCGTAGCCGACCGACTGCAGGGCTTGCTGCAGCTGCGGTAGCTGCACCTGACTGGGGTCGAAGGCAATGGCGGCGGTTTGGGTGGCGAAGTTGACGCCCGCTTCGGCCACGCCGGGCTGCGCCTTGAGCATCGACTCGGCGCTGGCCGCGCAGGACGCGCAGCTCAGGCCGGTGATGGGAACGGTTATCTGCTTGAGCTGCCCACCTCGCGCGCCGGAAGGACGGCGGGTCGGCGAAAGGGTTTCAGTTGCCATAGTCGTAGGCGACGCGAGTCGCCGGTTGAACACTACAAAGGAAGCGCGGGGGGCAGCGCGGCTCTGTACGCAATTTTGGGTAAGAGTTGCAACATTCGGCCGGAGCGGTGCTCCCGCCGCTTACTGGGCGGTCTGCGGCGTCTCCCGTACCAGTTGGCGGTACTCCGAGGGCGTCATACCCGTCTCGCGCTTAAACTGGTTGGAGAAGTGCTGGCTGCTGCTGTAACCCAGGCGGTCGGCAATGGCGGCCAGCGTGTCTTGCGTAGCTGCGAGGTGCTCACGGGCCAGCTCGATGCGGCGGCTGATCAGGTAACGCTCCAGCGTCAGGCCCTGGGTATCGGAGAACAGCGTGCTCAGGGAGTGGTAGTTCTGGTGCAGTGCGTCGCTCACGTAAGCCGCCAGCGTCGTGTTGCGGGCCGAATCCTGCTGAATCCACGCCTCGACCAACTGTTTCAGGCGGGCAATGGTAAGGGACTGTTTGTCATCGAGCACCTCAAAGCCTTCCTCTTCCAGCTGCTCCCGGACCACGGTCAGGTCACGCGGGTACTCGTCGCCGATGCGGTACGTGAGCGAGCCAAGCTCGATGCCCATGACGGTAAAGCCTTGGTCCATGAACAGGGTCTTCACCGTTTGGATGCAGCGGGGGCATACCATGCCTTTGATGCGCACGAGGTGGTCCATAGGAGATAGGTCGACAGAACGGACTGGAAACCACAAACGCCTGAGCATTGCCCAAGCGTTTGCGTGAACGGTAGCTTCGGCGCGGTTACGCCTGGGCGGGTTCGGCTTTGAAGCCGGCTTTCTCCACCAACTCGACCACCTCGTCGGAGTTCAGGTCGCAGGTCACGGTCAGAATCTTGTCGGGGTTAGCAGTATCCACCTGCCAGTTCTCGATGGACTTCTCGCCGTTCAGGGTCGGGGTAACAGCTTTCACGCAGCCGCCGCAGTTGATGTTGGTCTTAAACTTCAGTGTGTTCATGGCTCGGGTAGTAAAAGGGATGGACCAGCGCTGAGTGCCGGTCGGGATTGAACCTATGCAAAAGTACGGCCGGGGTCGGCGGGCGGCTGTACACAATCATTGCTCGTTATTACAAGATTCGTCACCGGGGTAGCGCTGCGTCGCGGGCTTGCGTAGGTTTACCGAGAGCAGCCCTTCTTCGGGCGCTACCCGTTAGTAATGAAGTCTCCCGCCGTCACTCGTCTCATTGCTGCTCTTCCCACTTCAGTGCCTGCCGGTGCTACCCGTTTGCAGCTGCGGGGCGTCGTGTGCCCGCGTTGTGCCCGCTTGGTGCGCAACGAGTTGGAGCTCATGGGCCTGCAGGTGCTCAACGTAGCGCTGGGCGGCGCCGATGTGGTGCTTTCGCCCAGCGTGAAACTCGACGTGGCAGCCCTACGCGCTACCCTGGACCCGCTCGGCTTCGAGCTGCTGGAGAACCCGCAAGACCAGTTGGTGGAGCAGCTGAAGGCCACCGTGCTGGAGTTGATTCACTACACGCCCGTGGAGCAGTGGCCGGTGCTGAACTACTCGGTGTACCTGAGCGAACGGCTCGGACGTGACTACCACTACCTCTCGCAGCTGTTTTCGGCGCGCGAAGGCTTGACCGTAGAGAAGTACATCATCCGTCAGAAGGTAGAGCGCGCCAAGGAACTGCTGAGCTACCAGGACGATTCTGTGGCCGAAATTGCCCGCAAACTCGGCTACCGTAGCGCGGCTCACCTGACCAACCAGTTCAAGCAGGTCACGGGAATGTCGCCCACTGAGTTCCAGCGGCTCGACCCGGAGCACAGCCACCGCACGGGGCTGCACGAGGTAGCGTAGGCGGCGGCGAATCACGCAACCAGAGGCACTTAATTGTGCCAAGCGTGCGGGAAAGCGGTCCGTTAGAAGAAACACTTCGCCTACACCAAGCTGCATTCACCTTGCCGCACGTCATGGACCACTCCCATCACCATCCCGTTGCGGATTCGCACCCTGCCCCCATTTTGTCAAACGCACCAGCGGCACTGGCTTCCCACGCCCATTCGCACCAGACTGGGCACACCCACACCGACTCGGGTATGGGACACGCCGGGCACGACCACGGAGCCATGATTACCGACTTTTTATGGCGGTTTTGGGTTTGCCTGCTCTTGTCCGTCCTGATTGTTGCGCTGTCGACGATGTTTCAGCACCTGGTCGGCTATAAGTGGGCCTTCCCGGAAGCAGGTTGGGTGGTACTGGCTACTGTTATCTACCTGTACGGCGGCTGGCCGTTTCTCACCGAATTAGTCAGTGAGCTGCTGATACTGCGTCCGGGAGCAGCTTGGAGTAGTTGTGCCCCCCAAATCGAGCGTCATGTGTGCAATAGAGCGGGCGGCGGATATATGAACCAGAGTGGTTTGAGTTAAGATGTGGTACGCGTCTTTCCGAAGCACAGATGCCAGTCTGGTTTCCCCTGCTGTGCTTCAGTCTGCGGAATTTCAGTTCGTCTATCCACAAATCCCAATCTTTGCACTGCCGTCGTTCGGCTTGGTCAATAACGCCCGGTTTCCGAACCTGCCCGCAATATGGACTTTCATAAATGAGCGGTTTAACATGCAGGTGGACCGAAGCAATGAGCACAACCCATCGGTATGACGCATTCTGATCTGCAGCGACCTGGCAAAACAGCCACCGCCCGTTTTCGCCAGTGGCTGCCGGCTCTCTACGTGCTGATACCCGCTACGCTGTACTTTACTGGGCTGCACACCGAAGCTATTGGTCGCGTACAGCAACTCGGCTTGGCCACAGGACTTTTTGCGCACGCGGCTACGCGACCCACTACCCCAGTGCCTAAAGCGGACTACTCGCTACCGCTACGCACACTCGACGGGCGTCCGACAACACTCGCCGCATTGCGTGGAAAGGTTGTCGTGCTCAATATCTGGGCGACATGGTGCCCCCCCTGTGTGGCAGAGATGCCCGGCTTGCAGAAGCTCCACGACAAGACCAAGTCGGACAACATTGCTCTGGTACTGGTTTCAGTAGACGAGCAGCCGGAGAAAGCGCGTCGTTTCATAGCCCGACGCGGGTTTACCATGCCCATTTACACGTTGAATGGTGACCTGCCGGCTGTGTTCAACACCGAATCCATCCCGACGACCTTCATCATTGCTCCGAATGGGGATATTGTCGACCGGCACGAAGGGATGGGCGACTACGATAACGAACAGATGGTGCGCTTCCTCCGGCAACTGCAACGGTAATCAGAAGGTGGCTCCTGCACTGCAGATGTTCCTTGCTCTCTGCCGAGGTGCAAAGCTTGTGGAAGGCGTCCCAGGAAACGTTGATGATCGTGACAGCTCTGTTTGAAAACTCTTCTCTGCGAAAGGGGGGGTAGGTCGGTTGAGAGAAAAGGCGGGGGGATGGTTATAAAGGTACCCCTACCTCGCGTGCACATGCAGCAACTGTACCCCAGCAAAGAGCAGCGAGTCACTCAACCGGCCGGCAATAGAAGGTGAGCCTGTATGTGTCTTTCAGACCATTCCGGCCAGCCTTGTCAGTTATCCAGTCGAGGTTGAGTGACTTGTTGCCTGAGACCGTGGAGCGCCAGATAACGCTGGGTTGGCTCTGGTTTCGTACCTCTGCCGATGGTGGGCCTATCTGCCCTGTGTAGATGGCACCACCGTATGTCTCCGTCACGATGTCATCGTACGCGTGTCTGAACGGATTCGCCAGATAATCGAGCCTGTAAGACGGCGCTCCAACAGCCGTCCGGTAAGTTCCGCTGCCGGTCGTATGGTACACGAGTACTCTCGAACGACCGGTCTTCATCAGCAAGTCGACTTTCCACGTCTTCAGGTCTCGATAACCCTCGTCGAAGGAAACGAAGCGGCTTAGTGCGATTTTATACACGTGGTACTTCGCTGGGTATAACAGTTCTTGGGCCACCGAGGAGCCTGCCAGCAGCGCACAGACAGCAGTCAATATCAATTTCTTCATCGCGAAGCTGAACCGTATAGCTACCGACCCATTTTCAGGGTCAGACTGATTCCTTCGGACCCGATTGCCGCGTTCAGCTGCTCCGTCGTGGGTATGATATCGGCAGTAAACCGGCTCAGCCCTTGTCGAAGCAGGTATAGTTCAGCGTCGGCAAAAATGTGGAATCGCGCCACTACATTTCCCCCCTCCGCAGTATCACGCCAGCCGATAGAGTGAAAAACAGGCATGAAGGTGTGGTCATCTTCTTCTACATCGACGACGTGTATCGTCATGCGGCAAACCTCGTCCGTGATGCGTTGGAGCTGCTCGTAGTTGGGTGCCAGGTCAGCGAATACCTCATTCACCGGAACGATGTGGTATTCGCCAGCTTCCTTCGGTGGTTGGCGGAGGAGCGTCATAACCAGCTTCCAGGCATATTCCCTGGCAGCGAACTTCTTTGCGACAAGAACGGAACTCGACATGGCACCGACGATAATAGGGGCGGGGTGCGAAGTTAGTTATAATGACAAATATGTCATTGTGTGCGCCTTCGTAGAGACGTGACTTTGTCGCCTCATGGCGCGCAAGCACGAATCACCTTTCTTGTCAGAACTTGCTCGTCGCCTGAAGGCGCTGCGAGAAGACAGAAAGCTGACGCTGCAGGAAGTGTACGACGCCACTGGGGTGCATATCGGACGCATCGAGTCGAGTAAGGCCAACGTGACTCTCACAACGCTGCTCACGCTGTGTCGACACTACGGTGTTCGACTTGTCGATGTCGTGGAAGGACTCGATGAGTTTGCGTGACCGACATCAGGTGTAGGCGCGCAGAATGTCGATGAGTGAGTCACAAATTTTGTCGCTGTGTGTCCCAGACGCTATCTGACGTCGGGCCAAGGACAACGGAGTTTGCTATCAATAGATCATCAGTGCCCGTCTTGTGAACGGACACTTGAAAGTCTGTTTCTGAGGGTATGCGAGTACGTGCTCTTGCTCGTGCTCACGCCAAGAGCTTGGTAACCCGAGTTGAGCAACGCACGCCAAACTTGAGAACCACAGTGGCAGTCAAGTAACAAGGTGCTTCCTGGTCAACCCGACAACAGACACGACCAATTTCGCTCGCGGCTCAAGAGTTGACTTACGGTAGCCAACACGAACGTTCAGGTCGTCAAGTTTGGTAAAACGTTCAGTTGTTTTACCTATGTTTTACCTGTAAACGAAAACACCCTGTAAACGCTTGGTTTACAGGGTGTTGTACGAATTGGATGTGGTCACGTAGGGAGTCGAACCCCAAACCTCCTGGTTCGTAGCCAGGTGCTCTATCCAGTTGAGCTACGTGACCGTTTTTCCGTGTTGGTGGTGCAAAGATAACAGCCGCTTTTTGGCTTCTGCAAATGTTATCCGAATATTTCCGGGAAGGTAGTGCCGGTAGTGAGTGCAAGCCGCTGAACGTCAGGCGACATTTTTTTGCGATTTTTTTAGCGCCCGGTTCAGGGCCCGGTTGAAAAGGTAGTAGAGCCCGAATACCGACACGGCAATCAGCCCGGCCACCAGCAGCTTGCCGGCCGTGCCGCTGTCCGGGTCGCGCACGAGGTCGAATACGTCTTGCGCTTTGGTGCCAAGCCAGTAGAAAAACAGGCTGCGCGGGAGCATGCCCACCACTGAAGCGGCCAAAAAGCGCTTTTTCTCGACCCGCATCACCGCCAGCACGAAGGTCATCAGGGCGAAGGGGAGCACCGGCGAGATGCGCGTGAGCAGGATGAGCTGCCAGCTTTCCTTTTTCAGCTCCTGCATCACGGCCTCGGCCTTGGGGAAATGGTGGAGGAAGGCGAGCATCTTGCCGTGGTCGAGGGAAGTGGCTACCAGGTAGCCCACCATGGCGGCCAGCGCGTAGCTGAGCACCATGCCGGGGAAGCCCCACCAGCCCAGGTAAAAGCCCGTCACCAGCGCCACGAAGGTGGTGGGCGTCAGGGCAAAGGCCATGGTGAAGGCAATCAGTGCGAAATACACCAGCGTCTGCGCGTTGGTCAGGTTCTGCAGCAGCTGCTGGTTTTGATAAAGCACGCCACTCAGCGTGGCGCTGCCGAGCACGGGCAGGGCCACCAGCAGGCCCATTGAGAGCAGCGTAGAGGCATTGTGACGAAGTAGGTCGCGGAGAAAGCGCATGGGCAGGCGGCAAAAGAAAGCGGGCCGGCCAACCGACCGGCCCGCTACCCAGGCTCAAACGTAAAACCGGGCGCCGAAGCTACACTTCCGGCGCCGGAGTAACCCCAGGGGTGGGGCCTTCATCGGTCGGCTGCTCGTCTTCGAACGCTACGGCGCGGCCGGTGAAAAAGCGGCGCAGGGCCGTGAAGCCCGCGGCTAGCACGGCGAGAATGACCTTCCAGAACTTGGCCAGCAGGGCAAAAGCCCCCACTTTCGCCAGCACCTTGCCCGCTACCAGCCCGCCGAGCGAATAGGCTGCTACCTCGTCGAGGTCGGGGTTGAAGTCGGTGTAGCGCTGGCCGGCCGCGAAGTCGGCAGCCTTGACCACGGCCGGAATCTGGGCCTGCACCAGGGCCAGCTGCGAGGGGTCGGCCACGGCGTTGAGGCTGAGCACGCCCTTGCGGCCAAGCACGCGCACGTCGTAGTTGAGCGTGGGGCCGTCGGAGCCCTCAAACTGCAGCTTTTTGGCCCAGTGCAGGGCGTGCGTGGCTTGGTCGTAGTGCGGGGGCAAGGCCCAGCCGAGCAGCTCGCGCGTGGGGTAGCCGGCAGCTTTGCGTTCGGGGTTGCTGTCGCGGATTTCCTGCTGCATGTCGGTCAGCAGCTCGTCGTAGTCGATGTCGGCCGCGTCGTCGTCCTTGACGTAGCCCATGGCTTCGTAGCTGACCACGAACGTCCAGCTTTTTTCGTCGGCCGGGCCCAGCTTGGCCGGGAACAGCATGCCCTCCACGTCTTCGGCGGCGGTGGCGGGGTTGCCCCAGAGGTCGACGAGGACGCGGCGGCTCTGGGCCGCGTCGAGAAAGCGCATGCCGGCAGGCACGGTGAGCGTGCCAAGCCCGTTGCCGAGCGCCACGCGGCCCGTCTGGTAACGGAAGCTGGCGTTGACGGAGTCGAGGCGCGCCTGGAAGAGCGCGGCCGAATCGACGGGGGTGGGGGCCGCTTGGGCGGCGAAGGCTGGGACGAGGGCCCAGCATAGCAGGCGTAAAAGTTGTTTCACGCGGTAACAGAGAAGGTTGGGGAATAAATACAGTCGGGAACAAGTTAAGGCGCCGACCGGAGCCGGCCATGAGGAAGGCGGAAGAAAATCAGCCTGCTACCTTTGGGCCCCCTAACTTGCCCAGACCCTAAGACCCCAAGTTCCTGCTATGAAATTCGGCACCAAAGCCATTCACGCCGGCGTCCACCCGGACCCCACCACGGGCGCCATCATGACGCCCATCTACCAGACCTCGACCTACGTGCAACGCTCGCCGGGCGACCATAAAGGCTACGAGTACTCGCGCACGCACAACCCTACCCGCACCCAGCTGCAAAATGCCCTGGCGGCCCTCGAAAATGGGACGCACGGCCTGTGCTTCGCCACCGGCATGGCCGCCATCGACTGCATGGTGAAGCTGCTGGAGCCCGGCGACGAGGTGGTGGCCACCAACGACCTGTACGGCGGCTCGTACCGCATCTTCACGAAAGTTTTCGCCAAGTACGGCATCAAGTTCACCTTCGTGCCGATGCACGACGTGGCCGCCGTGCGCGCCGCCGTGACCGAGCGCACCAAGCTGGTGTGGGCCGAAACGCCCACGAACCCGCTGCTGCACATCATCGACATCAAGGCCATTGCCGAGGCGGCCCACGCCGGCGGCGCCCTGCTGGTGGTCGACAACACCTTCGCCACGCCTTACCTGCAAACCCCGCTCGACCTCGGCGCCGACGTGGTGATGCACTCCCTGACCAAGTACATGGGCGGCCACTCCGACGTGGTGATGGGCGCCCTCATCGTGAAAGACGACGAGCTGCACCAGCGCCTCTCGTTTATCCAGAATGCCTGCGGCGGCACGCCCGGTCCCCAGGACTGCTTCCTGGTGCTGCGCGGCCTCAAGACGCTGCACATCCGCATGCAGCGCCACTGCGAAAACGGCCGCGCCGTGGCCGAGTACCTGCGCCAGCACCCCAAAGTGGGCCAGGTGTTCTGGCCCGGTTTCGAGTCGCACCCCAACCACCAGGTAGCCCGCCAGCAGATGCGCGACTTCGGCGGCATGATCAGCTTCGTGCTGAAGGAAGACAAGGTGGAGGACGCGGTGGCCGTGCTGGAGAAATTCCAGCTGTTTTCGCTGGCCGAAAGCCTCGGCGGCGTGGAAAGCCTCTCGGGCCACCCCGCCACCATGACGCACGCCAGCATTCCGGCCGAAGAGCGCCGCAAAGCCGGCCTGTCAGACTCGCTGATTCGTCTCTCGGTGGGCATCGAAGACGCCGAAGACCTGATTGAGGATCTGGCCCAAGCCCTGGGCTAAGCCAGCTACAGCCTGTGAAGCCGTCATTCTGCGCCCATGCGGAGGATGACGGCTTACTTGTATCCCATTCATCCAACTGCTTATTCTACAACGATGCGTCACACTTTCTACCTCTGGCTATTAGCCGCCACGCTGGCCGGCGCGGCCACCACGGCCGCGGCCCAAACCGCCGCGCCGCGCCCCCGCACGCTGGCCGTGCGCGGCACCGCCTTTGCCGACGTGGAGCCGGAGCGCGTGGAGCTGCTCGTGACCTACCGCGTGGCCGACAATGTGAAGGACGCCGACAAGGCCAAAGCCCAGGAACAGGCCTTGCTGGTGGCGCTGCAGAGCTTCGGCGTGCCGCGCGAGAAGCTGGTGCTCGACAACCTGACGGCCTACGGCTACGGCGGCTTCTCGAAAACCTACAACGCCAACGTCTCCCTCACCAAGGTGTACCGCCTCACCCTCGACAAGCCGGCGGTGCTCAACGAGCTGATTCCGCGGCTGGTGCAAACCGGGGCTGATAACGTGCAGGTGGCCCGCCTGGAAAGCTCGCAGCTGGAGGCGCGCAAGCAGGAAGTGTTGTCCCGCGCCCTCGACAACGCCCGGCAGAAGGCCGCCCAGATGGCCCGGCAGCTCGGCCAGCAGCTCGGCGCCCCGCTAGCCGTGGCCGAGGTGGTGCCCGGCCTGACGCTGCCGGCAGCGGAGGATACCCGCTCGAATTACAAGCTGCGCGGCGCGAGCCTGGAGGAGCAGGCCGACGCAGCCGGCAGCGCGCCGCCCAACCTGCGCACCATCCGCGTGAGCAGCGCCGTCGACGCCGAGTTTGAGCTGAAATAACTCTGAGGCGTGCCCGAATCCGCTCCCTCCAACCCAAACCCGGCTTGGTGGCGCCGCTGGCCGCTGGGGCCGTATGCGGTGCCTTATCTGCTGCTGCTTGGGCTGCTGACGGTGCTGCTGCCCGAGGCCGGCTTCAAGGACGACTTCTGGCTCTGGGTACGGTGGGCGCAGTACAGCACGGCCCACGGGCTGGGCAACGTGTACGCCGTGCACGGCAACAACTATAACCCGCTCTACCACTACGTGCTGTGGCTATACGGGCAGCTGGCTGGCAGCGCGGCGGCCATCGAGGCGCACCGCTACTGGCTGAAGCTGCTCACCCTGCCCTTCGACGTGGCCGGGGCGCTGCTGGCCGCGTCATTGGCCGGCACCGACCGGCGGCGCTTCGTCGGTTCCCTGCTGCTGCTGCTCAACGTCGGTTACCTGTACAACACGCTGATCTGGGGCCAGGTCGATGCCATCTACACTGGTCTGAGTTTCGCGGCCGTGCTGCTGGCCCTGCACGGGCGAGGCACCTGGAGCGCGGTGTGCTTTGCGCTGGCCTTGACGGCCAAGCTGCAGGCGCTGATATTTCTGCCGGGGCTGCTGCTGCTCTGGGCGCCGCAGTGGTGGCAGCAGCCGCGCCGCTTCGGGGCCGCGCTGCTGGCCGGGCTGGGCACGGTGGCGCTGGTGCTGTTGCCTTTTGCCATTGGGGGCGAAAGAAGCTACCTCGACGTTATCTGGCGCATCAACCGGCAGGCTGTGGGCTACTACCCGGTGCTGTCGATGAACGCCTACAACTGGTGGCACCTCGCGGCCGACGGCCACTTGCTCACCCGCCTCGACACGGACCTCTGGCGTGGCCTGACGTTCCGGCATTGGGGTATGCTGCTGTTTGCCGGGGCAGCCACGGTGGTCTTGCTGCCGCTGCTACTGCACACGCTTGGGCGGCTCCGGCAGCCACGCCCCGCCGACCGGCCGCTGGTGCTGCTCGCGTTTGCCCTGGTGCCGCTGATCTTCTGCTTTTTCAACACCCAGATGCACGAACGGTACTGGCACAGCGCCGTCTTGTTCGCAGCCGCGTACGCCTTTGTATTGGGGCGCTACCTGGTCTTTGGCCTGAGCTGCCTGGGCTACCTGCTGAACCTGGAGGCCGTGCTGGGCTACCTGCAGCTGCGGGCGCTATGGCCCGGGTTGCTGCATCCGCCGCTGGTGGCGCTGCTGTTCGCGGCGGCCATCGGGGCTGGCATCGTGGAGCTGTACGGGCTGCTTGGCAGGCAACGCCGGGCATGGACGGCGGACCGCGTTGCGTAGCTTTGAGGCGATGAACAGGCCCTGGTTTGGACGCTACGCGCTGCTGCGGCGCCTCAGCCCGCTGCGCTACGCAGGGCTATACTTGCTGCTGTTCGGGCTGCTGCTCGCCCTGGCCGGCCGCACGGCCCACGAAGGCGACCGGGGCGCCTGGCAGGCGTGGACGGCTCACATCTTCCGCCGCGGCCTGGGCAATACATACGAAGACCTGGCCATCGACTACAACCCGCTCTACCACTACGTGCTGTGGCTCTATGGGCAGTTGCTGGGGAGCGTATCGGCTATTTACGCCTACTCGCACGGACTGAAAGCCGTCACCCTGCTCTTCGACTTTGCCGGGGCCCTGCTGGCCGCGTCGTGGCTGCGCGGCAGCTGGCGCCGCTTCGTGGGCGCGTTGTGGCTGCTGCTGAACGCCGGCTACCTCTACAACACGCTCATCTGGCAGCAGGTCGACGCCATTTTTACCACCCTCACCTTCGCGGCGGTGCTGCTGGCGGTGCGCGGCCGGCTGGTGCTGAGCGTGGTGCTCTACGTGCTGGCCCTGAACGCCAAGCTGCAGGCCATTGTATTTCTGCCGCCGCTGTTGCTGCTGTGGCTGCCCCTGGCCCGGCGCTCGGGCCGGCAGCTGCTGCTGGGGGTGGGGGCGGCGGCCGCGGTGCAGGTGCTACTGCTGGCGCCCTTCGTGTGGGGCGGCGAGCG
Source organism: Hymenobacter coalescens (assembly GCF_054783195.1). Lineage (NCBI taxonomy): Bacteria > Pseudomonadati > Bacteroidota > Cytophagia > Cytophagales > Hymenobacteraceae > Hymenobacter > Hymenobacter coalescens. The sequence goes on along the minus strand of NZ_BAAGRA010000017.1, from coordinate 148,134 downwards.
AAGCTACCTCGGGCGCATCCTGCAAATCAACTTTACGGCCGTCAGCATTTACCCCTACACCACCGTCAACGCTTTCAACCTCTGGGTGCTGCTGATGCCCGACGCACTGTTCTGGGTGCCCGATACCCTGCGCAAGTTCGGCCTGAGCTACCGGCAGTGGGGGCTGCTGGCCTTCGGCGCGGGCTCGGCGGCGGCGCTGCTGCCCTTGCTCCAAGCCTCGTGGCTGCGGCTGCGGGCGCGTGTCATTTTCCGCCCGGCCGATGCGCCGCTGGTGCTGCTGGTCTGCGGGTTGATTCCCTTGGTGTTCTGCTTTTTCAACACCGAAATGCACGAGCGGTACTGGCACCCGGCGGTAGTGTTCCTGGGCGCCTACGCCCTGTGTACCCGCCGCTGGCTGCCCTACGCGCTGGTGTCGCTGGGCTATTTTCTGAACCTGCACACCATGTTCAGCCACTATCACCACCGGCCCACCTGGCTGGTACACCACCCGCAGATTGTGGCCGCGTTGTTTGCCCTGGCCCTGCTGGCGGGCTTCCGCTGCCTGTACCGTGAGGTCCGGGCATCGGGCCACCCAACAGCCCCGGCAGCTCCGCTGTAGAGCAGCCGCGGCAGCCGTCGGGGGGGCTACAGGGCAGCAAGCGGCTAATGGGCCTTCACCAGCCGCAGTACCTGTGCGCCGTCGAGGGTGCGGGCAAAGTACAGGCCGGCCGGCAGCGCGTCCGGCCGCCAACTCACGGAGCCGTCGGCGGCGCTCTGCAAGCGGGCCACCAGGCGGCCCAGCCCGTCGGTTATCAGCACAGGCTGCGGCTGCTGGCCCGTCAACTGAAAGCTCACCTGCTGATTAAACGGCGTTGGGTAAGCGCTGAGCACGCGCAGGTTGCGCACCGCCGCGGCAGCCGTGGGCCGCAAACCGGCCACGCGCAGCAGCACGGTGCGGTTGTCGCTGCCTTTCAGCGGGCAGGAGTTGTCGGTGGCGCGTACGCTGAAGGCGTACTGCCGCCCGGCGGCCGCGGGGGGCACCGTCCAGCCAAACTGCGCCGTGGGCGTCACCAGATTGGGCTGGAACGTGGCCCCGGGCAGCAGGTTGGCTACGTTGCTGGTAAGTAGCACCGTCTGGCCCGCGTCGGGGTCGGTGGCCGCGAAGGTGAGGTCCAGGGTCTGGCCGGGCAATACGCTGATGGCGCCGTCGAGGGAAACCGCCACGCTTCCCTGCCGGGCCGTCAGCGTGGGATTGGCATTGGGGGTGGCCCGCACGAAGTAGGTTACTTCCCGCGTCGCGCTGCCCAGGTGTATAAGCTGCCCACCCACCCGGCGGTACGAGTCGACGCGGGCGGCCACGGCGTAGAGCCCCAGCTGGGTAGGAGCGGCCAGCAGCAGGCCGGTAGCGGGGTTTAGCTCGACCCAGGGCGTGGCCACTCCGCCGCTAACGCGAAACGAGGGCAGCGGAAAGGCGCCCGAGAATTGTCCGGCCGGGTAGCTGCCCGTTTGTCCGCTGCCGGCATCGGTGACGGTACCCGCCGGGTAGGACAGGTACAGCATTGCCACGGGGCACTCGTACACGGAAGGGTTGGCGCGCGGGCTCCACTGGGCGGGCACCAGCGAATAAGCCAGCGAGTCGCCGTCGGCATCGAAGGCGGCGAAGCTGTAGCGGTTCAGGGCGTGGGCCGTGGCGTAAGGCAGCTCCGCCTCGGTGAAGCGCGGCGAATGGTCCGCCAGCGTCACCGTATTGTCCAGCGTGGTTTGCACGTGCATATCCCGCTGGTCGGGCTGAACCAGGTTGTTGCTCGAGAACGAGCGGTTTTCCTCGTCGATGCTGAGCGTCCACCGGTCGGCCGGCAGCGTTACGTCGGTTTCGGCCACCTGCACCTGGTAGGGCGCACCGGCGCCGCAGGGCGATGGTGCCGGCGTCGTGGCGGCGGTGGCCTGGAGTGGCACCGTGAAGCTGCCCGCGCCCGCAGAGGTACAGCCGGCGCCCTTGCAGACCAGGATGGTCTGGAGGTTGGTGGAAGCGCTGGACGTGGGGTCCACGTACCGCTCGACGCGTACCCGGTATTGATTGCCGCCCAAATGACGGTAGCTGATCTGCCCACCCAGGATGTGGGTAGCACGGGCGGAAAAGGACCCCGCAAGGCCCAGCAGCAGGGCCAACCCGAGGCGGCGAAAGTAGCAGTGGGTCATAATAAAGGCAGGAATCGTAGACGGTCAGGATCCAGTCCCAAACCTAACGATTCCTGCCTGTCGGTGTTGCCCGAACGGGTTATTTGCCCGCCTGCGAGTTGGCGTCCAGGATCTGGAACAGCTCGTCGAGCTTGGGCGTGAGGATAATCTCGGTGCGGCGGTTCATGGCTTTGTTCTGGGGCGAGTCATTTTGGGCCACCGGCACGTACTGCGAGCGGCCCGAGGCCGTCACGCGTTCGGGCTGCACCCCGCCCACGGTCAGCAGGCGGGCAATTTCGGTGGCGCGCAGCGCGCTCAGGTCCCAGTTGTCCTGCATGCCGGCGGTACCTTTCAGGATGGGAACGTTGTCGGTGTGGCCTTCCACCACCACGTTCACGTCGCGCTGCTCCTTGAGCACGGCGGCCAGCTTGGTCAACGCCTCCTGGCCTTTGGGGTCCACCTTCGTCGAGCCCGATTTGAACAGCAGCTGCTCCGAGAGGGACACATATACCTTGCCGTCCTTCACCTTCACCTGCAGGTCGCTGGCCTTGAAGGAGAGCAGGGCGTTGCTGACCTTGGCCCTAAGCGCATTGACGGCAGCATCCTTTTCGGCCAGGGCCTTTTCGAGCTCCGCCAGGCGCTGCTCGCGGCTTTTTACGTCGGCCGAGAGCTTGTCGATTTCGGTGCGGCTCTTGTTCAGGTTGGCCGACAGCTCGCCCAGCTCGGCCTCGCGGCGGGCCAGGTCCTGGGCTACTTTCTGGTAGTCGGCCGATTTGTTGGCCAGCACCTTCTCGTTGTTCTTGATGAGCTTCTCGTACGTATCGCTCAGCTCGCGGTACAGCGTCTGGGTGCGGCGCAGCACGTTGCCGGTCTGGGCCGAGTCACTGACGAGGCGGCGGTTGGTCAGGCGCAGTTCGTTCAGCTCATCGGTGGCCTTTTTCAGCTCGGCCACCGCCTCGCGGGCCTGCCGCTCCGCCGTGGTCTGGGCTTGCTCGGTGGCCGTCAGGCGGGCCTTCAGGTCGTCGTGTTTTTTGGCGGTTACGCAGCTTGTCAGGTTCAGGCTCACGGCGGCCAGGCCGGCCAGCAGCAGGGTAGGGGTTGACTTCTTCACAAGGCAAAATAAAGCAAAAGGACCCGGCGCACCCGTCGGGCACACGGCCCCGGCAAGGTAGCCCCGCGCGGCCGAATATGCCAGCGGAACGGCTCCGCCCGAACGGCATTTCGGTCTATATTTGGTTGCCTGCCACGCCTGCTCACCCTTTTCTCACCCCACGTCCCATGGCCTCTTCCTCCCTGCGCCTCACCGCCGACCACGAAGCCCTGCTGCAGCACGAGTGCCGCACCATTCCCAAGGAGCAGCTGCACCTGCCCGGTGCCGACTTCCTCGACCGCAGCTTCGTGCCCAGCTCCCGGGCGGCGCAGGTACTGCGCAGCCTCGGGCAGCTGTACCACCACGGCCGCCTGGGCGGCACCGGCTACCTGAGCATCCTGCCCGTCGACCAGGGCATCGAGCACACGGCCGGCGCCTCCTTCGGCCCGAACCCAATGTACTTCGACCCCGAAAACATTATCCGGCTGGCCGTGGAAGGCGGCTGCAACGCGGTGGCTACCACGTTCGGCACCTTCGGCACGGTGGCGCGCAAGTACGCCCACCGGATTCCCTTCCTCGTGAAAATCAACCACAACGAGCTGCTGACCTACCCCAATAAGTTCGATCAGATCATGTTCGGCTCGGTGGAAGAGGCCTGGAACCTGGGCGCGGCGGCCGTGGGCGCTACCATTTACTTCGGCTCCGAGGAGTCGGGGCGGCAGCTGCAGGAAGTGGCCGCGGCCTTCGAGCGGGCCCACGAGCTGGGGCTGGCCACGGTGCTCTGGTGCTACACCCGCAACAACGCCTTTAAAACCGCCGACAAGGATTACCACGTTTCGGCCGACCTCACCGGCCAGGCCAACCACCTGGGCGTGACCATTGGGGCCGACATCATCAAGCAGAAGCTGCCCGAAAACAACGGCGGCTTCAGCACCCTCAAGTTCGGCAAAACCCACCCGGCCATGTACGAGCAGCTCAGCTCCGAGCACCCCATCGACCTGACGCGCTACCAGGTGGCCAACTGCTACATGGGCCGCATCGGGCTCATCAACTCCGGCGGCGAAAGCAAAGGCGTTACCGACCGCGACGACGCCATTCGCACGGCCATCATCAACAAGCGCGCCGGCGGGCAGGGGCTCATTTCGGGCCGCAAAGCCTTCCAGCGCCCCTTCGCCGAAGGCGTGGAGCTGCTGCACGCCATTCAGGACGTGTACCTGGACGATTCCATCACGCTGGCCTGATCTTCCTTCGGTCGACTTACCTGCCGCCGAAATGCCCACGGCGGCTTTGTCGCCGCTAAATGTTTAAAGTAGCCGGGCCTACTTTACTTTTGTGCTCCGGTCCATTCGGTGGCAGGCAGCCGGCGGCGCCGTACCTTTCGGCGACGTAAGCTGGCCCGCCCCGCACCACGGACCGGCTGTGCACCCATCTTTGAACTAGTTCTTCAACCATAATGGCTTGGTTTAAACGGCAGGAAAAGGGCATCATCACGCCCACCGAGCAGAAAAAAGAAACGCCCGACGGCCTCTGGTACAAGTGCCCCGAATGCGGCACCGTGGCCGATATGGGCGAGCATCGGCGGCTGCTCTACACCTGCGCCTCCTGCAACCACCACGACCGCATCGACTCGGCCGAGTACTTTGAAATCCTGTTCGACGACAACCGCTTCACCGAACTGGATGCCAACCTCTCGTCCGGCGACCCGCTGCACTTCGTCGACACCAAGGCCTACCCGCAGCGCATTGCCTCCACGCAGCGTGCCACCGGCCTGAAGGACGCCGTGCGCACCGCCCACGGCCGCATGAACGGCGGCGAGTTGGTGGTGGCCTGCATGGACTTCCGCTTTATCGGCGGCTCCATGGGCTCGGTCGTCGGCGAAAAGATTGCCCGCGCCATCGACTACGCCCGCCAGCACCGCATTCCCTTCCTGATGATCAGCAAATCGGGCGGGGCGCGCATGATGGAGGCCGGCTACTCGCTGATGCAGATGGCCAAAACCTCCGCCAAGCTGGCCCTGCTGGCCGAAGCCGGCGTGCCCTATATTTCCCTGCTCACCGACCCCACCACCGGTGGCGTGACGGCCTCTTACGCCATGCTCGGCGACTTCAACATCTCCGAGCCGGGCGCACTGATCGGCTTCGCCGGGCCGCGCGTTATCAAGGAAACCATCGGTAAGGACCTGCCCAAGGGCTTCCAGAGCGCCGAATTTGTGCTGGAGCATGGCTTCCTGGATTTTATTGTCGACCGTAAGATGCTGAAGCAGAAGCTCAGCGACCTGCTGCTGATGCTGCGTCCGGCCCCTGTGGTGGCCGAGGCCCCCAGCCACTAAGCCGCTTCGGCATGCTTGTTGGATAACCCCGCTTGGCTACCGTCGTGGTAGTCGGGCGGGGTTGGTCGTTTTTGAACAGGCCGCCCGCCCCGGAATGTCTACTGGCTCAAGTACATGGTTCGATTAGCCCAACCTTTTCGGGCTGAACCGGGTAAAGGCCAACTGACTGTTTTCTCCCAACATTCACATACCACTGACCTCATGAAATCTTTCAAATCATTGTTTGCGCTGCTGCTGATGTTCACGGTGCTTTTTAGCTCCTGCAAAACGTCGCAGACCGCGGGCAGCAGCGACCTGCCTTCCAGCAACGGGTCGGGTGCCCGTAAAGACGGCATGAGCCGCACGGCCAAAGGCGGCGTGATCGGCGCGGGTGCCGGCGCGGCGGCCGGTGCCGTGCTGGGCCGCGTCATCGGCGGCAAATCGGGTACTGCTATCGGCGCCATCACCGGCGCGGCCGTGGGCGGTGCTACCGGGGCCGTTATCGGTCGCAAAATGGACAAGCAGGCCGAAGAGCTGCAGCGCGACATGAAGAACGCCCGCGTGGAGCGCGTCGGCGAAGGCATCAAAATCACGTTCGATGCCGGCATCCTGTTCGATACCAACAAATCGGACCTGCGCGCCGCTTCGCAGACGGAAATCCAGAAAATGGCCGAAGTGCTGAAGAAGTACCCCGACACCAACGTGCTGGTGGAAGGCCACACCGACAACACCGGTTCGGATGCCATCAACCAGCCGCTGTCGGAGCGCCGCGCCCAGGCTGTGGCCAATTACACCGTGCAGCAGGGCGTAGAGTCGGGTCGCATCACCACCAAGGGCTACGGCTCGACGCAGCCGGTGGCCGACAACACGACGGCGGAAGGCAAGCAGGCTAACCGCCGCGTGGAAATTGCCATCTACGCCAACGAGAAGATGAAGAAAGCCGCCGAGCGCGGCGACCTGTAAGCTGCTGTTGCTTCCGGTGTATCCGCTTGACGAGAGCCGCTCCTTGGGGGCGGCTCTTTTACGTTTGGCGTTCAGGATCAGGATAAAAACACGCAGCCGCGTAACCCCGGCGGTACGGCTTTACGTTTTTATCCAAGCAGCCCGCTATTGCCTCATTGCGTGGCGGGCTTTAACCAACCTGAACTGCCATGAACTTTCATAAAGGAATCGTTGCTGCCGTGCTTTCGGTAGCCTTGCTGGGCGGCGCCGCGGAGGCGCAGGCCCAATCGAAAATCACCAAGCCCCGCACTTGGAGCGGTAAGGCCAAAGGCGCCGCTATTGGTGGTACGGCCGGCGCTGCCACGGGTGCTGTCGTCGGTGGGGGTAAAGGGGCCCTGATCGGAGCTGCCGCCGGTACCGTCGGCGGGGCCGTTATCGGCCGCAAGAAGGATAAAAAGAAGGACCCTGTGCGCTACGAGCAGTATTCGCGCAAGGACTAAGCGCAGAATGTGATTTTTTTTGGACCACCAGCTCATTCGACAAGCTCAAGCTCCTCAGTGAGTTGTAAGCAAAAAGCCCTTTCGGATTCGGAAGGGCTTTTTTTTGGTGCTATATTTCGCCACAACATTCTTCGGCACCACATCGTTGAATGGGACGCTCCGCAGTCGGCAGGGTGCTAAGCAGTAGCTTAACCGGGCTGTTTTCAGCGCGGTTGCTCGGTCGCAGCAAACCGGGTAAACGGCCTAAGGTAATGGCCTCTTGCTATGCGGCGGAAAAAATTATTGCTTTGAAAGTCAGTAAATTGGTGTCGGCATGAGCCGCTCGGCACTCCTTTGGCAAGGTGGTTGCAAAACCTAGCTCAGACAGGGGCGTTCCACTGACCTACTCCTTCTCTTGCTCCTCTCTCACCATCATCAACCAGAAAACCAAGTCATGAACATGCTTCGTTCCCCCCTCGCTTTCCTGCTGGCCCTCGTGCTGCTGCTTACGTCGGTTGCCTCACAGGCCCAAACCACCACTACGACCCAGCGCAAGGGCATGAGCAAGACCGCTAAAGGCGGCATCATCGGGGGCTTGGGCGGCGCGGCCGGCGGGGCCGTGTTAGGCCGCGTCATCGGCGGCAAAAAGGGTACCGCTGCCGGTGCCATCATCGGCGCAGCCGTCGGCGGCGGCGCGGGGGCTCTTATTGGCCGCCGCATGGACAAGCAGGCCGAAGAGCTGCGCCGCGAAATGGCCGGCGCCAAAGTAGAGCGCGTGGGTGAGGGTATTAAAATTACGTTCGCCTCGGGCATCCTCTTCGCCACCAACTCCTCCTCGCTGACTTCCTCGGCCCAGGAAAACATCGGCACGCTGGCCGAAACCCTCAAGAAGTACGGCGACACGAACGTGCTGATCGAAGGCCACACCGACAACCGTGGCTCGGACGCTATTAATGATCCGCTCTCGCAGCGCCGGGCTCAGGCCGTGGCCAACTACATCATGAACCAGGGCGTGGAGCCGTCGCGCTTCGAAGTGAAAGGCCTGGGCTCGCGTGAGCCGGTGGCCGACAACACCACCGAAGCCGGCCGTAGCCAGAACCGCCGCGTGGAAGTGGCCATCTACGCCAACGAGAAGCTGAAGAAAGCTGCCGAGAAAGGCCAGATCTAAGCCGGGCCGGCCAACGCCGCTGTCCGTCGCTCATCCGGCGGCTCCCCTACTGGGGAGCCGCCGGATTTTTTTTGCCCCGGCGGCTACGCAACCCCGGCCGGGTGGCGGCGGTACACCTTTGCATGCCTATTCCCGCGCTGACCACCGCCTACGACCTGCCCGCCGCTGCCAAAACGCTCGAAGACCACCGCATTCTGCACGCTTTCTACGGGCCGGTGCCGCCGGGCCAGCGCCGTACGCCCATGCGCGAGCTGATCAGCACCGTTCTCTCGCACCGCACCACACACCGCGACGAGGAGTTGGCCTACGAGCGGATGCTGGAAGCTTTCGGCGACTGGCAGGGCGTGGTGGATGCGCCCACGGCCGAGCTGGCCCACGCCATTCGCACCACGCGCTGGCCCGACACGCAGGCGCCGCGCATCCAGGAAATCCTGCGCCGCATCCGGGCCGAATTCGGCGAGTATGCCCTCGACGCGCTGGCCCAGTGGCCAGTGGAGCGGGGCTTGGCCTGGCTTACCGACATGCCCGGCATCGGGCTCAAGACCGCGTCGCTGGTGCTGCTCTTCAACTTTCAGAAGCCCGTGCTGCCGGTGGATACGCACGTGCACCGCGTGGCTCAGCGCGTGGGCATGATCGGACCGAAAGTGTCGGTGGAAAAGGCGCACCAAGTGTTGCTGGCCCAGCTGCCGCCCGATGCTGACGTGCTGCTGAATTTTCACAAGCACAACTATTGGCTGGGGCAGCACATCTGTTTTTTTGCCAAGCCCAACTGCCCGGCCTGCCCGCTCAAGGGCCTCTGCAACTACTACCTAGAGCACTACGGCCCCGCCGACGCAGCCGCGCTGGCTGCCGTGGCGCCGGAGTGGACGGGCGAAAAGCTGCACTGACGGTTCGTTTTTCGTTGTTTTTTATTCGTTGTTCGTTGGGAGCGGCACATTGAAAACTTACAGCCGGGGCGGTGGTTAGTCCCGAAAAGTCGTTGGGCCTGAACGAAGGCCGTACCTTCGCTACCGTCTGTGGGCGCTGGTCAAGTTGCCGAACAACGAAAAACGAACAACGAACAACGAAAACGAACTCCATGCGCCTTGTTCGTCACCCGGTTCTGTGCAACTACTACGTCACCTACCGGTGCAATGCCAAGTGCTCGTTCTGCGACATCTGGGAGAAGCCGTCGCCGTACATTCAGCTGGCCGACGTAGAGCAGAACCTGCGCGACCTGAAGCGGCTGGGCGTGTCGGTGATTGACTTTACGGGCGGCGAGCCGCTGCTGCACCGGCAACTGCCCGAGTTTCTGGCCTTGGCCCACGACATGGGCTTTATCACCACGGTCACCACCAACGGCCTGCTGTATCCGAAGTATGCCGAGCGGCTGCGCGGCAAGGTGGACATGCTGCACTTCTCGCTCGACTCGTCGGAGAAGGAGCAGCACGACCGCGGCCGCGGCGTGGCCTGCTTTGATTTCGTGCTCGAAAGCATTCGGGTGGCCAAGGAGCTAGGCGAACGGCCCGACGTGCTTTTCACCGTCTTTCGCGAAAACCTGGCCCAGCTCGAGGCCGTGTACCGCGACATCACCCGGCCCAACGGGCTGATGCTGATCCTTAATCCCGCCTTTGAGTACAACGCTGTGGCTACGGGTGACCAGCTCACGGCCGAGGAGCTGGACTTTCTGTCGGCCTTTGGCAAGCGCCCGGGCGTGTACCTGAACGAGGCGTTCATTCAGCTGCGCCGCGACGGCGGCAACCACGTGGCGGCCCCCGTGTGCCGGGCCGCCAGCACCACGCTGGTGATTTCCCCGTCCAACGAGCTGGTGCTGCCCTGCTACCACCTGGGTACTAAAAGCTTCCCCATTGAAGGGCAGCTGCACGAGCTGTACCGCTCCGAGCCGGTGCAGCAACTGGCTGCCCTGGAAGGCCGGCTGCCCGCCTGCGAGGGTTGCACCATCAATTGCTACATGCAGCCCAGCTTCGCCGTGGAAACCAGCAAGTACTTCTGGCAGGCGCTGCCCAGTACGCTCAAGTACAACTGGTACAAGGGTACCTGGAAGCGGATGCTGGCGCGCTAGCCGGCGGGCGCGAGCCGGTCAAGCTCCACCAAGGCCTGCTCGACCCGGGCCGGCAGCTGCGTGCCGAGCAGCAGCTTGGTGCCATTGGTGAATTCCAGCTGCAGGCCCTGCGAACCGGCCACGGTAAGGGCGCGGTTACGGCGGAAAATCCCGCGCATGCCCCAGCCGCCGTATTCGGCCAGCGGGCGGTACTCGCGCAGGTAGGCGTAGCGGATATCGGCCCAGGAACGGTGGTGCCAGTTCAGATGGAGCGGGCTCATGCGGTAGCGCACGCCGTTTTCGTCCAGGCGTACGTCGAGCCGGATGCTCAGGACTAGGCCCACAACGAGCAAGGCAAGCGCCGGCCCCAGCCACGCCGCGAACTGCGAAGTGCCGGTGCGGTAAAGCTGGCTCAGCAGCGGCGCCACGGCCATGGCTACCACCAGCAACAACAGCCACCACCAGTGACGAACAAAGTATTGACGCTCGGTGAAAACGGCGGAATTCATGGCAGGGAGGCGGAATGGCGGGGCGAGTACGCTACTTTTGGGCCCCGCCGTAAACCTACCGGTTCCCGCTCACATCTGCCTGCCTATGCCTGCGCTCATTCTCCCCGTTCACGGCAAGCTGCCCGAAATTGGCCCCGACTGCTTTGTGGCCGACAATGCAACCCTCGTCGGTGACGTGGTGCTCGGAGCCGGCTGCACCGTGTGGTTTAATGCCGTGGTGCGCGGCGACGTGAACCGCATTCGGGTGGGGGAGAAGACCAACATTCAGGACGGAGCGGTGATTCACTGCACGTACGAGCGGGCCGCTACTACCATCGGGGCGCGCGTGAGCATCGGGCACCGGGCCATCGTGCATGGCTGCACGGTGGAGGACGATGTGCTCATCGGTATGGGCGCCATCGTGATGGACCACGCCGTGGTAGGCCGCGGCTGCATCGTTGCGGCCGGGGCCGTCGTGCTGGAGAACACGCAGTGCGAGCCGGGCTACCTATACGCCGGCGTGCCCGCCCGCAAGATCAAGCCGGTGAGCGAGGAACAAGCCCAAGGCCTGCGCCGCACCGCCGATAACTATATCATGTACGCCAGCTGGCTCCAGCCCGCGCAAGAGCAATAGGCTCAGCTGTAAAAGCCAAGCCTGCGCCCGCTGCGGCTGTAGTTCGATGGAAATCCTGAAGCACTCGACCAACCTTTCTTATACCTCCTGCCTCAAGCAGTCATGAACAAGCTTTATTCCCGCGTAGCCACGCTGTTGGTGGCTGCCGCCGCGCTGGCCTCCTGTGGCCGCTCGCAGTACGCCTTCAAATCCGGCGCCGCGTCTTACCACGAAACGGCCGCCCACCCGGCCGCACCCATCGGGGCGGAAGAGGCACCCGAGGCCCGGCCGGCCGCTGAGCTAACGGCTTCGGCGGCGCCCGTGACGGCTTCCAGCCCGGTCCGCCGGGTGGCAGCACCCGCCCCGCAACCCCGCACTGCCACGCGCGTGGCTGGCCCGGCGGAAGCAAAGGCGGCCCAGCCGCTCACGCCCGCAGCGCAGAAAGCCCTGCGACGGGAAGTCAAGCAAGCTGTAAAGCAGGCCGCCCGGCAGTCGGCCGCTGCGCCGGCCGCGGAGGGCAAAAGCCAGCTGACGGCCCTGCTGCTGTGCATCTTTCTGAGCTCCTTCGGGGTGCACCGCTTCTACCTGGGCTATACCGGCCGCGGGCTGCTGTACATCGCCCTGCTGCTCACCAGCTGGTTGATTATTCCGCTGCTGGTGCTAGCCGTCCTGACCACCATCGACCTGATTAAGATTATCACTGGCGACCTGAAGCCCAAAAACGGGGAGTACGCCAAGACGTTCAGCGACATGAATAAAGAGGCCAAGTAACGAAGGCCATTAACGGAAGACGGCCCCGCTGCGCATGCGCAGCGGGGCCGTCTTGCTTACCTAAGCGGGCAGCCTGCTTTATTCTTCCAGGTCCGGCAGCTCGTTGCCGGCGGCTTCGCGCTCGGCCGGTTCCAGCACCCGCAGCTGCACCAGCTCCACGGCGCGGCGCGAGCGGTTCAGGATGCGGAACTCGTAGTTCTCGAACACGGCCACGTCGCCAATTTCCGGGATGGTGCCGTAAATCACGTTGACCAGGCCGCCCACGGTTTCGTAGTCGTCGCCTTCGGGCAGGGGAAAGGGCAGGAACTCGTTGGCGTCGTTGATGGCCGTGGAGGCCGCCACGCGGTACTCCAGCTCCGAGACTTTTTCCACCACCGGTACCTCGTTGTCGTACTCGTCCTGGATTTCGCCCACGAGCTCCTCCATAATGTCTTCGATGGTGACGATGCCCGACACGCCGCCGAACTCATCCGAGACGATGGCCATGTGCAGGTGCTTGCGCTGAAACTGGCGCAGCAGGCGGTTGATTTTCTTGGTTTCGGGCACGAAGAAGGCCGGCCGCATGATTTGGGCGAGGTGAATAGGCTCCCCGCGCCGGATCAGGCTGAACATGTCCTTCACGTAGAGTATGCCCACGATGTTGTCGATATTCTCCTCGTACACCGGGATGCGCGAGTACCCTTCGTTGAAGGCCGCCTCCACGATTTCCTCCTCGGTGCTGTGCACGTCGATGGCCGAAATCCGGGTGCGCGGCACCATGATCTGCTTCACCATCCGGTCGTTGAACTGAAACACGTTTTCGATCAGCTCGTGCTGCGACTCCTGAATCTCGCCGCTCTGCTTGCTCTGGTCAATGAGCAGGCGCAGCTCCTCGGCGGTGTGCACTTCGTGCTCCGAAGCGGGCTGAATGCCGAACAGGCGCAGGATGGCGTTGCTCAGCGCGTTCATCAGCCGGATGATGGGCGAGAACAACGTATAGAAGTACTTCAGCGGACCGGCCACTACGAGGCTCACGGCCTCGGAGCGCTGAATGGCCAGTGACTTCGGCACCAGCTCGCCCAGCACGATGTGCATGACGGTAATCAGGGCGAAGGCGATGGGCACGGCGATGCTGTGGGCCAGGGCCGGCGTTAGCTTCATGTTGAACTGACCCAGCAACCATTCCACGCCGAGGTGCGGCAGCACCGTCAGCACAATTTCGGCCATCACTTTTTCGCCAACCCAACCCAGGGCCAGCGAGGCCAGCGTGATGCCCAGCTGCGTGGCCGAGAGATACGCATCGAGGTGCTGCACCAGGCCCAGTGTGAGCTTCGCCCATCGGTTGCCTTCCTGCACCCGCAATTCGAGCTGCGAGGCCCGCACTTTCACTAACGCAAATTCTGCGGCAACGAAGAAACCATTCGCCACGACCAACAGAAGCGTCCAAAGGATGTTTAAGCCCATATAGTCAGCGGCGGCCGGCACCCGCGGGTCCGACGCTGTATGTCACAAAAGTACGAGAATCCGCCTAAGCGGTTCGGGCGACGTGCCCAAGCGCGGGATGCAACGGTTAGCGTAACTTTGTTTCTTCTGCGGAAATTCCGAATCCCCTATGTTTTTGCGACTAATTCTGTGGCTTAGCCTGGTGCTGCCGCTGGCCGCCAGCAGCCCGGCCGCGGCCCAGCTGCTGGAGCCTACCAAGCTGACTGCCAGCGTAAACCCCGCCACCGGCAAAGTGGGCGACGAAGTGGAGCTGATCGTCAACGCCCGCATCGAGCCGACCTGGCACCTGTACGCCACCGACTTCGACCCCGACCTGGGGCCGACGGTATTTACGTTCACCTGGACCAAAAGCCCGGCCTACGAGTTGGTGGGTCCGCCAAAATCCGTCGGCGCCAAGAAGAAGTTCGACACCGTCTTTAAAGGAGACGTGACGTACTTCGAAACCACCGGGCAGATCCGCCAGCGCGTCCGCCTGTTGCAGCCCGGTGCCCTCACCATCAAGGCTACTGCGGAGTTTCAGAGCTGTACCGACGTCGACGGGCGCTGCATTCCCGGCGACGCGGCCCTGAGCTTCGGCCCGCTGACAGTTACCGGTACAGCCGCCGCAACCCCCGCAGCGGCGGCCGCAGTGCCGCCGGCCGCAAGCCAGCCCGCCACGGCTCCGGCCGGGGCCAAGGTTCCTGCCGCTTTGCCTGCCGTAGCCTCGGCCGATACTGCCGCGCCGGCAGCGGCTTCAGCCGCCACGGCCGCCGTGGATACCGCTGCGGCCGTAGCCGCGGCGCCTGTCCAAGCCCCTGAGGCAACCGGCCCGGCCACGGCTGCAGTGACCACCGCTCAGCCCGCCGGCACGGCCATGAGCCTGTGGAAGTACCTGTTGCTCGCGTTCGGCGCGGGCTTGGTGGCCGTGCTCATGCCCTGCGTGTACCCCATGCTGCCGATGACGGTGTCGTACTTCACCAACAACAGCCGCAGCCGGGCCGAGGCCATCAGCAAAGCCCTCGTGTACGGCCTCTCCATTATTGGCATCTACACCGGCGCCGGCGTGGTGCTGAGCTTGCTGTTCGGGGCCGATGCGGCCAACCTCATCAGCTCGCACTGGCTGCCCAACCTGCTGTCGTTCGTTATTTTCATCGTGTTCGGCATGTCCTTCCTGGGCCTGTTCGAAATCAATGCCCCCAGCAGCCTGATTAATAAGGTAGACGCCCGCGCCGACCAGGGCGGCTGGTCGGGCATGTTCTTCATGGCCGCTACGCTGGTGCTCGTGTCGTTTTCGTGCACGGTGCCCATCGTGGGCTCGGTGGCCATTGCGGCGGCCAATGGTGAACTGCTTCGGCCCACATTGGGTATGCTGGCCTTTTCGTCGGCTTTCGCGCTGCCCTTCGTGCTCTTTGCACTGTTCCCCACTTGGCTGAAATCCATGCCCCGCTCCGGCGGTTGGCTGAACACGCTGAAGGTGGTGCTGGGCTTCGTGGAGTTGGGCATGGCTTTCAAATTCCTGAGCTCGGCTGACCTGTCGTACCACTGGGGCCTGCTGCCGCGGCCGGTGTTCCTCGTTATCTGGATCGTGCTGGCCGGCCTGCTGGGTATGTACCTGCTTGGTAAGTTCCGTCTGTCGCACGACGGGGAGACCGTTCACGTGAGCGTGCCGCGCCTGCTGCTGGCGGCCGTGGCTTTTTCCTTTATGCTCTACATGGTGCCCGGCTTGTTCGGGGCTCCGCTCAACGCCCTTTCCGCATTGGCCCCGCCGGCCACGCGGCAGGATTACGCCTGGGTGGGCAGCAGCGGCACGCCGGCAGTGGCTACGGCGCAGGACGGTAGCACACTTTGCTCCACGCCCGCTTTCGAAGGTCGGCTGGAACTGCCGCTGAACCTGTCGGGCTACTTCACCCTGGAAGAGGCCCTGGCCTGCGCCCGGCAGCAGCAGAAGCCCGTTTTCGTGGACTTTACCGGTCACAACTGCGGCAACTGCCGTGTGATGGAAGCTACCGTCTGGAGCGACCCACGGGTACTCAAGCGCCTGCGCGAGGACTTTGTGGTGGTAGCCCTCTACGCCGACGACAAAACCGAGCTGCCGCAGGACAAGTGGTACACTTCGCCACGCGACCAGCGCGTGAAGCGCACTTTGGGCGAGCAAAACCTGGACTTCCAGATCCGCACGTTCAACATGAATGCCCAGCCGTACTATGTCATCCTCGATCCGGCCAGCACCGTGCAACAACCGCGCTCCTTGGCTCCGGCGGTGGCGTTTGAGTCGGACGTAGAGAAATTCATTGCTTTCCTGGATGCCGGCCTAGCCCAGTACAAGCGCCAACAAGCACCCGTGGCCGCCCGATAACCAGGCTTTGCTTACTTTTCCCGCCCCGCTCCCCGGCATTGCTTCCGGAGCGGGGCGTTCTGTTTTCCCCTCGCCTCATTCCTTGCCCGCGATGCAAAAACTCTTGTTTCTACTGCTGCCGGTGCTCCTGGGTACCACGGTGCCAGCAGCCCAGGCCCAGACCGCCGCCGCTCCCGACCCCTCCCGCATTACCTTGGTTATTCATGGCGGGGCCGGCACCATTACGCGTCAGAACATGACGCCTGAGAAGGAGAAAGCCTACACCGAAGCGCTGAACCAAGCTCTGCAAGCGGGCTACGCCGTGCTCAAACGCGGCGGCACTTCACTGGACGCGGTAGAGGCTTCGGTGCGCGTGATGGAAGACTCGCCCCTGTTCAATGCGGGCAAGGGAGCTGTGTTCACGCACGAAGGCCGTAATGAACTGGACGCAGCCGTAATGGATGGCCAAAGCCTTAAAGCAGGCTCGGTGGCGGGAGTCACCACCGTGCGCAACCCCATCAGTGCGGCGCGGGCCGTGATGGAAAAATCTGAGCACGTAATGATGGTTGGCCCCGGCGCTGAGCAGTTTGCCCGGGAAAAGGGGCTGGAAATAGTCGACCCGAGTTACTTCCGGACCGAAGCGCGCTACCAGCAGCTGCAAAAGGCACTGGTTACTGAAAAAGGCGCGGTGCCAGACCAGTTGAACACGCCTACCAAAGCGGTGCCGGCGGCTCCGGCCCCCAGCAAAGTGAAAGTGAAACGCAAAGCTGGTAAGCCCCAAGGCTACGCTGAGCCGCTCATCTTTACGGAAGGCCGCAAGTACGGTACTGTGGGCGCCGTAGCGCTCGATCAGTATGGCAACTTGGCCGCGGCCACCAGCACCGGCGGCATGACCAACAAACGATACGGGCGGGTGGGGGATGCGCCGATCATCGGGGCCGGCACGTACGCCGACAATCAATCCTGTGCGGTTTCGTGCACCGGCTGGGGTGAATTCTTCATCCGCAGCGCCGTTGCGCATGACATCGCGGCACGAATGGAATACGGAAAGGTACCATTGGTCCAGGCGGCCCAAGCAACGCTCGACAAAGTAGCCCGTCTAGGCGGCGACGGCGGTTTGATCGGGCTGGACCGCCAAGGCAACATCACGATGCCCTTTAACAGCGAGGGCATGTACCGGGGCTACATCAAAGCCAATGGGCAAAGCGAGGTTCTAATCTATAAACCATAAGGCAAGTCTGTGGCTCAAAGTGGCCTTCACTTGACTTATTTTATTGCGGTCATTCGGAGCACGTTACTGCCGAATTGGCAACAAAACGCTTGGACGCTCAACGGAGCTTGCAACAAAAGACGAAACAGCTTGTCATTGATGAAATGCTAGCCGCTCAAAACAGTTCAAAGCTTTCGTTGCACGCGTCCTTAAAATTGCCAACTTGCTGGCAAAAGGACACAAAAAAGGCGGCACCCACCCAGATGCCGCCTCTAATGAAGGACGCACCCACCCAGATACGTCCCGGTTTTTCCCTCCTCACAAGATCCACCCAAGTTGTAGATAAAGGAGTTGAACCTTCCCATAAGCCTTGAGCTGCTGCCGAAGCTTACAGCCGTCTTTCTACAAGATCCGCAACGCCGACTGCGTTGCTTTGAGACAAATGTAATAGCTTAAATCAAATGGTAAAATATTTTCAGTGATTATCTGGAATTATTGCATTTTTTTTCAAAAACGCCACTTTTTTTGCCACTTTCTTAAGCAACGACCTCAAAAATGTCTCGCAATTACGAACTTGACGACACCGATCGGAAAATCTTGGCTTTATTGCTCGAAGACGCCAAGATGCCTTACACCGAAATTGCCCGCCGGGTACACGTCTCGGGCGGGACGGTCCACGTCAGGATGGCCAGGCTCGAAGAACTGGGCATTGTAAAAGGGGCAACACTGAAAATTGACTATGCCAAATTGGGGTATGGCGTCAATGCTTTCTTGGGCATCTACCTGCTGAAAAGCTCTGTGTACGGTAGCGTAGCCGAACAGCTGCGCGACATTCCGGAGGTGGTGAGCATTCATTTTACTACTGGCGCGTACGGCGTATTTGCCCGCTTGGTATGCCGCGACACTCAGCACCTGCGTGACGTACTACACGACCGGATCCAACTCATCGAAGGCATCGAGCGCACAGAAACGCTCATCTCGCTGGAAGAAACCCTGAATCGGCCGATACAGCTGATGTAAGTACCAGTTATACAAGCCGTCAGTAATTCTTCGATGACGCCTTGCCTTAACCCGGCAAGGCGTTTTTTATTGTCCTTTTACAAGATAGTATGACATGTAAAAATAAATAGATGACATTCAACTTTGTTAATTTTATATAATGATAAATGGTACTATAATTACGTAAACTTGTGTTTTGGGATGCTCTACACCCCATTACACGCTTTAGGGCATCATCCGACCTGCTCGCCCTGCATTATTCCACCAACTCCACCAAGGTCATGAATCCCACCTCCATTTTTGTGCGCAACCGCTGGTTGCCTTCCCGTTATTGGTTTGGAACATTTTCGTTGTTGCTGTTGGCTACCCTGAGCCAAGCGCAAACCATAGGCGATTACCGCTCAGTAGCGGGCGGGTTGGTAAACTTTGTCAACCGGCCTAGTTGGGAGCGGTGGGATGGCAGCGCATGGGTAACCAATTCCGCGCCGCTGGACTATACCAAAACCTTCACTATAACGCACACCAAAACGATCAATGCTACTGGCATCACTTCTACTATTAATCGAATAATCGTAGAAACAGACAACGCCCAAGGAACGGCAGGTGTGCTGAACGTCAATGGACGTTTGGTGTGCAATAGCTTGGAAGTAAAGGGTGTAGGAGCTCAGGTGGTAGTAAAGAGCGACATTGTGTCGGTGGGTAGCACCAGCATTGGCGATAAAGGCAGCGTGAGTTTGCTTAGCGACGGCAACCTGGGAACCATTGCTATTGATAGCGACGCGAAGATGGACCTACTGCCGGGAGTAAGTACCGGAACAGTGGTTGGGCCCATTACCGTCAGCAACGGAGGACTGCTCACCGCTGCGGCCAATGGCCCTACCATTACCGGATTAACCCTGGCAGCTGGCGGGCAGTTGCAGATCAGCGCGCAGGTAAGGCTGGCAAAATGCTTAGTGGAAAATGGGGGCTTGCTAGTGCAGCGGCCCAGCGGCCAGCCCATGGTCATGCACGATGCCTCGCTTAGCGGCCCCGATCTGATCATGCTCGGCCAGTACCGCAACGAAAGCAATACCGCCAGCGTGACGTTTTCCGGCGGCGCCGAGATGCAAGTGGCCGCCGGAGCAGTGTATACGCACGCCGCCAATGGTGGGCAATTACCCTTGGGCACCTGGGACCCGGCTTCGACGTTAGAAATCAAAGGGGTGATAGATGCGTCTGCGTTTAGCAACGATGGACAAACCTTTGGCAACGTTATCTGGGACACACCCGATTACGGCACATCGGGTATGGGCAGCAACGTGTTCTACCTGAACGGTAGCGGTAATATGAAAGTCGCTGGCAAGCTGCTGGTGCGCAACACGGGCCTGGGCCGGCTACAGCTTACGCCAAACACAAGTGCCGGGCCGGTCACAACGCAATTGGGTTCCTACGAGCAGCAGGGCGGGCAAGTATGCGTAGCCCGTTTCGGCTCGTCGCTCACCCGAACCGTTTCCGTCAGCGGCAATTTTGTGCTGGGGAGCGGACGGTTTGAACTGAGTAATTCGTCCTCCTCGGGTGCAGGAATATTAGCGGTCGACGGGCACTTGCAATTGGACGGTGGTACCCTGCTGCTGAGCGGCGGCAGCGCCAGTGGCACCGTCAATCTGAGCGGTGACCTGTTGATGAACACTGGCAGCGACCTGCGCCGCGAGGTGACCGGCGGCGTGGCTACAGTGAATTTTGCCGGTACCCAGGTGCAGCACCTTAGCCGGGCTGGCGGCACCAGCATCAGCGGGGCCGTGGACTTTCAGGTGCTGCCCGGCGCCACCCTGGATCTGGGTACTCAAATTTTGGACGGCGAAGGGGACTTTGTGCTAAATGCGGGGGCTACGCTGCGCACCAGTCACAGCCAAGGCATTGCTGCCAAAACCCCCGTGGCATCGGCCTACACCGGCAACGTGCAGGTGACCGGAACACGTAGCTACAGTACCGCGGCTACGTACGTGTATAACGGAACTACCACGCAGCAAACCGGTACCGGCCTGCCTGCTTCCTTGGCCGCAGGCGCCGAACTGGTCATCGATAACGCAGGCAACCTCGTCGCGCTGAGCCGGGCTACTTCCCTGGCCGGTACCCTGCGGCTGCGCATGGGACGACTGCTCACCAGCACCAACCTGCTGACGCTGACACCCAGCGCAACCTGGACCGAAGCCAGCGACAACAGTTACGTGGACGGACCGCTGGCCCGTCAAACTAACAATGCCGGACTGGTGTACACTTTTCCGATAGGTGATGGAGGGCGGTTGAAGGTAGCAGGGGTGCGCCCGGGAACGGCCAGCAACGCCACGTTCCGCCTGCTTGCTTACAACGCGCCAGCCCCCAATGCTACGGCTTTGGCTGCCGGATCAGGCCTGTTCACGGTCAGCCGGCGCGAGTACTGGGAGCTGACACGCACGGCCGGCACGGCCAGCGCCGCCGTGCGCCTCTACTACACGGTTCCCTACAGCGACGTGCAGGAGACGCCCCAGGCCCGGCAGGATCTGCGCATCGCGGCCCAACTCGGTGGCGAATGGAATAACTACGGCCAGGCTGGGCTGCCCAATACTGTGGCCCGTTACCTGGATGCCGGGCTGGTGTTGGCCCTTACCAACGGTACCGCCGTCAATGTGACGTTCGGAACGACCTCGTCCCTGAACCCGCTGCCGGTTACGATGCTTTATTTCCGCGCGAAGCAGATGGGCAAAGACGTTCAACTCACTTGGCGCACGGCGCAGGAGCAAGACTGCGCCGGGTTTGAGGTGCAGGCTTCCAACAACGGAATTGATTATCAGGTATTGGATTATTACAATGGGAGGGGCACTACAGCCGTAGCCACCAACTACGCCCACCTCGATGCCAACGCCTTCCGCAGCGGTCAGCGCCTACGCTACTACCGGCTCCGGCAGCTTGATACCGACGGCAAATTTCATTACTCCATCATCGTTACCGTGGCTGCCGGTGCTGACGCAAGCGAGCCGCTTACCATCTGGCCGGTGCCAGCTACCAATTACCTGAATATAGCCTTGAAGGACAACGCACAAAACGACGTGACCATTCGCGTTGTTGATGCCCTTGGGCGAATATGCCGAACCCAACAGTATTCTGCCGCGGAGGCCCCGGATGTAGTCCGGTTACCCGTGGATCAATTGCACCGCGGGCTCTACTTCGTGCAGGTGGAGACGAAGCTGAGCCGCGTGCAGGTGCGCTTCCAAAAAGAGTGAGGCGCCCGACGCCGGCCGTGGGTGGCGCCACGGCCGGCGTTAATTTTTGTAAAAAACCGGGGTGATTGACTTTCCTTTTTCTTCGGCTGCCGTATATTTCGGAACGGGTCTTTTCATTCCGTAGCTCATGAAGGCTTGGTTGGCAGTATTATTACTTGGTGGCGCACCGGCAGCGGTGGCCCAAAGCCTGCCGGCCGTTTATCTAAACGAGCAGAACCAAACCACCGTGCCCGACAGCGCCACCCATTACCGCGTGGTGGAGCAACACCTCGAAGCTGGCCTTTACCCCATGCGCGAGTTTGCGATGAATGGCACGCTGCTGCTGCGGGGCTTCCTGGCCAGCATCGACCCGCCGCTGCGCAGCGGCACGTTTGTGGGATTTCACCCGAACGGGGCCAAAGCCAGCCAGGTGCACTTCCAGGACGATCAGCCCGAAGGCCTGTACGTGTCGTGGTACGAAGACGGCAAGGTTCAGGAGCGCGGAGAGTTTCACCGCGGCGAGCGTACCGGCCGCTGGCTGAGCGTACACCGCAACGGACAAAGACGTTCTACCGGCACCTACCTCGCCGACCGCCCCACTGGCGAGTGGCGCTACTACTATAGTTCGGGGCAGCCAGCGGCCGTCGAAGCCAGCCGGCCCGGGCAGCCCACCGCCCTCACGCTCTACAACGAGGACGGCAGCCGCTACGAGGGCATGCCCCGCCGCCGGCTGGCGCCCGAGTTTCCCGGGGGCGAGGCCGCTTTGCTAGAGTATTTGGCGCGGCACACCAACTATCCCAAGGAAGCCCGGCGCAAGGGCATTACCGGCAAAGTATACGTGAGCTACACGGTAGGCGAGGATGGCAAAGTAGGGCAGGTGCGCGTTCTGCGCGGCCTTTCGCCCGACATCGATTTGGAAGCCCGGCGCGTGGTAGCCAGCCTGCCACGCTTCCGTCCCGGCCGCGAGTACAACGTGCCGACCAGCTTTACCTACACCGTTCCTATTTACTTCGCGCCGCAGTTTCAGCTGTTCGGCGGGCCCAAGCCCCCGCCGACGCCGCCGGTGGAGGCCCGCGCCAACTGGTAGGCTTTACCTAAACACGATAAGCGGGTCCGCCGTCAAATAACTTGACGACGGACCCGCTTCTTATGTGTGTGAACGGCGACGAGCCGCTCGAACACGCTAGGCCGTTACCTGCGCGTCCAGCTTCTGAGCCAGCACGTGCTTGGGCACGGCGCCAACCTGCTTGTCAACCACCTGGCCGTTCTTGAATACCAGCAGCGTGGGGATGCTGCGGATGCCGAACTTCATCGAAGTTTGCGGGTTGGCGTCTACGTCAACTTTGCCAATCACGGCTTTGCCTTCGTACTCGCCGGCCAACTCTTCGACCACCGGGCCGACCATGCGGCACGGACCGCACCACTCGGCCCAAAAGTCCACCAACACGGGCTTATCCGAGTTGATGATTTCGTCGAAGTTGGCGTCGGTGATTTCAATGGCTTTATGTCCCATTGCAGTATGCGGTTTGTGAATGTGGATGTCGATGTTGAGTAATCTGCTTACACGGATTGGGCGTGCAAGGTAGCAGATTGGATGTCAAACATGCACCGCACCGTAAAGTTCAAGTATTCGGTGTGGGCTATGCAACAACTGGCTACGGTGGACTGAAGCCGGTACTGTACGCTGCGCAGCGCGGGATTTGCAAGCCGCGTACCGCAACCAATAGCCAGCCAAAACGGCAGCCTGAGGAATAGGCTTCCCGTAAAAGCAGCCGCCACCAAAGTTCCATGAATAACAATGGTGGCGACTTTGTATGGTCCGGATCTTTGTGGACGTAAGTGAGATGCCCGCGCCAGAATGACAGCCTGGATCTACTTTAAATCAGCTGGCAGGCGTCGATTTCCATTTCGCGCATCTTAAAGATAAACGACTTGGGTTCGATGCGGTACTTGCGGGAGTAGGTGTCCACGGTGAGGTGCTCGTGAGGCTCGGCAAACTTGATTTCCAGCTTCTTGGAGCCGGCGCATTCCTCCACCGCTTCCATGAAGCGGTCCATAAACGGCTCGGTGATGGTGCGCAGGTCCAGCTGAACCCGCACGCCGTTGGCCAGCTTCTCGGCCACGTTGAACAAGGGCTCCATGGTCATGATCTTGAACTCGAACTGGTCGGAGTCGCGGAAACGCTGGGCGTACTTGCCGCGGATAAACATGGGCGGCACCTGCTCCTTGTCGTAGTTGCGCGGGTTGATCAAGGCCGAGAACTTGCTGTAGTCGTCGCGGAACAAGGCCAGGTTGATGCTGGATTCGTAGTCTTCGATGTTGAAGGACACGAAGGGCTGCCCGGTCTTGGTGGTCTTGAACATCACGTTCGAAATCAGCCCGGCCACGTTGATGTCGCGGTTTTTGTAGGTCTCGATCTTGTCCAGCCCGCAGGTGCAGTACGAGTCGATTTCCAGCTTGAAGTCGTCCAGGGGGTGGCCCGAGAGGTAGAAGCCCACCACTTCCTTTTCGCGGCGCAGCTGCTCGGTGGCGGGCCAGGGCTCCATGTCGGCCACCTTGGGCAGGGGCATGGCCACCGCCCCGAAGGCCCCGCCGCCGAACAGGCTCTGCTGGGCCGAGTCCTGGTCGGCCTGGTACTGCTGGCCCATGCGCACGGCCTTGTCGATGAGGTTCTGGTCACCCGAGGGGGCTTCCACGAACTGCCGGCGGTGGTAGCGCTCAAACGAGTCGAAGGCCCCGGACAAGGCCAGGCTTTCGAAGGTTTTCTTGTTCACCGCCCGCAGGTTCACACGCTTGGCGAAGTCGAAGATGTCGGCGTACGGGCCTTTTTTGTCCCGCTCGGCCACGATGCTCTCGATGGCCGCTTCGCCGGCGCCCTTCACGGCGGCCATGCCGAAGCGGATCTGGCCTTTCTCGTTCACGTTGAACTTCAGCACCGATTCGTTCACGTCGGGCCCGAGCACGGCCACGCCCTGCCGGCGGGCTTCCTCAATGAAGAAGGTCACCTTCTTGATGTCCGACATGTTGTTGGTGAGCACGGCGGCCATGTACTCGGCCGGGTAGTTGGCCTTCAGGTAGCCCGTTTGGTAGGCCACCACCGAGTAGGCGGCGGAGTGGGAGCGGTTGAAGCCGTAGGCCGCAAACTTCTCCATCACGTCGAAGACTTCGTTGGCCTTCTTTTCCTTGATGCCGTGCAGCTCCGCGGCGCCTTTGCAGAATTTCTCCCGCTCCTGCGCCATCTTCTTCATGTCTTTCTTACCCATGGCGCGGCGCAGCAAGTCGGCGCCGCCCAGGGAGTAGCCGGCCAGGATCTGGGCGGCCTGCATGATCTGCTCCTGGTACACCATTATGCCCTGGGAGTAGTTCAGGATGGGCTCCAGCAGCTCGTGCGGGTATTCCACTTCCTCGCGCCCGTGCTTGCGGTTGATGAAGTTCGGAATGAACTGCATCGGGCCCGGGCGGTACAGGGCGTTCATGGCAATCAGGTCCTCGATGTTGGTGGGCTTGAGGTCCTTGAGGTACATGCGCATGCCCTCGGATTCGAACTGGAACGTGCCGATGGTGTCACCGCGCTGGTACAGCTCGTAGGTCTTCGGGTCGTCGAGCGGAATGTCGTCGATGTTGATGTCGACGCCGTGGTTTTTCTTGATGAGCGTGAGGGCGTCCACGATGATGGTGAGCGTCTTCAGCCCCAGAAAGTCCATCTTCAGCATGCCCGCCGACTCGATGACCTTGCCGTCGAACTGGGTTACGAGCAGGTCCGAGTCCTTGGACGTCGACACCGGAATGTACTTGGTGATGTCGTCCGGGGCGATGATGACGCCGGCGGCGTGGATGCCGGTGTTGCGCACCGAGCCCTCCAGCTTGTGGGCCAGGCGCAGGATGTGGCCGCGCAGGTTATCGGGCGAATCGTCGCGCACGATGTAGTCCAGCTCCGGGTTTTCGGCGAAGGCGCCGGCCAGCGTGGTGCCGGGCTTTTCGGGCACCATCTTGGCCAGCTCGTTGGTTTGCGGCAGGGGCAGCTCCATGGCCCGGGCCACGTCCTTGATGGAGGATTTGGCCGCCATCGTACCGAAGGTAATGATCTGGGCCACCTGGGTCTTGCCGTACTTGTCCACCACGTAGTCGATGACGCGCTGGCGGTTCACGTCGTCGAAGTCGATGTCGATATCGGGCATCGACACGCGCTCCGGGTTCAGGAAACGCTCGAACAGCAAGGAGTACTTGATCGGGTCGATGTTGGTGATGCCCACGCAGTAGGCCACCGCCGAGCCGGCGGCCGAGCCGCGGCCCGGGCCCACGGCCACGCCCATGTCGCGGCCCTTGTTAATGAAGTCCTGCACGATGAGGAAGTAGCCCGCGAAACCCATCGTCTGGATGATGCGCAGCTCGTATTCCAGCCGTTCCTCAATTTCGGGCATGCGCTCCGAGTAGCGGGGCGGCTTGGTCATCGTCACGATGCCCTTGCCCGCACTCGGCCCAAAAGCCCCGACGAAGGTCAGCTCGCGCAGGAACTCGTCGGCGTTGGCAAAGCCAGCCGGCAGCGGGAAGTTGGGCAACAGGATGTCCCGCGCCAACTTGGGCGGCGTGATTTTGTCGACGATTTCGTTCGTGTTGTCCAGGCTCTCGGGCACGTCGGCGAAGAGCACGCCCATTTCGGCCTGCGACTTAAAGTAGAACTGGTCGTTGGGAAAGCCGAAGCGGGAGCGAGGCTTGGGCATCTGCATTTCCTCGTCGATGCGCATGAGCTGCCGGCGCACCGCGTCGTCCTTGGCCGCGAGCGGCCGCAGCTGGTCGAGGTGGTCGTAGAGCACCTCGTTCTGGCCCGAAATCAGACGGAAGTACTTGGTCTGGAAGTCGCCGACCGGGATGCTGTATTCCTCGCCGGTGTTCACGCACAGCAGCAAATCGTGCGGCGCGAAGTCCTTTTGGTCGACGTAGTGCGAGTCGTTGGTGGCAATGACCTTGACGTTGTACTTCTTGGCCCAGCGCAGCAGCGTCTGGTTGAGGTCTTCCTGGCTTTTGCCGGTGTTGTCGATGTTCTCGATGCCGTGGCGCTGGATTTCGATGTAGTAATCCTCGCCGAATACGTCGAGCCACCACTTGAGCTTTTCCTCGGCCTCGGCTTCGGTTTTCCACAGCAGCGCCTGCGGAATTTCGGCGCCGATGCAGCAGGAAGTGGCAATCAGGCCCTCGTGGTACTGCAGCAGCAGCTCCTTGTCGATGCGCGGGTACTTGCTGTACACGCCCTCGATAAAGCTCATGGAGCAGAGCTTGGCCAGGTTGTGGTAGCCGGCTTGGTCCTTGGCCAGCAGCAGCTGGTGGTGGCGCACGTCCCGCTCGCCCTTTTCGCGGCTAAACGCTTTCTTGTGCCGGTCCTCCACCAGGTAAAACTCGCAGCCCACGATGGGCTTCACGTTGTACTTGTTGGCTTCGGCCACGAAGTTGAACGCCCCGAACATGTTGCCGTGGTCGGTGAGGGCCACGGCGGGCATGCCGTCGGCCTGGGCTTTCTTCATCAGCGCCGAAATGCTGGCCTGCCCGTCGAGCAGGGAGTATTGGGTGTGGCAGTGCAGGTGCGAGAACGTGGGCATGGGCAAGCGTGTTCGGCGGCGTTAGGGCGCCGAACAGAAGGTAAAGTTACCGCCGTCGCCGGCGAAAGGAAACGTTGCGGCGGCGGTTGTTTTTGCGTATCGGGTGAACAACGTCGACCGCGTACTTCGTGCACCCTTGGGGGTATTTCGGCTACTGCGCGGCTGCCGGTAGCAACTGCTCCAGCCGCGCCGCCGTGAAACGCTGCAGAGCCGTTTCCAGGGCCGGGTCGCGGCGGCAGCGCTCGGCCAGCTTGGCTGCGGCCGGACTGTTCAGGATGACTTGCTGCTCGTTGGTCCACTCGGGGCTCGGATGACCGGCCGTGAGGGCCTGCCACCGGGCGGGCGGCAGCGTGGGGCGGAGCTGCGCCAACTCCTGCCGCAAGGCCCGGCGCCGGGCTTCAAACTCCTCCGTAGCCGTGCTGAGCAGCGTAATGGCGCGTCCGTCGCTTGGGGCGAAGTAAATATCGCGCAGCCGCTGGTTGAGGTCGGCGTAGTATTGGCCCACGCGGGCCTCGGCGGTAGTGGCCACGGCCGCGCTGGCGGCGGGGCGGGTTTGGGCGGTCAGGGGGGCCGTAGCACCTAGGAGAAGGCCGAGCAGAAGCACTGGTTTCATTCGGAGCGGAAGGGGAGGGCGGATGCTATACAAGCCGGAGGCGCACGGCCGAAGTTCAACAAATCGAGCGGTTGTTAAACGATTCTCCCCGTGGCGACCGTTCAGCAAGAACGAAGCAAGGGCTTTTGCGCCCGACATGGCGCGCGGCAGCCGGCAACACCTGCTGGCCGGCGAGCTGCGTACAAGGGCTGCGGCCGTAACGCCCAGCTTAAAAGCCTTACCTTGTAGGCAAGCTGCCGCTTGCGGTGGCCCGGTCCCGGCCGTTGCGCGGGGTGCTTTCTCTCATCCGCTTTTGCTTCGCTGGTCCTGGTTCCGGCTGCGAATCCGATGCATTATTGATCAGCTCTGATTTACTGATGCCGGCTCGCAGAGGAGTCCGGATACAGCCCATGAAAACACTCCGTGCCCTTACCGACCCTGTATACCAGCCGTCCGAGCAGCTGTCGGCCTTCGATCAGTGGATGCTTAAGTACATCCACGACAAGCGCGACCTGCCTTTCGCGCGCCTGACGCTGCGCATCTCGCTTACGTTGCTGCCGCTGGCCGTGCTGCTGTACGTGCCGGGCCTGCCAGGCTGGGCATGGTGGCCGGCGGCCGTGGCGTCACTGTTTCTGAACAACATCAGGTTCAAAGGGCCGTTCGGGCTGATGCTGCACTGCACCAGTCACCGCATCCTCTTCAAAAAGCAGTACGGCTGGATGAACCACTACCTGCCGTGGGTGCTGGCGCCCCTGTTCGGGCAAACGCCGGAAACGTACTTCAGCCACCACATGGGCATGCACCACGCCGAAAACAACATGCCGGCGGATACCAGCTCGACCATGCACTACCAGCGCGACTCGGTGCGCGGCTTTTTGCACTACCTCGGCACGTTCCTTTTCGTGGGCATCTTCCAGCTGGCCCGCTATTTTATTCGCACGGGCAAAAGCCGGCTGCTGCTGCGCTCCGTGCGCGGCGAGGCGCTGTATTTTCTCCTGTGCATCGGCCTCTGGTTCGTCAACTGGCAGGCAACGCTGGTGGTGTTCGTGCTGCCGTTTCTGATTTCGCGCGTCATCATGATGCTCGGCAACTGGACGCAGCACGCCTTCGTCGATGCCGAGGACCCCACCAACGAGTACCGCAACAGCATCACTTGCATCAACACCAAGTACAACCACAAGTGCTGGAACGACGGCTACCACGCCAGCCACCACCTACGGCCCGCCCTGCACTGGACCGAGCACCCGCTGCAGTTCACCAAGAACGTGCACGAGTACGCCGCCAACGACGCCATCGTGTTCGACGGCATTCACTTCCTGCACACGTTCGCCTGGCTGATGACCAAGCGCTACGATTTGATGGCCAAGCACTTCGTCAACCTGGGCGGCCGCTACCAGTCCGATGCCGAAATCATTGAGCTGCTCAAGACACGCACCCGCAAGATTCCGCGCCTGCAGCAGCGGCTGGCTGCCGCCTGATCCAATTCAACATTCTTAAGAACACGCCGGGCCGCCCCAACGGGCGGCCTGGCGTGCTGAATAGCGAATTGTACGCGTCAGCCACCTACCCGGTCAAATCCGAAGGTGGCGGCGTAGCGGTGCGTACGGCCCGTCAGCGCGTCGCGGATGATTTCGGCGGCCAGCAGGCTGTAGGTGGTGCCGTTGCCGCCGTAGCCCAGCGCAAACTGCGTGCGGGGGAAGTCCTGGTGGGCACCGATGTAGGGCAGGCCGTCGGCGGTTTCGCCGTACACACCGGCCCATACAAAGTCGCGGGTGAAAGGTGTGGCGGATGCGAACAGTTCCTGAAACTGCTCTTCCAGCTTGGCCGTTTTGTGCTCCAGCATGGTATTCTGAAACGCAGCTTGCCGAACCACTTCGTCGCGGCCGCCGACCATGATGCGGCCGTCGGGCGTGGTGCGGGTGTAGAGGTAGGGGCGGGCCGTTTCCCAGATTTGGGCATTGCCGGTGGGCAGCGCGGCCGCTTCGCCCGGCTGGCTTACCACCACGTAAGTGGAGTGCAGGTTCACTAGGTCGCGGGGTACCAGGTTGTCGGCTTCGTAGCCGGTGCACACCACCACGTGCCGGGCCCGTAGCTGCCGCTCGCCCGCGTATACCGTCACGGACTCGCCGTCGGGGGCCAGGGCACAGCGCTGGGCCGGGCTGCGCTCGAATACCCGCAGCCCCTGCGCGGCGGCCTGCTGCAGCAGGGTGTGGGTAAGCTGGTAGGGGTTCACCTGGGCCGTGTCGCCGGAACGCAAGGCGGCGGGGGCCTGCAGCTGATAGCGGCGCAACAGATCCTCCCGGGCCAGAAACTCCACGTCGAGGCCGATGCCGCGGCGGGCCTCGCCTTCGTCGGCCAGGTGCTCCACGTCGCGGCGGCGGCTGGCCAGATAGAAGCTCGGGCAGTAAGTAAAGCCACAGTCGGTGGGTAGCTGCTCGCGGCACAGGCGGCCGAGCGCGTGGACGGCGTACACGTTGGCCAGGTATGCTGCATTGGCCCGGCTGATACCGATTTTGGGGCGCAGGTCGATAAGGTCCACGTCCAGCTCGTACTGGCACATGGCCGTGCTGGCCGACGTGCTGCCCGAGCCCGGGTAGCGCGCATCAAGCACGACTGCGCGCAGGCCCGCCTGGGTGAGGTAGTAGCCCAGAAAAGCCCCGGTGATGCCCCCGCCGATAATGACCACGTCGCAGTCCTGGTCTTCGGTGAGGGTGGGGTAGCGGACTAGGCCTTGCTCGGTAAGCCAGAACGGTTGGCCGGTGGTAAGAATCATAAACAAGCTCGGTAGTACGGCGGGCAGTAATAGCAGCCTTCTTGCAGGTACGACGAAGCCGCGCCGGCCGTTGAGCTTGGAGTAGAGCAAACAAAAAAGGGCGGCCCAGCGGGCCGCCCTTCTACGGGTGAGCGGTGGCAACGCCTATTTGGCGGGCTGCACCGTCAGTACTTCGCCCAACCGCACGCTCATGTCAGGCTTGCTGTTCCAGTCCTGCACCTGCTTCGGCGTCACGCCGTACTTGCGCGAAATGCTGTACAGCGTCTCACCGGCCACCACTGTGTGCTTAATAGTGCCCGCGGTGGGAGCCACGGTGGGCTTGGCGGGCGTGGCAGTCGCAGGCTTGGAAGCGGGTGCGGCGGGCGAAGCTGACGTCGGAGCCGCCGAAACGGTACCCGGTGCGGGCGCCGCCACGCGCAGCACCTGCCCAAGACGCAGGGCCGGGCTCGGCGGCAGGTTGTTCCATTGGATCAGATCGGCGGGGCGTAGGCCATAGCGGCGGGCCACGGCGTACAAGGTTTCGCCTTTCTGGACGGTATGCTGGCCGCTGGCCGGTACTGGCTCCACGGCAACGGAGGGCGCTGGGGCAGCTGGCGGCACCGGGCGCGCGGTGGCCGGGGCCGGGCTGGCCGCCGGCGGGGCGGTAGCCGTTGCGGGGGGGGGCACAGGTTTAGCAGTGGTCGACGGAGCGGCCGGAGCAGGCTTAGTGGTTACGGTTGCCGTTGCCGGGCCGGCCGGAACTGGGGCCAGCTTTTTCGGGACAGAAGCTGGCTTTACCGGCTCGTCCTCGTTTTCGGCGGCGTACGCCGGCTCGTCGGCTACGGGCGAAGACGCGGGTAGTTTTTTGGGCTCGGCTTCACTGTTATAAACGCCGCGGCTTGGCTGGGGTGCCGGCACCGGAGCGGCCGGCGGCGTGGCGTCGGCCGTGGCTTCGTTGATGTTGTCGACCGTGGCGTCCGTGGCACTCGAGTCGGTGGCTTCGCCAGCGGCGGGCCGGCGGCGCAGCTTGCCGAGCAGGCCCCCCACGCGGGAACTGTCCTCGTCGGCTTCCGGCGCGTCGTCGATGGTGCGCTGGGCGGCGGCGGTTCGCCCGGTGTACACGTCGGCCTCGGCGGCTTTGCGCTTGGGAGCAGCCGGGGCGGGCGTCGGCGTTGGCTCAGCAGCCGCGCCGCTCGGGCGCTCCAGACCGGCGGCCACGGAACCGGTCTTGTCCTGCACAAATTCCACCGCCACCGCCCGCGGGCGGGTGTGCTGCAGCCACAGCACGCGGCCGGGCTGCAGCGCTTCGCTGGCCACCATGCGGTTTTTGCTGCGGATGGCTTTGGCGCGCACGCCGTATTTCTGCGACACCGTCACGAGGCTTTCGCTGGGCTGGGCCACGTGGTATTCCACGGCGGCCTTGTCGCGCTTCTTTTGCGTGAAGTAGGGCTGGCCCGCCACCACGTTGTCGAAGGGCATCAGGTCGTTGAACTGCATAAACTTGCGCAGCTTCACGCCGGCCCGGCGCGCCAGGTCCTCCTTGGTTTCGCCGGGTAGCGCTACCACGGCCCGCAGGCCGTTCACCGTCACGAACGCCGCGTTTTTGGCGTCCGTTTCGGGAGCCGTGACGAGCTTCGTGGCCACCTGGCGCTGCTGCACGGCCATGGCCAGCACCTGGAGCGAATCGGTTACGGGCACCAGGGCGGTGTAGGTTTTGCCCGTGGCCGGCACTGCCGCCGCCAGCAGCCAGCGGTTGTGGCGGCTCAGCTCGGCCGGGTTGGTTTGCAAGGCTTGGGCCAGCGCCGGCAGCGACTGGCCGGGCATGGCCGGGTACTCGCGCAGGATCATGGCCGGCCGCGGGTTCGTGCCGATGGCCGATTCGTAGGCCAGCTTGTGGGCCAGGAAGGTCAGCACGTAGGGGTGCGTCTGCTCCGTGATTTGCATCTCGGTGGCATTCGCGTCGGTCGGCAGGGTGTAGGGCTTCACGCCGCCCGGCCCCAGGTTGTAGCTCAGCAGGGTGTGCAGCCAGTTCTGGTACATGCGCTGGCTGCGCAGCAGGTACTTGGCGGCGGCGTGGGTGGCGGCCACCAGGTGCTTCCGCTCGTCCACGTTGTCGCTCACTTCGATGCCGAAGTCGGAGGCCGCCTCGCGCTTGAACTGCCAGTAGCCCACCGCGTCGTGAATGCTCTGCGCGTCGCCCTGCAGGCCGCTTTCCTGGATGCAGAGGAAGCGGAAGTCGAGCGGTACGCCCTCCTGCTGAAACACGCGCTCGATCAGGGGAAAGGCCGCGTCGGCGGCGGCTACGCGGGTGTAAAAGGAGGCGGGGTGGCGCCGCAGCGCGTCCACTTTCTGCTGCACGGCGGCGCGGCCCCCGTCGCTGAAGCGCAGCCGCAGGCCGGCGAAGGGAAGCTGCGCGGGCACGGCCAAATACGGCAGGGCGGCGGCAGAAGCAGGGGCGGCAGGGGCCGCGGCGGGCTTGCGCTGGGCGTCTGCCAGCAGCGGCAGGGCCCCGAGCAGGACGAGCAACAGTCGTTTCATAAAGCAGGCAAAGCAGGCGGGGCCGGCCCGGCAATGCACCTTTGCCGACCCACTCAGCCTACAAAGTAGGCGAAAAATTCGCGGCGTTGGGGGCTTTTCTCAGCTGAATGCCAAGGGAAATAAGCCGCGGCGCCGTCTGACGTCCCGGGCCGGCAGGTGCAACTCGGGCGCGGCGAACGGCCGCCACAACGCGGCCGGGCGTTAACGGAAGCGGGCCGGCCCTTGGGTGGACCGGCCCGCTGCGGGCAAATCAGCTAGTAAGGGCCGCCGGGGCCACCCCCCGGAAAGCCGCCGGGAGGCGGGCCGCCCGGGAAACCGCCCGGCCGGCCGCCGGGGAAGTTGCCGCGGTTGTTGGGCTGCTCCAGGTCGGGGGCGCTGCCGCCCCCGCCGAAGTTGCGGATGTTGTAGGTAAACATCAGCATGAAGTAACGGGTGAGGATGTTGGTGCGCACGTCCTCGGTGTAGGCCGCCGTGTTGTTGGGCTGGATGCTGTTGTTCTGCTTGAGCAGGTCGAAGGCGTAGAGCTTGATTTCGCCTTGCTGCTTAGCAAACAGCTTCTTGCCCAGCGAGGCATTCCAGAGCACGAAATTCTGGTTGAATCCCGCCGTCAGACCGGTGTAGGCCACGTGGTTCACGTCCGACTGCAGGGTGACGCCCTTGGTCACGATCCAGCTGAAGCGCAGGCTGGTGTTTTGGCGGAAGTACTGGCGGTTCGAGGCCGGCAGCGCGCTGTTGCGCACGTAGGTCTGGTTGGAGTTCGAGGAGAGCGTGAAGTCCAGGTTCGGGCTGATGTTGCTGCTGAGCACCGCGCCCAGGCTGAAGCTCGGCGTGCGGCTGTAGTTGAGCTGCTGGCCTTCCACGCCGGTAATGGCCACCAGGCCCGGCGTCTGGGCGAAGGTGGCGCCGGCGTTCAGGTTCAGGTTCGACTTGACGAAGGTCAGCGGCACGGTGTAGTTGGCGAAGGAGCGCAGCGTGTACTGCTGGTTCAGGTTCACCGGGCGCGTAATCTGGGCGTTGGCCACGATGGGCACCCCGTTCAGCGTGTCGGGGCGCGTGAGCACGCGGGTGCTGTTGCTGATGTAGTTATCGGTGTACGAGCCGCCGATCAGCGCAAAGAACGAGGTGGACTTCTCCACGTTGGCCGCGGAGTAGCGCACAAACAGGTTGTGGGTGTTTTCCTGGCGCAGGTCGGGGTTGCCGGTCGTGATTTGCAGCGGGTTGGCGTTGTTGACCACCTCCTGCAGCTGGTTGATGCTCGGCGCGTTGGTGCGCATGCGGTAGTTCACGCGCAGGTTCTGCTGGCGCGAGAAGTTGTAGCGCAGCTGGGCCTCGGGCAGGATGTTGAGGAAGTTGCGGCGGGTGCTGGCCACCTGCGGAAATTCCTGCTCGTTGCGCAGCTGCGCGTTCTGCACCGACGCACCCACCGACCACTGCAAGTCCCGGTCGTTGTACCGGTAGCTCAGCCCGCCGGTGTTGGTCAGGTAGCGGCTTTGAAAGACGTTGCTCAGCGGCGCGTTGAACACCGTGTACTCCCCGGTCACGGGGTCGATGTTGCTGGTGCGCTTGTCCGAGTCGTTCGGCGTGTACGACACGGCGTAGGTGGCCTGCAGCTGGCTTTTCAGGCTCAGCGGCTCGGTGTAGTTCACGTTGCCCGTCCAGGCCCAGCCCACCTGGTCGAGGTCCGAAAACTGGTCGGTGCGGCTGGTGCGCGGCAGTGGACCCCGGGTGTAGTCCTCGTTCACCGAATTCAGGTAGTTCTCGGCGTCGCGGTTGTTGTAGCTCATGTTCAGGCCCAGCGAAAAGGTGCGGCCGCGCTTCTGGAAGCGGTGCCGGTACAGCAGCTGCTGGCCGAAGTTGATGCCCATGTTCTCCGCCTGGTAGCGGCTCAGGTTGGTGCTGCGTACCTCCCCGTTGACCTCGCTGTTGTTCTGCGCCCGGTAAGTGGCCCCGTTCAGGTCGTTGTTGCTGGCATTGTTCTGCACCGAGAGGCGCGGCTGCCACAGCAGCGAGTTCAGGGAGTCGAACTTGTGCTCCAGGCGCAGGTTGAAGCGATTGTTGGTGTTGGTGCTCCCCGTCAGCGAGTTTTCGTTGTAGCGCAGAAAGCGCCCGAGCGAGTCCTGGGCCGTGTAGGTGCGGTTGGTGAGGCTGCTAAGGGTGTTGGTGCTGCGGTTGAAGAAGTAGCTGGCCTGTACCTCGGTTTTCTTGCCCCAGGTGTCGGAGAAGTTCAGGCCGACGGCGTTGGTTCGGGAAATGCCGCCGCTCTGGCCCACCAGAAAGTCGCCGACGTTGTTGCCGCCCCCGCCGCCCTGATTGCCTCCCTGGCCGCCCGGCCGCCCGCCGCCGTTGCGGTTGTTGCCCCCGCCGCGGGCCGAGGTGCCCACCACGCCGAGCAGGTCTTCGGTGCCGAAGTTCTGCTCGTTCACGTTGTTCGACTGCGCGATGATGGACATGCGCTGCTTGCCCTTGAACGAGTTCAGGTTGCCGCTGGCCCGGTAGCGGTTCTGGCCGTCGTCGCCGCGGCCGGCGCCCGCCAGCACGCGCCCGAACTGCCCGTTGCGAAATTGTGGCTTGGTGACGATGTTGATGGTTTTCTGCTGGTTACCGTCGTCGAAGCCGGTAAACTGCGCCTGGTCGGAGGCCCGGTCGTACACCTGAATCTTGTCGATGGCCTCGGCCGGCAGGTTCTTGAGCACCGCGTCCGGGTCGTTGCCGAAAAACTCCTTGCCGTCGACGAGGATGCGCTGCACCTGCTCGCCCTGCGCCTGCACCTTGCCGGTGCCCGGGTCCACGGTCACGCCCGGCATCTTGGTGATGAGGTCCTGGGCGTTGGCGTCGGGGTTGGTTTTGAAGGCCCGCGAGTCGTATTGCGCCGTGTCGCCTTTCTGCACGGCAGCGGCGGCGCGCCCGGTCACCTCCACGCCCTTCAGCGTCACGCCGCCGGCCTGCAGGCTGAGGGTGCCCAGGTTCAGCGGCGCCCCGCTCACCGTCACGGCCCGCTTGATGGTCTGGTAGCCCAGAAACGACACCGTCAGCCGGTAGCGGCCCGATTCGGCGCCGGGAATGGTAAAGGAACCGTCGGGCTCCACGGCCGCCCCGGTGCGAACCGAGTCGGCGCTCAGGCGGGTCAGCAGCACGTTGGCCCCGATCAGCGGCGCCTGATCCTTGGCGTCGAGCACCCGGCCGGTCACGGGAAAGGTTTGCGCCACAGCCGGCGCCGCCACGACAACAAGAGGAAATAGTAACCCGAGGGTGTGTTTCATATCGACTAAGCGAAGCCCAACAAGGGCCTTAGACCGGCCGCAAGCCGGGTTGTTTAACCGCCCGTGGTATACGCAGGGCCGTGGGGCGGGGCCGGTGGCGGGTAAAGAATTGATTCAGCTGCATTTGCGCACCACAAATAATCCGTCGCGCAAGGGCAGAAAGACGTTTTCCACCCGCGCGTCCTGCTGCACGAAGTCGTTGAAGTCCCGCACGGCGTGGGCGTCCTTGTCGGCGGGCTTGAGCGGGTAAGAGGGCAGGGCCTTGCCGCTCCACAGCACGTTGTCGATGAGCAGGAAGCCGCCGGAGCGCACCTGCGGCAGCACCAGTTCGTAGTACACGCGGTTGCGGATCTTGTCGGCGTCGATGAACACCAAATCCCAGGTTTCGGCCAGCGCCGGAATGATCTGCTCCGCGTCGCCGATGTGCAGGTGCACGCGGCCCTGCAGGCCGGCCTGTTGCACGTAGCGCTCCACCCGGCCGCGCAGCTCAGGGTTTTGCTCCACGGTGTGCAGCTCCCCGTCGTCGGCTAGGCCCTCGGCCAGGCACAGGGCCGAGTAGCCGGTAAACGTGCCCAGCTCGAGCACCCGCCGCGGGCGCACCATGTGGCTGAGCAAACTCAGCAGGCGGCCCTGGTAGTGGCCCGAAAGCATGCGGGGCATGAGCGTCTGCAGGTGGGTTTCGCGCACGAGGCGGCCGAGCAGCTCGGGTTCGGGCGAGGTGTGGTCGTCGGCGTATTGCTGAAGCTCGTCGGCGGGGTACATGGGTGCGAGGCAAATGGAATGGTACGGAATACGGCCGCCAGCTGCCACAGGCCCACGTCGGGCTTGGCAGGTGCGGGCCCGCCGGGGCAAGAGCTGGCTAAAGATTCGTTTTGGCAGCAGACCGGCCCTCCTGTGCTGTGCTGCCTGGTGCAAAGGACCGCGAGGCCGGGCAAGCCAAGGGAAAACGGCTAGTGCCGCCACTGCAGATGCTGGCCTAAGGCAGCGAACAGCCGCCTGGCCTGCTGCCGGAAGTTGGCGCCCGGGTATTTCAGGGCAGCAGCGGCCGCAGGCGAAACCGCCACACGCCCACGCCCGATTTGCCCGGGCCGAAATCGTAGCCGACTACCCGGTACAGGCCCTCGTAGCGAAACACCAGCTCCTGGCTCACCTCGTCGGGCACCTTGCGCAGCACGCGCACCGGCTGTCCCGTTTCGTGGCTTTTGATCAGAGCCAGGTTTCGGTCGTTGAGCGGCTGGTCCGACACCTGGTGCCCGGATTTGGCGTCGCGGCCGCCCTGCCCGGTGTAGATGATTTCGTCCTCGGTGAACACGTCATCCTCGTACACCTGCGACAGGACGATGCTCTCCGCCCCGGTGTGCTGCGAGCCGCCGATGCCGGCGCGCACCGGGCGGTGCATGCCGCTCAGGCGCAGCTCCAGCCGCGAGCGAAACGTGTCGCCGGGGCGGTACGAGCCCACGTGGCCGAAAACGGGCGTGGCCACGGGCGGTTAGCGGCCTTGGCTGGCGCCTATCTCCGATTCCGGCACGTACTGCAGCGTGCTCAGGTGGTCTTCGCCAAATACTTCGTGGGCCAGCTCCTGCAGCTGCGGCGCCGTCACGGCCCGAATCTGCTCGAAGATTTCGTTCAGCGACTCCACGCGGCCCAGATCCAGGGTGCTCTTGCCCAGCAGCTGCATCATGCCCCCGTTGCTTTCCTCGGCCATGGCCAGCTGGCCCATCAGCTGCTCCTTGGCAATGTGGAGCTGCGTGGTGGTCAGCGGCTTGTCGCGCAGCAGGCGTAGCTCCTTGAGCACCAGCTGGGTGGTGCGCTCCAGGCGGCGCTTCTCGGTGGCGAAGTAAATGCCGAACAGCCCCGTGTCGGTGTAGGGCGCGTAGTTGGCGTCGATGCTGTACACGAAGCCGTACTTCTCGCGCACGGCCAAGTTCAGGCGCGAGTTCATGCCCGGGCCCCCCAGGATGTTGGTGAGCATGAAGAAGGGCAAGCGGCGCGCATCCGTCAGGGCGTAGGCTGGGCAGCCGATCAGGCTGTGGGCCTGGGTGATGGGGCGCGTTTCGGTGTGCTGCTTGGGGGTGTACGCCCCGAACGGCTGCCGCGCCCGCGCCCCGAGCTGGGCGGGCAGCGGGGCCAAGTACTTGTCGGCGAGGCGCTTCACCTGGGCGAAGGACAGGTTGCTCACCGAGCTGAACACCAGCTGATCGGTGCGCAGGTTTTCCTGCAGAAAGCGGAAGAAATCGGCCTGCTGGAAGCCCGACACGCTTTCCCGCGTGCCCAGGATGTTGTGGCCCAAGGCGTGCTCCCCGAACACGACGCCATCGAAATCGTCGATGATGGCGTCCTCGGGGGCGTCCACGTACATGGACATCTCCTCCAGAATTACGCCGCGCTCCTTCTCGATTTCCTTGGCCGGAAACACGGAGTGGAAGGTCAGGTCGGTCAACAGCTCGAAGGCGCGCTCGAAGTGCGTGCTGAGCAGCGAGGCGTAAAAACAGATTTTCTCCTTGGTGGTGTAAGCGTTCAGCTCGCCGCCCACCGACTCCAGCCGGTTCAGGATGTGGATGGAGCGGCGCTTCTCGGTGCCCTTGAAGGCCATGTGCTCCCAGAAGTGCGCCAGCCCGTACTGCTCGGGGCGCTCATCGCGCGAGCCGATGTCGAGCAGAAAGCCGCAATGGGCCACTTTCGTGTGCGGAACCTGCTTGTGCAGGAGGCGAATGCCGTTGGGATATTCGTGAAAATCGTAGTCGAGCATGGGTATAAACGACAACGCAGCGGCGCCCCAGCCGGGGCTGCCAACGCGTTTGGAGTCAGCAGAAAATGCAGTACGCGAGCTGGGCGTTCGGGCCCGCCGCGCAAAGGATGCAAAGATAACCTGCCAGCCCCATCAACGGTTTGATTGGGGCCGCTGTTGAGCCGCGTTGCTCCCGGCCACCACGGCGGGCAGCGCTAAGCAAGCGGCCTTGCCCGACGTGCCGGCCTACCCAGCGGCGCCGCCGATGCCAAGCATCCGCTGGGGCTGGCGCGGCCGTTTATGGTGGGTGCCGGATGGCTCGGCGGGGCCGCCGGGAAAGGAATTCGCTACGCCTCCCTGCGGTAGCCGCGCTTCGCCTGCAGCGACGACCGTGGCTACCGGCTCACCGGTTGCACGGCCCGCTGCTCGGCTTCGGCCAGCGCGGCCAGCAACTGGCTCGTGCGGATGCCGTGGGCACAATGAAAATGCCCCAGTGGGCATTTGCGGTAGCCGTGCAAGCCGCAAGGGCGGCATTCCAACTCCTCCGGCAGCTCCACGATGCGGGCAAACGAGCTGAGCGGCCCAAACCCAAAATACGGCACCGTGGAGCAGAACACCGCGCAGGTGGGCGCATCCACCGCCGAGGCCAGGTGCATGGGCGCCGAGTCGTTGACGAAGTTGAGCACCGCCCCGCGCATTAGGGCCGCCGAGGCCAGCAAGGACAGTTTGCCGCTGAGGTTGACCACGCCCGGCCGCCGGGCTTCCTGCAACAACGCCTCGCACTCAGCCGTGTCGGGCGGGCCACCGAGTAGGAACACCGTATAGTGCGCCGGCAAGGCGAGCAGCAGCTTCACCCACTGCTCGCGCGGAAACTGCTTGGTAAACCACACCGACGTGGGCGCAATGCAGAGGTACGGCCCGCCCGCGGCGGGGCGGGCAGCCTGCTCGGCGGCCGCTTCATCGGCCGGGGAGGGGTAGAGGCGGGGGCGCGTGAGCGGCCCCCCGGGCCGGGGCTCTAACAGGGCAAGATTGCGCCCGACTTCGTGCAGGCCCGGCGCAAAGCCGTGCGGTACGCGGCGGGTAAAGGCCCAGCTCAGCGGGTTTTTATCGAAGCCCACGCGCTCCGCAGCGCCGGAAAAAGCGGTGAGCAGGCCCGTGGAGGCGAAGCGCTGCAGGTTGTATACGCGCCCGTAGCCGGCGGCCCAAATTTCCTGCAGCAGGCGCCAAAGGCCCGCGTATTTGCCCGCTTTCTTATCCCAGATGAGCACCCGGCGCACGTGCGGATGGCCTTGCAGCAGCCCTTCGTTGCCGCGGCGCACCAGCACGTCCACCGGGGTGCGGGGCTCGGTCTGTTGCAGGCGTTCCAGCAGCGCGGTGGCCAGGATAACGTCGCCGATGAAGGCGGTCTGAATCAGCAGAATGGGCGGCGCGTCGGGGGGCTGGGGCATGGGGCAGGCAGGCGGACGGCAAAGATACCGCGCCGGAGGCAGGCTTGGTACTACTCGGCAGCGGCGGGCTCCGTTGGCAGGGCCGGCGTCGCAGCGTTTAACTGCCGCTGCGGGTATTGCATCAGCAAAAAGCAGCCGACGAGTACCGCCAGCAGCACCAGGGAAAACAGGGCCACGACTGCCATATTGCCCTTGCTCAACGACAGCAGAGTCTGCATGATGCTGATTATCAGAGTTCTTGCTGCCCCGCCAGCCTCGGTAATCAGATGGCTAGCCGGTGCAGCCACCGGCCGGACGAGAGCTGCGCGGCGCAGAACGCGGCGCCAGCCAGCCCGGGCGGCCGCAACGCCCCTGTAAGAATTGTGCAAAGTCGCTGGCGCGGCCGCTGCTCGTGGGCGTAGCAACGAGCAACTATTGATTCTACCCTGCCAGCAGTCCGCTGGCCAGCAGAAGGGCGTAGTAAAATGGCCGCCGCGTGGTTGCTGGGGGCGAGGACATAAGCCGGAAGACAAGCAGAAGGACACTGCTGTCCTTGGTCAGCCCGACGTAGCCGGCTCCGAGGCCGAGCGGCCACGCCGCGTCCGGCGCAGTTGCCGGAACGCGACGACGCTGGCGGCCGCGCTGAGCACGAAGCCCAGGGCCAGCAGCGCCGTGCGGGTGGCAGTGGCTTCGTCCAGGGAGCGGAGTAGCCCGAAGACGCCGGCCAGCACCAAGCCGGCCGCCGCCCACAGCAGGCCCGCCAGCCACAAAAGCCAGCGGCCGCGTCGCAGCAAGCTGCCGCCGCAAAAGCAGATGCCGCCGCTGGCCGGCAGCAGCAACACCGCCGCCCGGGTGTAGCGCAGCGTGCCCGCACCGCCTTGGGCCGACAGGTCGGCCTTGCTCAGCCAGTGCACACACCACAGCCAGCCCGCTACGCTCACCACCAGGCCCAACAGGTACAGACTCCAGTGCCCGCGGCGGCTGGCCGGAGCAGCGGCCGGAGCGGGGCCTGAAGGTGGATTGGCAAGCTCGGTCATATGCGTAGGCGGCCGGCGCGGGCAAGGCAAGCCCGCGCCCGGCGGCAAGGTAGACCGCCCAGCGGCAATTGCCATCCACCCAATCCGCCTAACTTGCAGCCCGCGGCCCCGGCGGCCGTGCTTCCCGCGTTTTCCCCATCCGACTTATGCGCTACGGCTCCATCTCCCCGGACCTCTTCATTCACAATCGCCGCAACTTCGAGCGGCAGCTGCTGCCCGGCTCCCTGGCCATCTTTCACGCCAACGACGTGATGCCGACCAACGCCGACGGCACCATGGCCTTTCGCCAGAACAGCGACCTGTTCTACCTTTCCGGCGTGGATCAGGAAGACAGCATCCTCGTCATCTTTCCCGACGCGAAGCTGCCCCAGTACCGCGAAATCCTGTTCCTGAAGGAAACCAGCGAGCATATCCTCGTCTGGGAAGGGTACAAGCTCACCAAGCAGCAGGCCCGTGAGCAGTCCGGCGTGCAAACCATCCTGTGGCTGGATTCCTTTAAGTCGGTGCTGCCCGCGCTCATGAACGAGGCCGAGCACGTGTACCTGAACTCCAACGAGCACATCCGCGCCGTGGTGGAGGTGGAGACCCGCGACGCGCGCTTCGGCAAGCAACTGCGCGAGCAGTACCCGCTGCACGACTACAAGCGTGCCGCGCCCATCATGCACCATTTGCGCGCCATCAAGAGCCAGGAAGAAATCCGGCTGATGCGCAAGGCCTGCGAAATCACTGGCAACGCCTTCCGCCGCCTGCTGGGCTTTGTGCAGCCGGGCGTGATGGAGTACGAAATCGAGGCCGAAATCGTACACGAGTTCATCCGCAGCGGCTCGCGCGGGCCGGCCTACGGCAGCATCATTGCCTCGGGCGAAAACGCCTGCATCCTGCACTACGTGTCGAACGACCGGGAGTGCCAGGACGGCGACGTCATCCTGCTCGACTTCGGCGCGGAGTACGCCAACTACGCCGCCGACCTCTCGCGCAGCATTCCCGTCAACGGCAAGTTCACCAAGCGCCAGCGCGAGGTGTACGACGCGGTGCTGCGCGTGATGCAGTACGCCAAGTCGCAGCTGGTGGCCGGCGGCAACATCGAGGAGTACCACGCCGGCGTCGGGCGCTTCATGGAGCAGCAGCTCATCGGCCTGGGCCTGCTGAGCCAGGGCGACGTCAACAACCAAGACCCAGCGGCTCCCCTTTACAAGAAATACTTCATGCACGGCACCTCGCACTACCTCGGCCTCGACGTGCACGACGTAGGCGCCAAGTACCGCACCTTCGAGCCGGGCATGGTGTACACCGTGGAGCCGGGCATCTACATCCGGGAAGAAGGCCTGGGCATTCGCCTGGAAAACGACGTGGTCATCACCCGCTCGCAGTGCGAAGACCTGATGCACGACATCCCGTTGGAAGCCGACGACATCGAGCGGCTGATGGCCCGCGGCTAAGCGCGGGTTGGGGTTTTTGCGGCCGCGCCGGCCCGGCTTCCCCGCGGGGAAGCCGGGCCGGCTTTTTTGATTTTGACGCGATGGTAGGAGTCTGCGGCCTGACGGATTGATTTTGTGTGCATTAGGTGTGGTGGACGGGGAGAAAAGTGCGATTTAACACAACTAAGCGACTTCGCGGGGGGTATAGGCAGGCATTAAATGTTTGGGGAAGTCCGGGTTGTCGGCCTCCCCAGATAGCTCTTTCTCACCTAAGCGTTTCGTCTATGAAACACCTCGTAACCACCGCTGTCTTGGGTCTGGCGCTGTTGGCGGCCGCCCCGCGTGGACAAGCACAAACCGCCGACAAAAAATGGGGCCTGGGCTTAAACGTCAGCGCCCTGCAGTACAAAGGCAACCTGGGGTCCAACTACTGGAAGCTGGGCGAAAGCCAGTACGCGCCGGGCATCTCCATCAACCGCTACCTCGCGCCCGGCCTCGACCTGGGCCTGCACGGAATCTACGGCGAACTGAAAAGCAACGACCTGGGCAACGGCACGACCCAGTTCTTCCAGACCAACGTGGTAAACGTGAACCTGGGCCTCAAGCTCAAACTCAACAACGGCTGGGCCCTGAAGGAAGACGCCGTGGTGCAGCCTTACCTGCTGGCCGCCCCCGGCTGGACGTACACCTCGCGCGAGGGCCGGTTCAACAACGCCGTCATCGACGAGGACAAGAGCTACTTCGACCTGTTCGGCGCGGCCGGTATCAACTTCCGCCTCGGCGAGACGGTAGGCTTGTTCGTGCAGACCGGCCAGCACTTTCCGCTCAACGCCAACTTCGACGGCAACACGACCCGCGACGAAAACAAGTGGGACGACCGGTTTCTGCAGCACACCGTGGGGCTGAACATCAGCCTGGGCAAGGCCAAGGATACCGACGGCGACCAGGTGCCCGACCGCAAGGACAAGTGCCCCGGCACGCCCACCGGCGTGGCCGTGGATGAAAACGGCTGCCCGCTCGACAAGGACAAGGACGGCGTGGCCGACTACCAGGACCAGTGCCCCGACGAGCCCGGCAAGCCGGAGCTGCAGGGCTGCCCCGACCGCGACAACGACGGCGTGCGCGACTCGGAGGACCAGTGCCCCGACCAGCCCGGCACGGCGGCCATGCGCGGCTGCCCCGATGCCGACGGTGACGGCGTAGCCGACCCGAACGACAAGTGCCCCGACACCCCGCGCGGCACCCAGGTAGACGCCAACGGCTGCCCGCTGGACAGCGACGGTGACGGCGTGCCCGATGCCCAGGACCGCTGCCCGAACACCCCGGCCGGCACCAAAGTCAACGCCATCGGCTGCCCGGAAATCCCGCAGGACATCCGCAAGCTGGAGCAGCCCATCCGCTTCCGCACGAACAGCACGCAGATCCTGCCGAGCTCCTACCCGGCCCTCGACAAGATGGTGCGCGCCCTGGAGCAGCACCCCGAGTACGGCCTGCGCATCGTCGGCCACGCCGATAGCCGCGGCACCGAGGAGTACAACCAGGGCCTCTCGGAGCGCCGCGCCGCCTCGGCCAAGTCGTACTTCACCCGCAAGGGCATCGACCCGAGCCGCATCCCGACGCTGGGCATGGGCGAAACCGCTCCGGCCGCCCCGAACAGCTCCTCGACCAACATGGCCAAGAACCGCCGCGTGGAGTTCCGCTTCGAGTTCTACATTCCCGGCCAGGAAGGCGGCACCACGCCGCAGCCGTAACCAGGACTGGCATCGCGCTAAAAAGCGGCGTCCCGAGCTTCGGGGCGCCGCTTTTTTGTGGGGCTAGTCCGTGCACCGGAGGTGCTGGGCGTCGTCGTATGTACAGCCTTTTCCGGCGCGCCGTCGGGATATCTTCAGCGAATAAGCCTTTAGCCCATAACAGCCGCAGCCAAGAGCGCCGCCTGCTTCGGCAAGCCCGGCACAA
This sequence comes from Hymenobacter coalescens, assembly GCF_054783195.1. Lineage (NCBI taxonomy): Bacteria > Pseudomonadati > Bacteroidota > Cytophagia > Cytophagales > Hymenobacteraceae > Hymenobacter > Hymenobacter coalescens. The sequence continues at coordinate 103,552 of NZ_BAAGRA010000017.1, read as the reverse complement.
CGTGCTCTTCCCGTGGTGAACCCCTGCGAATGGCCTGAACAGCCGCGGAAAGCCGGCCGGCTGCTGGCCCTACGCAAAAAGCCCCGGCTACTACAGCAGCCGGGGCTTTTTGCGCGTTGGGAGGCTTACTTGGTGATTTCGCCGCTGATGCCCGGCAGAATCTTCTGCAATTGCTCCACCTGGCTCTGGGTGAAGTCGCCGCTGATGGCCAACATCACAAACGAATCCGGCGCGTCTACTTGGCGGCCGGTGGCCACAATTTCCTTGACCCGGTCGCCGGAGCGGCGTACGGCGTAGCGGTACTGGGCATTGCCGGCGCTGGTATCGGTGGTCGTCAGCGGCTCGTACCGCTCGTTGCGCAGCAGCCCGTCCACTTCGTTGAGCAGGCCGCGTTCGGTCAGGTCGCGGGAGCTGGCCGAGGTGGGCGCGAAGGTGAGGGCCCGGATGCTGCGCACGTTGGTGAGGGCCTGCAGGGCGTCGGCGTCGGAAATGCGGCCCACGCGGGCGAGCAGGATGCGGGTGAGGAAATCGGGCTGGTAGGTAGTAGCCCGGAAGCCGGAGCGGCTTTCGTACTTGCTGAAGAACTCGGCCACGGTGCGGGCCGGTCTTTCGGGGCCGGCGGCGCGGCAGGCTCCCAGCCAGAGCAGCACCAGCAGGGGCCAGAATCGAAGCAGGCGGTAGGTCATAAGTGCGGGAAAAAGCAGGGGTTCAAATGCCCTGCTTACGCGCACCCGCCGCCGGAGGATGTGGCCCCCTTAGTCGAAGGCCACTACGTTGACGAAAAACACCTGCCGGCTGCTGCCGTTGCGCTCGGGTCGCACGCGCTGGTAGCCGTAAGCCAGAAAGCGGCTACCGTACCACGGCAGCAACCCCTGGTGCGACGTGCTCAGGGTTTTCTCCGGTTTGCCCTCGGGGCTGGTCTGGATGGGCACGTGCAGGTCGTTAGGGGAAGGGTTGGTGCGGTCCACGATTTTGTAGCGGATCTGGTCTTCCTCCAGGTACGCCAGCACCAGGCGTTGCCCATCGGGCAGGGGGCGCACGCGCACGGTTTCGGTGAGGGTGTTCTGCTCGGCGTTTTTCAGCACGAAGGTGTTGTCCCACAGCAGGGTGCCGTAGCGGTCGAAGCCGCACACGATGGCGTGGGTGGAGCGGTAGCCCTCAAACGAGCGGCCCAGGCCGCCCGGTCCCCAGCCGTAGGGCTGGCCAAAGCCGCTGCGCCAGCTGTAGGGGCTGCTGCGCCAGCTGTAAGGGCCGCCGCCGGTGCGGTACTGCGGGTAATACACTTCGGCGACCATCACGTACCCGTCCTGGAAGGGCAACATGCGGTGGGTGAGGATGCGGTAACGCAGGCGCAGCTCACGGCCGGCGGCCCGCAGCTGTTGGCTGCGGGCCCGCAGGCGGGCCGCCCGGCGCGGCTTCATGAAGTCAAAGAAGTGCTTGAGCACCGTGAAATCGTAGAAGCGCAGCGGCGGGCGCAAGGCCGGGTCGCCGGGCAGGTTGGAGGCGAAGAGGCCCTGGGAGTACCGCGGGTCGCGCAGGGTGTAGGTGCCGGCCAGCAGGCGTTGGGTGCTGTCGCCGGGGCTGAGCTGGGCCGTGATGAGCCCGCGGCCGCTTTCGGCCTGGATAAAGCGCGAGGCCAGCAGCTGCCCGCGCGCCGACAGCTGCTTCACCTGCAGGCGTGCCAGCAGCCCGTTGGTTTGGCTGACCACGTAGCCCGCCCGCTGGGTGGCCGAATCCGGCAGGAAGGTCAGTTCCGTGGGCACCGACTCGTACACGGCCGGCAGCAGCCGAAATTCCTCTCGCTCCACGTCGATGTGGAGCACCGTGATGTGCTGCTGCACCTGCACCGTGGCAAACAGCTTGCCGTCGAGCACTTCCAGGTCGTAGAGGTCGTCTACGGTTTTGGTGTCGAAGGTGAATCCCTCCACCACGCCGTTGTGCAGATCAAACCGAAATACCTGAAACTTGGAGGCGATGTACTCGGACTGGAACAGGGCGAAGGCGTACGGAACGGCAGCGCAGGCCTGCACCAGCTGGAACTCACGCGGCACCTCCAGCAGCGCCTCGCGCACCTGCGTGAGGCGGCGGTCGAAGTGCTGAAAGCGGTACTGCGGCCGGAAGGAGCCCGAGGGGGTGTTTTCCACCAGCAAAGCCAGGGTGGTATCGGCGAGCGGCAGTACGCGCACGTCGCTGAAGTCGGACTCCAGCTTAAGTTCCAGACGCTGCGGCTGAGTAGGGGTAAGCTGAGCCCGCAGCGCCAAGGGGCAGAGCAACAGCAGCGGGAGGAGAAAACGAATCATAGCGGGCAGGTAGCAGCGGCGCACGCGGCGTCAGCTAAAATACGGCAAATGCCGGGCAAAAGCCGCACGCGCGGGCGGATCTGCCCGGTAGATGAAGCGGACTCCCATTATGCATAACGGGCCACCGTTTTTTTGAGCCGTCCCCACCGATCCGCCGCGACAGGCCAGCCCCGATGGGGCCCGGTGCCCCACAACAGCGCCGGCCGGCCTGCACTGCTGCAAGCCGGCCGGCATGTAGGGCGAAGCGGCGCCGAACTCAGTGGCCCAAAGCCAGCACCACGTCGAATTCCTCGGGCTTGAGCGACATCACCGAAAGGCGTGACTGGCGCAGCAAACCAATCTGCTGCAGGCGCGCATCGGCTTTGATAGCCGCCAGGGGCACGGGGCGCGGCAGGCGCTGGCGCGGGGCCAGGTCCACGGCCACCCAGGGCGAGCCGGGCTCGGCGGTGCGGTCGGGGGCGGCGGGGCGCAGCACCTCGGCCACGCCCACCACTTCCTTATCGGTTACGCTGTGGTACACCAGCACCAAGTCGCCGGGCTGCATCTGGGCGAGGCAGGCGCGGGCCTGGTGGTTGCGCACGCCCGTCCAGTCGGTGTGGCCGTCGCGTTCAAGGTCGGCAAAAGAGTAAGCGGAAGGTTCAGATTTGACGAGCCAGAAGTTCAAAGCAGCAAAGGGGTAACGGGTGACGGGTAGCGCGCCGGTCAGCAAGCCGCGCGGGGCCAAAAATAACGCCTGCGCCGCTACCGAAGCCTCGCCTATTTGCGGCGCACCTTCAGCACGTTGTCGTCCAGCGACACGATTTCCAGCTGGTAGTCCGGGTCTTTCTTGTCGGCCAGCGCGATGCGCACCGTGTGCTCGTCGACCACGCTCCACTGGCCCTTGCGGCCCTCCACGCCATCGGTAGGGGCAATGTCGTACTGCGTGAAGAGGCCGTTTTGCTCGAAGGCAAAGCCCGTGCGCCCCCGCGACGGGGGAAAGTTGTACGTGTTGGGGCGGTACACGTGTACGTCGCCCTGATCCTCTTCGTGGGCGTGCAGCCAGGTACGGGTGAGCAAGTTGAGCTGGGTTTGTTGGGTGGCGGTGGCCGAGTCGGTGCGGCAGGTGCTGGAAAGCAGCAGCACGCACAGGGTCAGGAGCAAGGCAGGGAGTCGCATGGCCCTAACATACGCAAGCGCGGTGGGTTCGGTCCGCCGCCGGCCGGCGGCCCGGCCCCAAACCGGCGTTTTGCGTAGTAGCTTTACCGCCCCACAACCCCCGAACCGCCTTGGACAACCGCGCCCTGATTCGCGCCTTTCGGCTGATGGCTCAGCTGCTGGAGCTGCACGACGAAAACCCCTTCAAAGTGCGCGCCTACGAAGGCGCCGCCGCCGCCATCGACCGCCTCGACTTCCCGCTGGCCGACCTCGACCCGAGCGCCTTCACCACCACGGGCGGCCTCGGCAAAAGCGCCGCGCAGGCCGCGCAAGCGCTGCTGAGCACCGGCACTTTCCCCGAGCTGGTCCGGCTGCAGGAAGCCACGCCGCCCGGCGTGGTCGAGATGCTCGGCATCAAAGGCATCGGCCCGAAGAAAATCCGCACCATCTGGCGGGAGCTGGGCGTGGAGAGCATCGATGCCCTGCGCGAGGCCGCCGAGCAAAACCGCGTCAGCGCCCTGAAGGGATTCGGCGCCAAAACCCAGGATGCCATCCTGGCCGCGCTGGAATTCACGGCCCAAAGCCGGGGCAAGCTGCTCATCAACCAGGCGCAGGCTCTGGGTGCGCAGCTGGTGACGCTGCTGCAACGCGCGCTGCACACCGAACAGGTAGCCGTGGCCGGCGAAGTGCGCCGCGGTCTGCCGGTGGTGGAAACGGTGCGCCTCGTGGCCGCTACCAACCAGCCCTGGCAGGCCCACGAAGCCCTTGGCGCCACCGAGGGCCTCTCGGCGGACGAGGCGGCGTCAGGACCCTTTGCCTGGCGCGGCACGGCCACCGGGTCGGGTGTCAAAATCGAGGTGCAGCTGGCCAAGCCGGAAGACTACGTGACCTGCCTATTTCAGCAAACCGGCGCCGAGGCCCACCTCACCGCCCCGCTCGGCCCAAAGGCTCCCGCGCCCACGCTGCGGCGGTTGGTGCGCGGTACCCGGTTTTTCACCGAGCAGGCCATCTACGAAACCGCCGGCCTGCAGTACGTGGAGCCCGAAATGCGCGAGGGCCAAGGCGAAATCGAGGAGGCAGCCGCGGGCCAGCTGCCCCAGCTGCTGACCGAGGCCGATCTGCGCGGCTCGCTGCACAACCACAGCACCTACTCCGACGGGGCCCACTCCCTGCGCCAGATGGCCGAGTTTCTGCGCGACCACGGCTACCAGTACCTCGGCATCTGCGACCATTCGCGCGCCGCGCACTACGCCGGCGGCCTCAGCATTGAGCGGGTGCGCGAGCAGCACCGCGAAATCGAGCAACTCAACCAGGAGCTGGGACCGTTCCGCATCTTTAAGGGCATCGAATCGGATATTCTGTCCGACGGCTCGCTGGATTACCCCGACGAGGTGCTGGCCGAGTTCGACTTCGTAGTGGCCTCGGTGCACTCGGGCCTGAAAATGGACCAGGAGCGCGCCACCGAGCGTTTGCTGCGCGCCATTGCCAACCCCTACTGCACCATGCTGGGCCACCCCACCGGCCGCCTGCTGCTGCGCCGCGAAGGCTACCCCATCGACTACGAGGCCGTCATCGACGCCTGCGCCGAGCACCAAGTGGTCATCGAAATCAACGCCAACCCCTGGCGTCTCGACATCGACTGGCATTGGGTGCGCCACTGCCTGCAGCGGGGCGTGCGCCTGAGCATCAACCCCGACGCCCACCACACCGACGGCTACGCCGACATGGCCTATGGGGTGCTGCAGGGCCGCAAGGGCGGCCTGACGGCAGCCATGACTCTGAACGCCCTGACCGTGGAGGAGCTGGACGCATACTTCCGGCAGCGGCGCGCGAAAGCCGCGAAATTTGCGGGCGGCTCGGTCAGTAAGAAACCCGTCGACTACGGTCCGCTGTTCGGGTAAGCCCTTGCGTCCGGTCAGCCGCCTTGCCCGCCGGCCGCCGGCGGGGCGGTTTGACTTCTTTTTCCAGTTCGACCAGCGCAGCCCGGCGTTCGTGCGCCGCGCCTGCATTTTCGTTACCGCATGAAAATTCTCGTCCTGCGCTTTTCGTCCATCGGCGACATCGTGCTGACGACGCCCGTGGTGCGGGCCCTCAAGCAGCAGGTGCCCGGGGCCGTGGTGCACTACTGCACCAAGCCGGCGTACCGCGGCCTGCTCGAAGCCAACCCCTACGTGGACCGGGTGCACTGCCTCACCGGCACCCTGGGCGAGCTGGTGCGCGAGCTGCAGCAGGAGCGGTTCGATTTCGTCGTCGATCTGCACCACAACCTGCGCACCCTGCTCATCAAGCTGCGCCTGGGCCGGCCCGGCGCGTCGTTCGATAAGCTGAACTGGCAAAAGTGGCTGATGGTCAACTTGAAGCTTGACGTGCTGCCGCGCAAGCACATCGTGGAGCGCTACCTGGCCGCCGCTGCACCCTTAGGCGTACACGACGACGGCAAGGGGCTGGACTACTTCATTCCGGCCTCGCAGGAAGTAAACGTGGCCGAGGCGCTGCCCGCCGCGTTTCAGCGCGGCTACGTGGCCTTTGCCATCGGGGCGCAGCACGCCACCAAGCGGCTGCCGGTGGAGCGCATCATCGAGCTGTGCGGGCAGCTGCGGCGGCCCGTGGTGCTGCTCGGCGGGCCCGAGGACGAAAGCACCGGCCACGTGGTGGAGCTGCACTTCGCGCATGCGCCTACCTCCGAAGAGCCGCCGGGCATTACCCCGGCGGAACTGTCGCCGCGGGCGCACTACTTCGATAAGAACGCGCTGCCAGCTACGCAAACCTTGATTTACAACGCCTGCGGGCGGTTTTCGCTGCACCAGTCGGCTTCGCTGGTGCGGCAGGCGCAGCTGGTCGTCAGCCACGACACCGGGCTGATGCACATCGCAGCGGCTTTCCGCAAGGAAATCTTCAGTGTGTGGGGCAACACCATTCCAGAGTTCGGTATGTACCCGTTTCGCACCGAGTTTCGGGTGCTGGAGGTGGAAGGGCTCAGCTGCCGGCCCTGCTCCAAAATCGGCTACGCGAAGTGTCCGCAGGGCCACTTCCGCTGCATGCGCGACATCCGCTTTGACTTGGACTTGCCGCCCGCCCGCGACGCGCGCTGACGCGGAGCGCTACTACAGGATAGCAGCGTAGCGGGCTTCCACGTTGGCCAGCACGGTGCAGTCGCAGCTGCCGCCGTGGCGGCCCAGGAACTGGCGCAGCGCCTCGAAGCGTAGGCCGTGCGCTGCCGCAAAGCAACGGGTGTGGCCCAGCGTGTGCGTGCAGCCCTGCAGGGCCAGGCGCGGCGCCAGGTAGCCGAACAGTTCGGCCAGCTGCTCCGTGGTCAGCGGCAGGTTGGCCAGCAAAGCGGTGCGCGGTTGTAAGAGAATCTGCGGGCTGCGGGCTGAATCAGTCGTGGTAAGCATCGGCAAGGAGCGTTGATGTCGTTTCAACATAGTGAATCCGGGCGTAACAGTCAGCTCCTGAAGCGGCTTTCCCGAAACTTCGGTCCGCCATACTGCTGTCACCGGGGCAATAGCTACCTTTTAGGCGTCAATCGTTTGCCTTGCCGCTCATGGAAACCGCTCCCACCGCTGCCGAGCCGCACACCGTCGTGGTGCGCGTCGGCGCCGAAGCCCTGCTAGCCGATGTGCAGGCCGGCCGCCACACCTTCGTCCTCGACGAGCCCGAAAACGTGGGCGGGCAGGACCGCGGCCCCACGCCCTACGACCTGCTGCTGTCGGCCCTGGGCGCCTGCACGGCCATCACCCTGCGCCTCTACGCCACCCAAAAGAAGTGGCCGCTCACCGGCATCGAGGTGCGCCTGCGCCACCGGCGCGTGCACCTGAACGATTGCCTGACCTGCGAAGCCGGCGACGCCCGCCTGGACGAAATCCACAAGGAGCTGCGCCTGCTCGGGGAACTAAGCGAGGAGCAGCGCCGGCGCCTGGAGCAGATTTCCGAGAAATGCCCGGTGCAGAAAACCCTGCTGGCCGGTGTGCGCATCAGCACCACGCTGCTGCCCGCCGAAACCGCCTTCCCCGCCTAACCGCCCCCGGAGCAATGCAACCCAAGCTCTGCGCCCACCTCGGCGCCCTCGCCCACGTTACGCCCGCTACTACCCACGTCTGCGCCGAGTGCTTGGCCCTGGGCGACACCTGGGTGCACCTGCGCGTGTGCCAGGAGTGCGGCCACGTCGGCTGCTGCGACGACTCCAAGAACAAGCACGCTACCCAGCACTACCACGCCACCCAGCACCCCGTGGTGGCCTCGGCCGAGCCGGGCGAACGGTGGCTCTGGTGCTTCGCCGACCGCTCGTTTGCGCAGTACTAAGGTGCTGCGGCCACAACCCGCTGAGACCGTAAAAAAGGCCCGTCAGGTTAGCTGACGGGCCTTTTCTGTCTAAGCCGAGTGATTACCCCAGCTGCGTGAAGCCGCAGTAGCGGTGCAGCACCTCGGGCAGCTTGATGGTGCCGTCGGGCTGCTGATTGTTTTCCAGCAGCGCCGCCACGATGCGCGGCAGGGCCAGCGCCGAGCCGTTGAGCGTGTGCAGCAGCTGCGTTTTGTTGTTCTCGTCGCGGTAGCGCAGCTTCAGGCGGTTGGCCTGGTAAGTCTCGAAGTTCGAGGCCGAGCTAACTTCCAGCCAGCGCTGCTGGGCCGCCGACCACACTTCCAGGTCGAAAGTCAGGGCCGAAGTGAAGCCCATGTCGCCGCCGCACAGGCGCAGCACGCGGTAGGGCAGGCCCAACTGCCGCAAGAGCCCTTCGATGTGGGCCACCATGCCGTCGAGAGCGGCGTAGCTGTCCTCCGGCTTGGCAATCTGCACGATTTCCACCTTGTCGAACTGATGCAGGCGGTTCAGGCCGCGCACGTGGGCTCCCCAGGAGCCGGCTTCGCGGCGGAAGCAGGGCGTGTAGCCGGCGTTGCGGATGGGCAGGCGCTCCGTGGGGATGATTTCGTCGCGGTAGAGGTTGGTGATGGGCACCTCGGCCGTCGGAATCAGGTACAGGTCGTCGGCGGTGGCGTGGTACATCTGGCCCTCCTTGTCGGGCAGCTGGCCGGTGCCGTAGCCCGAAGCCTCGTTGATGAGGATGGGCGGCTGAATCTCGGTGTAGCCGGCGGCCAGGGCCTCGTCGAGGAAGAAGTTGATGAGGGCGCGCTGCAGGCGGGCACCCTGGCCCTTGTACACCGGGAAGCCGGCGCCGGTAATCTTGTTGCCCAACTCGAAATCGATGATGTCGAGCTGCTTAATCAGCTCCCAGTGCGGCTGAGCACCGGCCGGCAGTTCGGGCTTTTCCCCAACCTCGCGCACCACTTCGTTGTCGTCGGCCGAGCGACCGGCGGGCACGCTTGCGTGCGGCACGTTCGGCAAGCGGTACAGCGCGTCCTGCAGCTCTTTTTCCACCTGGGTCAGCTCCTCGGCGGCGGTTTTGGTTTGCTGCTTAAGCTCGGCGGTACGAACCTTGAGCGTCTCGGCGCCGGCTTTGTCGCCGCTTTTCATCAGGCCCCCGATCTGCTGGGCCAGCTTGTTGGCCTCGGCCTGGGCCGAGTCGTGTTCGGTTTGCAGCTGGCGGCGGCGCTGGTCTAGGCCCAGGATGCGCTGCACCTCGGCGTCGGCGTGGGGGAAATTCCTTTTCGCTAAGCCGGCCAGCACGCGGTCGGTTTGCTCCTTCAGAACGGAAACTTGCAGCATAACGCAGTCAAAACACAATGAGTCGGCGGCAAAAGTAGACATTTTGCCCCGGCTCAACGGGGAGCGAAAGACCGTGCAAATCGCGGCAGCCACCCAGCGAATGCGGCCCCGTCGGCTAGCGCAGCTTCACGCCGCGAAGCCGCCCGCTGACGGTGGTCCCGTTGGGAAAGGTGCAGTCGAAGGTGCCGCTCACGCTGTTGGTGGGGTCACGCTGGGTTTGCCCGCTGGCCTGCGAGGCCCGCACACCGTCCAGCGTAGCCGTCACGGCATCCGTAATGTTGGCCCCCACCGTGGGAGTGCTTTGTTGAAAGGAAAGCCGCAACTCACGGTTGTTGTAGAGTTTGCCAACGATCTGCAGGGACGCCAAGCGCTGGTCGTAGTTGGAGGCTGACACGTAGGCCTGCAGCAAATCGTAGGGCGGGGCGTTGTCCACCGTCACCTCAACGGCAGTGGTGTAGGTGGGCGTGGGGGTGGTCGGAGCGGGCGGCGGGTTGTCCTTGCAGCCGGTGAGTAAGCCGAGGGCCAACGCCGTAAAACGGAGGAATTTCATACAATCAGCGGAATAATCAGCCAAATTACGGATAACCCCGGATTGACCGGCGGCGGCCTGTAGCACCGGCTTGAACCATAGCCTTCTGTGAATAGTTAAATGCACGAGCAAGGCCATAAAAAAGCTGTATCCTATTGGGGCTTTTGGGCGTATTGCGTAACATTGCGGAAGCAAGCCGGCGCCAGATGCCGGGCCGCGCCCCCTGGGCGCAGCGCCCCGACCCCCGATTTTGCTCTTGTTCCGGCGCCCGCGCACTCCAGCTGTTCTCTGCCACTTCTGCCCGCGCGTTTGCGCTGCTTTCCCGTTGGGTCGTGTGCCGTGGCGGCTCGCGTAAGCGGGTCACGGCGGCCGTTGCCGGGCATCTCCACCCCGATTTTCCCTCTCCCCGTACCTTTATATGTACACTATTGACGAGCTCAAGGACCGGTTGCTGTCCGAGCTGAAGGAAATTGCTGAATCCCTTAACGTGGGTAATTTCCGCCGCCTAAGCAAGCAGGACCTGATTTATAAGATACTGGACCAGCAAGCCGTGACGCCGCTTGATAAGCTGCCCAGCAAGCGTGATTCGGTTGAAGGAGAAGCCCCGGCTACGGTAGATGCCCCGCCGGCTGCTCCAGCCCCCCGGGCCGAGCGTCCGGCCCGCGGTGGCCGCAACGGCGCCGTTGCCAAAGCTGCTGCTGCTGCGGCCGAAGCTCCCGTGGTGGAGCCTGTCGTGGCAGAAGCGGCTCCAGTGATGGAGGCTACTGTGGCGGCACCCGCCGCCAATGGCCGCACGCCGCGCGGCGTGCAGCGCCCGCCCCGTGGCGGCCGCAACGGCGTTGCGCCCGCGGCCACCGAGGCCGTAGATGTTCCGGTAGTAGAACAACCGGCTGCCGAACTGCCGGCCGCCGTGCAGGAAGCCGTAGCACCACCTGTGGCTGCGCCCGCCGCCCCGCGCCCCGCCGAGGAAGCGCCGCGTGAAAACCGCCCGGTGCGCTTCGTGGTGCCGCAGCCCGGCCGCGAGCCGCGCGAAATTCGCCCGGCCGATTACCGCCGGGATGCTCCCCGGGAGCGGAGCGGCGAACCGCGCCCGCCCTTGCCCCCCGCGCCGCAGGCTCCGGCCCGCCCGGCTGGCCAGGAACAACCCCAGCAACCCGCCCGCATCATCGTGCCACAGCCGCCCCGCGACGAGCGGGAACTGCGCGAGGGCCGCGAGCAGCGGGAGCCCCGCGAAAACCGGGAAGGCCGCGAGCCGCGCGACCTGCGTCGCGACGAGCCCCGCCGCGGGGATGAGCCGCGCCGCGAGGAAATGCGCCGGGATGAGCCCCGCCAGGGCGAACTGCGCCGCGACGAGCCGCGCCGCGGCGACGACCGATTCAACCGCGAAGGCCGCCAGCCGGGCCAGCAGCGCCCCGCCGGGGAGCCGGGCCAGCAGCAACAGCGCCAGCCGCAGCCGCCGCGCGTGGAGTCGCTGGAAATCACCATTCCGAGCGAAGGCGCTCTGGAAATGATGCCGGACGGCGGCTACGGCTTCCTCCGCTCGCCCTACTACAACTACCTCGCCTCGCCCGACGACATCTACGTGTCGCCGCAGCAGGTGAAGCAGTACTCGCTGAAGGCCGGCGACACGGTGAAATGCACGGTGCGCCCCCCCAAGGAAGGGGAGAAGTACTACGCGCTGGTGTCGGTGGAAACTATCAACGGCCGCTCGGTGGAAGACGTGCGCGACCGGATTTCCTTCTCGCACCTCACCCCGCTCTTCGCCGATGAGCGCCTGAAGCTGACGACTACCCCGAACCAGCTCAGCACCCGCATCCTGGACCTGTTTGCCCCCATCGGCAAAGGCCAGCGCGGCCTGATCGTGGCCCAGCCCAAGACCGGTAAAACGGTGCTGCTGCAGGAAATTGCCAATTCCATCGCCGAAAACCATCCTGAGGTGTACCTGATGATTTTGCTCATCGACGAACGCCCCGAGGAAGTAACCGAGATGCAGCGCACGGTGAAAGCCGAAGTGCTCAGCTCGACTTTCGACGAAACAGCCGACCGCCACGTGAAAATCGCCGGTATGGCACTCGACAAGGCCAAGCGCTTGGTGGAGTGCGGCCACGATGTGGTGATTCTGCTCGACTCCATCACCCGTCTGGCCCGCGCGTATAACACGGTGCAGCCCTCCTCCAGCCGCATCCTCTCGGGCGGTATCGACGCCGGCGCGCTGCAGAAGCCGAAGCGCTTCTTCGGGGCAGCCCGCAACGTGGAGAATGGCGGTTCGCTGACCATCATTGCCACCGCGCTGATTGACACGGGCTCGAAGATGGACGAGGTTATCTTCGAGGAATTCAAAGGCACCGGCAACATGGAACTGCAGCTGGACCGCAAGCTGGCCAACAAGCGCATCTTCCCGGCCATCGACGTACCGGCTTCGGGCACCCGCCGCGAAGACCTGCTGATGGGCAAAGACGAGCTGAGCCGCACCTGGGTGCTGCGCAAGTTTATGTCGGATATGTCGGCCACGGAGGCCATGGAGTTCCTCAAGGACCGCATGAAAGGTACCCGCGACAACCTGGAGTTCCTGGTGTCGATGAACGGCTAACGAGCCCATAGTTTGCAGTTCGGCTACGCCGCCCGTCACTGCTGTGGCGGGCGGCGTTGTGCTGTCAGGCGCAAGCGACGCCATGGCAACCTTACCTGCATCCCGGCGGTTGCGCTTGGGACTATAGAGCCGCTGAGGCCACCTTTGCAGCATGAGCACCCCTTCTTCCAGCCCCGAGCGGCAGCTATTGTACATTTTCGACCCGCTGTGCGGCTGGTGCTACGGCACCAGCCCGGTGGTGCAGCGCCTGGCCGATGAGTTTGCCGAGCGGGTGCCCGTGACGGTACTCAGCGGCGGCATGATTACCGGCGCTGAAGTCGGCCCCATCCGGCAGGTGTGGGACTACGTCAGCCAAGCCTCCGAGCAGGTGGCGCAGGTAACCGGCGTGCCGTTTGGCGAAGCTTTCCGGCAGCTGGGCCAGGAGGGCAGCTACCTCAACGATTCGGAGCCGCCGAGCCGCGCCCTGCAGGCGTTCAAGCAGCTGGACCCGCTCCACCGCGAAGCCGCCTTCGCCCACGCCCTGCAGCACGCCCATTTTGCCGACGGGCAGGACCTGAACGCGCCGGAAACCTACGCGGCGCTAGCCCGGCAGTTCAGCCTCGACCCCGAGGAATTCCTGCGCTGGTGGGACAGCGACGCCGCCCGACAGGCTACACAGCACGAGTTTGAGGTGGTGCAGCGGCTGGGCGTGCAGGGCTTTCCCACGCTCATCTTCGCCCACGGGCAGCAGGGCTACGTGCTCAGTCGGGGCTATCAGCCCTACGAGCAGCTGAAAGCCGGCCTGGAGCAGTTGCTGCGCGATACCGCCGCCCCAGAATAACTGCGGCCCAGCAGCTACGGCTGAGGCCGGCACTCGGAACTCCCGATTGGGATGTCCGGGCGCCGGCCTCGGTCTTTTACGCGGGTGCTATCAGCCCCCGAAACGGCCGATGCGCACTACCTGCTTGCGCAGCGGCGACCAGGCAATGCGGCGGCTGTCTTCCTTGCCCACCAGGTACTGAAAGCTGACTGCATCGGGGCGCTGGCGCAGGTCGTCCCACACAGCGCGCTCCACGGTTCCGGATTGGAACACGTCTTTGGGGCCGATGGCGGGCTTACGGAAGTTTTTGGCGGCGAAGAATTCATCCATACGGCGCCGCACGTACGCTTCTCGCTCCTGCCGCGTGGCGCCGGGCTTGGTCATTTCGTACACCATCGAGGCCTCCAGGTCGGCCGAGCTGAGGGCTTCGCGGAAGATGACAGTGCCGTCGGCTGCGGTGATGGTGAACGTGGCTTCGCTGCCGAGCAGGGAGTCGCCGCGCAGCACCAGCTGAAACAGATCGGGGGCAGAAGGCGAGGAGAACAGGTGGCGCGTGCGCACGGCTTTAAGCGTGTCGGACGTGGCGTGCGCGGCCGAGGCCGCGGTGGTGTCCAGCGGCTCCAGGGCGGGTGCGTCGGCGGCCGTGGTAGCCGTGGCGGCGGTGCCGGCCGGGCTATCGGCCGAGGGCGAGGAGCAGGCCGCAAGCAGCGCGGCCATCAACAGGGCGGGGGCAAAGCGGCGGGTTAGCATAGGCAGTTTGTACGGCCTGGGGCGGCAGTACGTTGGTGAGGTGCCCGCCGAACGCGCCGTGGCGCAGCGCCAGCATCAGCAGAAAGGCCGCGCTCAGGCAGAGCGAGGACACCTGATTCATGCGCATGGTGCGGCGGAAGTCGGCCGCGGCGGGGTCGTGCCACACCTGCCATGCCCAGCGCGCAAACAGCGCCACCACCGGCAGCGTGGCCACTCCAAAGACGGCCAGAAAAGCCGGCTCCTGGCGCAGCAGCAGGCCGTAGCCCAGCACCAGGGCGCCAGCTAGCAGGCCCAGCCCGGCAAACACGAAGGTGCCGCGCACGCCCAGCAGCAGGCTCAGGGTCTGGTCGCCGCGGCGGCGGTCTTCCTGGTGCTGGTACACCTGCGTGAGTGGGTAGGAGCCGGCCAGAAAGAGGCTGCTTACCAGTGCCAGCAGCAGGTTGTCCGGACTGCGGATCTCGGCCCAGGCAGCGCCGGCGCCCACCTGCGTCATCAGAAACGTGAAGGCGCCTTGAAACACGACTACCACGAGGGTACTGGTGAATGGATACTTTTTGAGCCGGATCCGGTCGTAGCTATAGGCCTTGGAAATGAGCAAGTACACCGTAAGCAGCAGGCCGAAGGGCAGGGAAACGAGCAAGCCGCCGAAGATGGCCAGCCCGTCGAACAGCACCACCAGCTGCCACAGCTCCGGCGTTACCTGGGGCGGGCGCTCCAGGCCGCCGATGCTGTCCTCGTCGCGGTCGAACCAGGAATTATACCCATTGGACGCCGGGTAGGCCAGCACGTGCAGTACGATAAACACCCCCACCGCCTTGCCCGGTGAAAACGGGCCGCGCAGCGCGCTCAGCGCAAACCAGTATACCGGCATCAGGTATACCGAAAAGGGAATGCGCAGCAGCGGCAACGCCTTTTTGTAAGAATCAATGAGCAATGAACAATCAGCAATAAAAGGTGAGCAGGTGGACCGGCGTGGCGGAATCGGGACAGGCAAAACGACCAGTCGAAATTAAGCGAGGCAAGAAACCGATTCTACCGCGCTTTATCGCTCATTGGCTACGCCTTCCTTCGGTTATTCATTGCTCATTGGTCCTTCGGCCAGCCGACGAGGTAGCATACTTCCGGCCCCCAAGCGTGCCGCACCTTGCCGGCCTGCCACGCGTAGCGGCCCTCGGGGTCGGCGCGGCGGGCCAGGGCCAGCAGCTGCTCAGGCGGGTACATGCGCAGGATGGACACCATGCCGTCCCAGATGGTGCACAGCGGAATCAGCGGCACGAGGTAGGTAAAGAACAGGCGGCTCAGGCTAAACGGCCGCACAAAGGGCATGATCAGCAGCAACAGTACGGGCATCAGCGTCACGGCCAGCAGCAACTCCAGCCAATGCTTGCCCGCGCCTTCGAATACGCCAATGCCGGTGCCCGCCCGCACCGCGTCGCGCAGCAGTACCTCGGCCGCAGCGGGCCGGAAGTGATGAAACGCCGAAAACACCGCCCGGAAGCCCGGCAGCTCGGCCGGCACCCGCAGGGCATCGACGGATGCTGGGTCAAAACCGATGGCTCCGCCGGTCTGGGCCTGCAGGTGGCGCCAGGCGGCAGGCTGGGGGTACAGGTCGGTGAGGGTGATGCGCGCTGCAGGCAGGTGCTCGGCGCGCAGCGCCTGCAGCACGTCGGTAGTGCCACCGCCCGCCCCGGCGCACAACTCCAGCACCTGCGTCTGGCCCGTGCGGCGCAGTCCTTCGGCCAGCAGCGGCGCGATGGGGCGGTACGTATGCAGGTGCGTAATCATGAAGCGCAGGTAGTCCATCATGCCGGCCCGCACCGCGTTGGGAAACCAGGGCTGATCCTCGAACTCAAACAGGTGCAAGCGAAGCTTCATGCGGCCAAGGTACGCGCCGGGCGGCTTTCGTGGCCGCGCCGCGGATACCTCGTTGCGGGCACGACGGCGGGCCGCAAAGCCGCCCCCGCAGAATAAATAGTATGGAAGGAAGTTGGAAAGCTGAACTCTTTACCTAGCTTTGCCATACAAAGTGCTCTGAAAGTATGAAGCCAGCCGTCGACCCCTTAGCTCAGCTCGCCGAAATCCGCACCATCATGGAGCGTTCCTCGCGGTTTATTTCCCTGAGCGGCCTCTCGGGGGTAGGGGCGGGGGTGGTGGCGTTGGCCGGGGCCGCGTTTGGGCACTGGTACCTGAGCACACAGTTCGGCGCTCCGGCGGCCGCCCAGTCGCCTTACGGCCGCCAAGCCGGGCAGCTGGGCTTTGTGGAGCTGATGGAAGGCTCCGAGGCCACGCGGCTGTCCACGCTGCCGTTTCTGCTGGGGCTGGCGTTGGGCATTATCCTGCTGGCGGGCACCGTGGCGATTTACTTCACGCAGCGCCGCTCGCGCACGGAAGGCCGCTCCCTGTGGGACCCGGTGGTGCGCCGCCTGTTCTGGAGCATGGCCGTGCCGCTGGTGGCCGGCGGCCTGTTCTGCCTGCAGCTGTACCTGCGCGGGGCGGCCGGGCTGGTGGTGCCGGCCATGCTGCTCTTCTACGGCCTGGCCCTGCTCAACGCCAGCAAGTACACCCTCGACGAAATTAAACTGCTGGGTATCTCCGAAATAGCCCTGGGTTTGGTGGCAAGCTTGCTGCCCAGCTACGCCTTTCTGTTCTTTGCCCTTGGGTTTGGCCTTTGCCATATCGGCTACGGGCTGCTGATGTACAACCGCTACGAGCGGCAGCGCCACCCGGCCCCGACCACCTAAACTCCGCGCCCCGCCCGACTGCTCCCGTGCGGAGCGTCCGGTTTCTCCGTCCGCTTTTCCCGCTGCTGCCGCATCGCCGGCGGCGTCTGTCCCTTCCGTGAAGCACGCCATCCATCAGCTCAACAAGGCCTTTGACCACCGCGTGCGGCTGGGCGTGATGGCCGTGCTCATGGCCAACGAGGAAGTAAGCTTTGGCGACCTGAAGGAAACCCTGGACCTGACCGACGGCAACTTGGCCAGCCACGCCGCCGCGCTGGAAAAGGCGGGCTACGTGCAGGTCAACAAGCAGTTCATCGGCAAGAAGCCCAACACCACCTTCACCGCCACCAAGGAAGGCCGCCAAGCGTTTCAGGACCACCTCGACACGCTGGAAAAGCTGCTGCGCCGCGACGGCTGATATTTTTTTGCGGTTAGACTTTGAAATGCAAAGTTCTTTACAAATGAGTATTCTGCGCTACGAGACTTCCCCCGCCTGGGCACGGCAGCGTGTCGGCGCACCCCTTTCCGCCGATGCCGCCTTCGGCCGGTTCGTGTGCATCCTGGGGGGCACGCCGCTGGGCTGGATGATGTGGCTGGCAGTAGCCGCCGGCACGTCCGACGCCCGGCTGGCGGCCCTGCTGATGGGTGGGCTGTTCCTGCTGCCGTTGGCAGGGCTGGTATTGATGCTGAAGCTGGTCAGTTGGCCATTGGCTGTCGGGCTGCGCCGTCGTTTCAGTACCCGATTAGGCGTGGTGTTGCTGCTGAGTCTGCTGGGACAAGCCCTGCTGGGCCTGGGGGCGGTGGCCGTCTGGCAGCTATTGACAGCGCCTACGTCGGGGGATTTTCACTTCTAAAGCGTATGATCTGCACCTCGCTGGGCAACGTTAACCGTTCTTGAACTTTGAAATACAAAGTACTTTAATTCATGCAAGCTCTGCCCTTGTTCACTTCCACCGCCACGACGCGTCTGCAAACCAATAGCCACCTGGCCCCGCCCATCTGGCGCCCGGCCCGGCTGGTGCTGACTGCCACCCAGAAATGGCTGCTGCCGTTGGGCGTCGTGGCCTTCGACGTACTGTTCTGGCAGCAGGGGCTGGGGCTGAACCTGGCCATCTACACGTTGCTGGCTGTGGCCGCGCTGCTGGCCGGGCAGCCGCGGGCCGCGTGGCGTTCCGGCTACTTTCGCCTCGCGCTGCTGGGGGCGCTACTCTCGGTAGGAGCAGTGGCCTGGTACGGCTCGGCTACGGCGGCGCTGGCCTGCGCCGGCTCAGTGCTGATGCTTTGGGGCTTCGCCAATCAACCCCACCTGAAACTGGCCGGGCTGGCCCTGCTTACGGGGCTGGGTGCCGCGGCGCAGGTGGTAGCCGGGCTGCCGCCGCTGCTGGTGCGGGCGCTGCCCGGGCGGCAGACGCGTATGGGCCGCGTGGGCTGGTACGGCCGCCTGCTGCTGGTGCCGGTGCTGGTACTGGGCGTGTTCCACGGGCTGTTCGTGGTGGCCAACCCGGTGTACAGCCGCCTCGTGGGCGAGGCCTGGGCCACGTTGGCCCGGTGGCTAGGCGCGTGGCTGGAGCTGTTTTCCTTCGGGCACCTGCTGTTTCTGCTGGTGGGGCTGGCCGCCACGGCCGTGGCCCTGCTGCGGGTGCCGTTGCCGGGCCTCGCGCAGTGGGAGGCCCGCTTTCCGGAGTTCATCCGCCGCCGCCGCGACGGGGTTGCTTCCTTTGCCGTGCGCAACCCTGACTTTCGCCGCCGCGACTTCCGCACGGCCGATCTGCGCAAGGAATACCTAGCCGCGCTGGCCGTGTTCGGCCTCGTCAACGTGCTGCTGCTGGTCGTCAATGCCATCGACATCAACTGGATCTGGATCAACTTCCGGCCGGCCACGGGATTCAACCTTGCCCAGTTCGTGCACGAGGGCACCTACGTGCTCATCTTCAGCATCCTGCTGGCCATGGGCATCGTGCTCTGGTTTTTTCGCCGCAACCTTAATTTCTACCAGCCCGGTCTGCCCGCCCTGCGCTGGGGCGCCACGGTGTGGGTGCTGCAAAACGCGGTGCTGGCCGTGTCGGTGGGCCTGCGCAACTACCACTATATCTCGCGCATGGGCTTGGCCTACAAGCGCATCGGTGTCTGCTTTTTCCTGCTGCTGACCCTGTTCGGCCTGCTGACCATTCTGCTCAAGATCTGGCAGCGCCGCTCGGCCTTCAGCCTGGTGCGCCTGAACAGCGTGGCCGCCTACTTGGTGCTGCTGTGCCTGGCGCTGGGCAACTGGGAAGTGTGGATTGTGCGCTTCAACCTCACCTCCGGCTTCCGGCAGGTTGATTTCGGCTTCCTGCTCGACATGCCCGGCCGGGCGCTGCCCGAGTTGCTGCGGCACCGCGCCGCGCTCAACACGATGACGCACATCACGCAGGCCGGCGACAACGCTTATTTCTACGAAGAGCTGCAGCCCGAAGCAGCCCAGCGCCAGCTCGATCGGCGCGTGGCCGCGTGGCAGGCCCGGTACCGGGCGCAGGCCAGCTGGCAGGACTGGACCTGGGCCGACCAAGCCGCTTACCACGACCTGACTGCCCTGGCCCACCGCTCCGCCAAGCCCTGAACGGGCTCCGACGTCCATGCCGCAACGCTTTTTCCCAACGTCCATGAACAATCATTCTTCTTTCCGGGCGGCGCACGGCGCCTGGCTGCGGCGGGGCCTGGGCCTGCTGGCGGGTGTAGGCCTGCTGGTGCTGGTGCTGCGCTTCATCGATGACTTCCCCGAGGCTTGGCAGCGGACCGTTTTCTTCCTGGGCCTGTTCACGGCCAACGCGCTGCTGTACCTGCTGGTCACGCGCCGGGGCTGGGCCACGCCCGGGGCCGGCCAGGCCGCCCAAACCCTGCTGGTGGCGGTAGCCGTGCTGGTTCACGTGCTCAGCGTGGGCGTGGTGCTGCTGGTCTGCCTGTTCATTGCCCTGGGCATCAACCCGCACTAGCGGCTGAGCAGAGTTGCTTTCCGACTGCCCAACCCGCCACGTCACGACGGCCCATCCATCTGCTTTCTCACCCCTGACTTTCCGCCGCCCCGAGCGGTCCGCTACTGCCATGACTTTTGCCGACTGGGCTGCATACTTCCGCGCCAACCACGCCCACCTCGCCGACCTGAGCTGGGATGATTCTTACCTCCTCACCGCCCGCGAAAAACGCGCGGCGGGCCGCTCGCTGCAGCACTTTCAGCGGGGCGAAAGCTCCGAGGGCCGCCATCTGCACCACCACGCCAAGGCCTCGGGCGACGCCGACTACCTAGCCGCCATGCGCCACTTCATCGGCGAGGAACAGGGACACGCGCAGGTGCTGGGGCAGTTTCTCGATCAGCAGGGCATTCCGCGCCTGCGCTACACCTGGCTCGACGACGTGTTTCGGCGCATGCGCCGCTGGGCCGGCTGGGAAAACACCATCCGCGTGCTGCTCACGGCCGAAATCATTGCCGCCGTGTACTACCGGGCGCTGTACCACGCCACGTACTCGGGCCTGCTGCAGCAAATCTGCCTACGCATCCTCCGCGACGAGGAAATGCACATCAACTTCCAGTGCTTCACGCTCAGCCAGCTGCGCGCCCGCCGCAGCGGCCTGGGCTGGTGGCTGCGTCAGCAGGCGCACCGCGGGCTGATGATCGGGACGGCTGGGCTGGTGTGGTGCTGGTACAATCGCACGCTCTGGGCCGGGGGCATGGGGCCCGTGGGCTTCTGCGCCGCGGTGGCCGCCGAATGGGGCCGGGCCTGCCAGATGCTGCGCCAGCCCCACACCATCCGCATCCGCGGCTTGGCTTGGCCGGCAGCGGCCCCGGCAAAGGCCGTAGGAACGCCTATCTCAGTGCCAGCTTTCGGCTAACCGCTTACGCACCCTCGGCATGAGTAGCATAGGCACCGATACAGCGTTGCACCTTTGGGCAGTGTGGCAGCAGCGTTCCGGCCGCTACCGGGCGTCGGTGGGCCTGGCCGTGGCCGGCGCGGCACTGGCCATCCTCAGTCTGGCCCTGGAAGACGAGCTTTGGACCAACCCGGCCCGGCACAGCGGCCACATGGTGGGGCTGCTGCTAACCAGCCTGGGCGTGCTGGGCTGGCTGGGCCCGTATCTTCTCTGGCGCCTGGCCGGGCGCTTGCCGTGGCGCCTGCTGCGGGGCCTGGCCCGGCTGGCAGCGGCCGGGGCGTGGCTGCTGGTGGGGTTGCTCACGTGCATCGGCTTCTTCGTGTTCGTATTCTAGCTCCTCAATAAGCATTCCTCCGAAAGCTCAAGTTGCTGCTAAACCACTCGCAACGAGTGGTAGCACTGCCGGAGGCAGGGGGGGGCAGCGTCCCCTTTAAGGTTTTGCCAATGGCCTTTGCCGAAGATTGAAAGGCCGCTCCGCAAGGCTCTGATAAACCGCCATGCCTGTTTGCAGCGGTCTTTAGCGGACGATCAGCCCGTGAATCACATACTCCACTGGTCCCGACGAGCCCAAGCTGTAGGAATACACCTCAAATTGGTTGTCGTTGACGTGCTTATAGAAATAGGTGACGCTGTTGAGCGTGTTGCCGGTCAGTAGCTCCATCGAGAGCATCACCATGGGTTTGAAGCCCAGGTTGTGGGTCACGATCCAGGCAGCCCAGCCGCCACTGGGCACCGAGCCGTTGGTTTGCAGATCGAACGTGTTGGGCTGCCCGATGCGGCCGTCGCTGCCGCGGATGGCCAGCAGCGTCGATTTGTTGGCGCTGAAGTCGCGCAGTACCAGGTTGTTGGCCGTAATGCTGCCGCTCACGTCGAGGCGCTGCTGGGGCGTGGTGGTGCCCACGCCCACCGCGCCGTCGCCGGCCACGTACAGGTCGGTCACGAACTGGTTGCTGCCGTTGGCCGCCGCCAAGTCGGTGGTGTTGATTCGTCCGATTTCAAAATCGACGTTGCCGGCCCGCCACAGGCCGGCTTCGCGGCCGGCGTACTTCATCAGGCCCACCCGGCGGCGCCCGCCTTCGTCGGCAATGAAGCCGCTGTTCTCGGCATTAACGTAGGCCGAGCCGCTGACTTCCAGCCGTTGGCCCGGCGTTTGGGTGCCGATGCCCACGTTGCCGCCGTTGAGGATGCTCAGCCGGGCTTGGCCGTTGGTATACATATCCAGCCCGAAGCGGTTGGTGTTGCCCGCGAGCCGGTTGGAGGCCAGGGCCTCGCCGCTGCTCAGGCCGCCCAGGCGCAGGGCGTCGTTGAGGCCGGTGTTTAGGGAGTTGGCGTCCACGGCCAGCCCATCGACCACGCGCACGCTGCCGTTCACGTCGAGGCGGGCGGCGGGGGCGGTGAGGCCCAGGCCCAAGTTGCCGTCGGCGCCCAAGCGCATCCGCTCGATGTAGCCGTTGCCGGCGGTGGTGAAAAAGCGGTGCTGGCCCAGGAACGTACCGCTGGGCACGCCGGGACCGGCGTACATATCGATGCTCCAGCCGGTGCTGTGGGCAATCTTGGAAACGTTGGGGCCTCCGCTTTCAAACCGCACTTTGTCGCCGTTGCCGTTGTCAAACGTGAGCGGCTGGGTGGCGGTGTGGTTGCCTAGGTTGTCGCCGCTGGTGCTGTTGGGCAGATTCAGCCACTGCCCGCCGAAGTAATACCAGAAGCCGGGCTGGGCGCCGTCGGTCTGAAACACCATCAGGCCTGTAGGCACGCCGGTCATGGCCGTGCGCTGGTCCTGGGTCAGCCGCGGGATGAGCAGGCCTTTATCGGTGCTGCTGATGTCCAGGGCCGCTTTGCTATCGGGGGTGGTGGTGCCGATGCCCACCGACTGGGCCCGGAGCGGGGCGGCGGCCAGCAGCAGGCCGGCCCAGAGCAGGCCCGGGCCCAGCCAGGCGCGGCGGATGCCAACAGCAGCGAGCGGGTAAGCGTGTGTCATAGCGAAGTGGAGTTAAAAGTGGAGCGGCTGCGGCCGGCCCCTCAAGGCTCGGCGGCTAGTGCAAACATAGCTATGCAGAAGAGCTGCTCCGCACCGTAGCCGCCGCTTCAGCCGGCCGCAACCGGTATATTTGTATTTCCGCCGGCGTGCGAACGTGACTGACGCCCGGTGCCTTCCGCCCAATGCCCTCGACTGAAGCTCCGAAAACAACTGCCCGCCAGCCCCAGGCGCCGCGCCCGCAACGGACGTGGCCCAACCGACTCTCGCGCATGGCCTGGGCCGTGTTTGCGACGGTAGCAGGCTTTTTCTTTCTGCTGCCCATTCTGGTGGCGTCCAACTTTATGTTCCTGTTCGGCAAGTCGCCGAGCCTGGAGGAGCTGGAGAACCCCAAGGTGGAGCAGCCCTCCGAGGCCTACACCGCCGACGGCGTGCTGCTGGGCCGCTACTACCGCGAAAACCGCTACCCGGTGCCGCTCAACCAGATGTCGCCCTGGCTCATCAAGGCGCTGGTGGCCACCGAGGACATCCGCTACGAAGAGCACTCCGGCATCGACCCCGAGGCACTGGCCGGCTCGGTAGCGGCGGCGCTGCGCGGGCAGAAGCGCGGCGGCTCCACCATCACCCAGCAGCTGGCCAAAAACCTCTACAAAACCCGCCGCGAGGAGCAGGGCGCCCTGGGCAAGGTGCCGGTGGTGGGCACGGTGGTGGCGAAGCTCAAGGAGTGGCTGACGGCCGTGGAGCTGGAGCGCCGCTACACCAAGAACGAAATTCTACGCATGTACTTGAACACCGTGGACTACGGCTCGCAGTCTTACGGCATCAAGGTGGCGGCTAAAACCTTCTTCAGCACGTCGCCCGACTCACTGACGGTGGAGCAGGTGGCCGTGCTGGTGGGGGCCCTGAACAATCCCACCGCCTTCAACCCGCGCTTTCACCCGGAAGCCTCTACCCGGCGCCGCAACCTGGTGCTGGAGCGCATGGCGCAGGCCGGCGTGCTGCCCGCCGCCGAGGCCAAGGCCCTGCAGGCCCGGCCCATCGTGCTTAAGTACCAGGTGGAAAAGCACGTCGACGGCCCCGAGAACTACTTCCGCTCGGCCATCAGCCAGTTTGTCAACGCCTGGTGCGAGAAGAACGGCTACGACATGTACCGCGACGGGCTGAAAATCTACACCACCCTCGATTCGCGCATGCAGGAGCACGCCGAGGAGGCCGTGCAGAAGCGCATGAAAGCCCTGCAGCGCTCCTTCGACAACTTCTGGCGCAACCGCGGCAAGAACCCCTGGGTGGACGAGGACGGCAACGAAATTCCGAACTTCATCGAGACGCAGATCAAGCGCACCGAGCTCTACAAGGAGCTGGCCGTCCGCTACAAGGGCAACCCCGCCCGCCTCGACTCGGCCCTGCACGCCAAGCGGCCCATGAAGGTGTTTACCTGGAAGGGCGACGGCGACACCACACTGTTGCTCTCGCCCCTCGATTCGCTGGCCTACTACAAGCACTTCCTGCACGCGGGCATGATGTCGATGGACCCGTACACCGGGCACATCAAGGCTTGGGTGGGCGGCCTCGACTACCGCTTCTTCCAGTACGACCACGTGAAGCAGGGCAAGCGCCAGGCCGGCTCCACCTTCAAACCCTTCGTGTACCTGACGGCCATCGACAAGGGCTACGCGCCCTGCGACCGGATCCGCGACCAGCGCGTGACCATCAAGTACGTGGAAAACGGCAAGCCCATGGAGTGGCAGCCCGACAACGTGACGCGCGAATACACCGGCTCAAACATGAGTTTGCGCCACGCCATGGCCCGCTCCGTGAATTCCGTCACGGCTCAGCTCACCGAGCGCGTGGGCTGGGAGGAAGTGGCCAAGTACGCCCATAAAGTCGGCATCCGCAGCAAGCTGCTGCCCGTGCCGAGCATCGGCCTGGGCTCGGCCGGCGACGTGAGCGTGTACGAGATGGTGAATGCCTACAGCACCTTCGTCAACGGCGGTTTCCGGGCCGAGCCGCTGATCGTGACGCGGATTGAAGACCGCAACGGCAACGTCATCAAGCAATTCGACCCGCAGCAGAAGCCGGCCATTCCGGCCGAAACGGCCTGGCTGATGGTGTACATGCTGCGCGGCGGCATGGAAGAGCCCGGCGGTACTTCGCAGGGCCTCTGGGAATACGACCTGTGGAAGAAAGACAACCAGATCGGTGGCAAAACCGGTACCACCTCGAATTACTCCGACGGCTGGTACATGGGCATTACCAAAGACCTGGTCACCGGCGTGTGGGTCGGCGGCGAGGACCGCAGCATCCACTTCTTCCGCTCGGAGCAGGGCGAAGGCGGGCGCATGGCCCTGCCTGTGTTCGGGGCCTACATGGAGAAGCTTTACAAGGACCCCGAACTTGGCATCACGCCCGGGCCTTTCCCCAAGTATCCCGGCAAAATCAACCGCAAGTACATCTGCTACAGCGAAGACGACCGGCCGCGCCGCCGCAAGGAGCTGGTCATTGATTCCATTGCCACCGACAACCTGCTGGAGCAGATTAACAGCGGTGAAGCCCCGGTGCCCGACAGCCTGAAGGTGCCGCAGTAAGCGCCTAGCGCGGCAGCGGCTCCCCGCCGCGGGCCGCGGTGGGCGGCGTGACGGGCGGCCGGCGACGTGGCTGGCGCCTATACAGCCAGGCGACGCCCAGGGCTACCCCAACCGAGAACAGCTGAAACCACCCGCGCCAGCCCCCCGGCGTGCGCAGGGGCGGGCTTACCGCTACGGCGTTGGTCCAGGCCAGAAACGCGTCGGCAATGGGCAGCTGGCCGAACAAGTAGCTGCGCTGGCCGCGGCGGGTGTGCGCCATGCCAAAGGCGCTAAGGCTGTTGCGCAGCCCGGCCGCCAGCACCGTGTCATCGTACTGCTGGGCGGCCCGCCGGCCCACCACCGAGGCTGCCCCGCCAATGCCCAGCAGCACCGGCCCGGAATCCACGTCGCCCCAGCCGGATTGCCCCTGCGGGTATTCCCGGATGCCCGGCAGCCCCAGGCGACTGTCCACGAAGTAGCGCCGGTATTGCTGGTACTGTCGCCGGCCAAAGGCTGGGTCGATGTCGTGCAGCAAGCTGAGCATCAGGCTCTGCGACGAGCCGCGGGCCCCTTCCGTTACGCGGCCGGTGCGCGCGTCCACCGCGTGCGGTATCAGCCCCAGCGTATCGACGCGGGCCTGCACCCGCCGCAGCCAGCGGTGCAGCAGCGGCCGGTAGCGCAGGCCGTAGATCTGGTCGTAGGTGGCCAGGGCAGCGGCGCACACGGTGGCGTCGGCCGGCCAGGCGGCCCCGCGGTAGGACTCGGGAAAGGGCGAGGCGTCGGCGGAACTGATTAGGCCCGCCGCTATCCGGGCGCAGGTACTCCGAAACAGGGCCACGTCGGCCGGGTGGCGTTGGGCGGGGTGCTGCGCGCGTAGCAATCGGCCCAGCGAATAAGCAAGCCAGCCGTTGTAGAACGCGCCGTAGGGCAGGGGTAAGTCGGCGTCGAAGATGACCCGGCCCGGCTCCGAGGCTATCTGCCGGCTGGCCCAGCGGCTTTCGTCCACCGCCCGGCGGTGCAGCGAATCACCAGCCGGCACCGCGGCCGCCACTTCGCTCCAGGCCAGGCCGTAAAGCGCGTTCAAGAACACGAAGCCCTCGGGGTAGAGCTCCTGCATATCCTGCGCCGCGCCGTCGTGCAGCGGCCCCCGCAGGTAGCGCAACTGCGCCAGCACGTCGGCATCCAGGCGCTGGCCGGCTACTGCCACCGTGGCGGGCTGCTGGTACAGGACCGCGTTTAGGTACAGTAAATACGCCAGCGTGAGCAGCAGCGGTAGGCTGAGTAGGGGCTTGATAACGGAAGCCATGTCCGCAAGATGCGCGGGTTACGCCGCATTTCGGCCCGGGCAGCTAGGCAAGTTGGCCTCGCAGCCGCAGTCCAGGCACTTTTGTAGAGTCTGGAATGGCACCACGCCGCCGCAGCCGCCCCAGGTAAACTGCTCACCGCAGCCGGTTTTGGGGTTGTGGTAGTACTTAGAAATGGCGCCCATGCACACGCCCGGGGCAGGTACCTGCTGGCATTGGGCGTGCACCACCCGTTCCCGGTCTTTTTCGTGGTTGCAGCTCAGCAGCGTGGCGCCGGTGAGCAGCAAAAGGGCGTAGCAAGTCTATTTTATACCGGCGGGACGCCCGGCAGGCGCCTGCCAGTTGTATGGCCGCAAAGCCAGCCAGGGTAGTCTACTCCTCCTCGCGCTGGTAAAACGACTTCAGCGCCCCGCGCAGCTCCGGGTACTCGAACTGAAAGCCCTGCTGCATGATTTTCTGGGCGCTGACGCGCTGCGAAGCCAGCACGATTTCGCTCATCTCGCCCATTACCAGCTTCAAGCCGAATTCCGGCACCTTGGGCAGCACCAGCGGGCGGTGCAGCACCTCGGCCAGTTGGGCCGTGAATTCCTTGTTGGTGACCGGGTTCGGGGCCACCGCGTTGTAGGTGCCCTGCCACTCCGGCTCCTCCATCATCTGGATGAGCAGGCGGCAGGCATCGTCAATGTGAATCCACGACATATACTGCTTGCCCGAACCCAGCGCCGCGCCGGCGCCGAGCTTGACCGGCCGCGCAATCTGCGGCAGCGCGCCGCCCTCGTCGCTGAGCACAATGCCGATGCGCGTCACGACGGTGCGCACGCCGAGGGCCTGCACCTGCTGGGCCGCCCGTTCCCACTGCGTGGCCACGGCCGCCAGAAAGTCGTCGGCGGGAGCTGGCGGGGTTTCTTCGGTGAGCAATCGGTCGTCCGAGTCGCCGTACACCCCGATGGCCGAGGCCGAAATGAAGGCCTGTACGTGGTGCGGCTTTTCGCGCAGCTCCCGGGCCAGCAGGTTGGTGCCGCCCACGCGGCTGGCCATGATGTCCTGCTTCCGCTCGTCGGTCCATTTGCCCTCCGACACGCTCGCGCCGGCCAGGTTCACGATAAAATCGGCGTAGCCAATGGCGGCTTCGTCGATCTGGCCCGTAGCCGGGTCCCAGCGGAAGGAGCAGTAGTGTCCGTGCGAGGATTGGCGGCTGAGGTGCGCCACCTCGTAGCCGGCGTCGATGAGCATTTCCGACAGCCGCATGCCGATTAGGCCGCGGCCGCCCGAAATCAATACTTTGCGCAGGTTAGGTTTCATCAGCAGTGCTATACGCCGGGCCGGGGTGGGAAGGGAGCGGCCGAAAGGGCCGCAAAGGTACAGCCCAAACGCGAATCAGTAGAGGGTCAGTTCGTTATTTGCCGATGTGGCGCAGGAACTCGCGGCGCAGGCTTTCGTCCTGCCCAAACCGCCCGCCGTACTCGGCTGTGATGGTGGAGCTGCTCGTATCGTTCACGCCGCGGCTCATTACGCACAGGTGGTCGGCCTCGATGAGCACCGCCACATCGTCGGTGTGCAGGCTCTGTTTGAGCTCCTCGGCAATCTGCCGGGTGAGGCGCTCCTGCACCTGCGGGCGACGGGCGTAGTACTGCACCACGCGGTTGAGCTTGGAGAGGCCCACCACGTGCTGGCCCGGCAGGTAAGCCACGTGGGCCTTGCCGATGATGGGCACGAAGTGATGCTCGCAGCAGCTGAAGAGCGTAATGTCGCGCTCCACCAGCATCTGCCGGTACTCGTAGCGGTTCTCGAAGAGGCGCACTTCGGGGCGGTTGTCGGGGTCGAGGCCGCGAAACCACTCGTGCACAAACATCTTGGCCACGCGGCGCGGGGTGCCGGCCAGGCTGTCGTCGGTCAGGTCGAGGCCGAGCAGGTCCATGATCTGGCGAAAGTGCTCGGTGATGCCGGCAATCTTTTCGTCTTCGCTCAGGGCAAAGGCGTCGGGGCGTAGCGGCGTGCGCAACGCAGCGGCAAGACGGGCGTCGGGGGAAAGGTCGGCGGCCGCGTCGGGTTCGGGCTGGTTAGCCATGGTATTCTACAAAGTTGCGGTCCGTCTCGTGGAGCGTGACCGATAAGGCCAGGTGCGCGGCTATATGAGGCCGCAGGCGGTTCCAGCATACTACGGCGATGTGCTCGGCCGTGGGGTTGAGCTGGCGAAAATCCTCAACGTCCAGATTGAGGTTTCGGTGGTCAAAGGTATCCAGAATCTGGCGCTTGATGAGGGTGCTCAAACGCTTCATGTCGTACACATAACCCGTGTCCGGGTCGGGCTCCCCGGTGAGGCGCACCGTCAGTACATAGTTGTGGCCGTGGTAGTTGGGGTTGTTGCACAAGCCGAACACGGCGTCGTTCTGCGCGTCGGACCAAGCCGGATTATAGAGGCGGTGCGCCGCATTGAAGTGCTCGGTACGGCCGATGGTAACTTTCATGGGCCCCATAACCGGCGGAAGATAAACTTTGTTTCGAATCTTGCATCATCTTCAACTACAGCACTTTACCAAGGATGGTTTTTTGATATGTTGTACTTAATTAATATATATAATAATGAATCTAATAAAAATACCGCAATCCGAAAAAAATCACGCAACCTCACTGGTGCTTTGTTGCCACGTGGTTAAATTTGGTGAGTTGTTAATCAAACCTCGGCTTGGTTTCAGCTCTTCACATCGTTTCTTCCAACTCATTTCACTTCTTATGAAATCAGGCGTACTCCTCTCCCTGTTGCTGTTCGTCCTGACGACTGCCGGCTTTGCGCAACGCTCTCCCGTCGACGAGACGGATATGGCAATCAAAGGCATTCCGCGTAAAGGCCAGCGCGTCACCATTCAGTTGGACAGCAAGCGCGTCGAAGACTCGTGGGTGAAGCTCATCAACGAGAAAATCGGCAAAGTAAAAGCCGACAAGGGCGTGTATTCCATGGACGGCGTGGTGGTGGAGTCCATCTCCAAAACCCCGATTCGCATCATCTCAAAGGTTGACGCCGTTCCGACCGGTACCACCGTATGGTGGTCGATTGACCTGGGCAACGCCTACCTGAGCAAAGACGCTACCCCGCAGCAGTGGAAGTCGGCCGAAAGCTACCTGAAGGATTTCGCCCGTAGCCTCTACCGCGAAGACATTGCCCTGCAGGTGGCCGAAGCTGAAAAAGCGCTGATCAACTCGCAGAACAACCACATGTCCGTTATTGCCAAGCAAGACGCTATCAAAAAGGACATCGAAAAGAACAAGCTGAAGAAGCAGGAAATCCAGCAGCAGCTAGCCGAAAATGCCGCTGACCTGGTGAAGCTCAACAACATGGTGGATTCCAACCTGAAAGAGCAGGAAGCCGCCCGCGCCGACATTGTCAACATGCGCGTGCAGCTGGAATCGGTAAAAGAGCGCATGAACAAGATCGAGTAGTCCGAACCCGGCTATCCGACAAGCAAACGGCCCCGCCAGACTCTGGCGGGGCCGTTTGGCATTTTAGAGCGGCACGGCGCGCTGGCAGATTCATGAGCTAAACGGTAAGTGGGCTCGGGCAAGGAGTCCACCACTCACGGTTGCAACACCTGCTGCAACTGTTGCTCGGCAGCCTGCTCGTCGCGCCAGCCCACGACGCGCACCGTGCCGGGCTCCGCCGAGTGCTGAAACCACAGCCGCAGCGTTTCCCGCACCGCCGGGTACTGGCTTGTCAGCTCGCGCCAGGTGGTGACGGGCAGGATGCGCTGGCTGGGGCGGGCCGGCACCGTCAGCACCACCGATTCCATTTCACCGGCGTTGTCGAGCAGCAGCAGGCCGATGGGCAGCACCTCCACCACCGTGCCGGCCGGCAGGCTTTCGGCCAGCACCAAGGCCGGTTGCGGGCGTCCACCTGCGTGGCGCGGAGAAGCTTTAAGGCTGGTGGATGGTACGAACCCCAGGTTGGCGGGATGGGGCAGGAAAGCCACCAGCCGATCGGCCCCGGCGCGCTGCTCGGGCCGGAATTCATTGGTGCCGGCGTCGTAGCGCAGCACGCGGTTGGTGCCGGCCGGCGACTCCACCACCACCTGCAGCAGATGCCGCTCCTCGGAGTACGCGGGTAGCTCGTTAAAACGCGGCTGGCAGCCGGCCATAAGGCCAGCTGCCAGCAACAAAGTAGCCCCGAGCCGTAGCAGCTGCTTATTGCAGAGCTTGGTCGATGAGGCGGAAGGGGTTGGCTTTTTGTAGGTTGAAGACAAAGCGGATGCGGTGGGTGAGGTCCTGGAAGCTGTTCGGCAGCCCGTCGGTGTACTGCGAGCCGGCCACCGGCAGGTAGATGCGTAGCACGTCGTTGAAGATCGGCCAGGCCAGGCCGGCATCGTAGAACAGGCGCTGGCGGCGGCCATCCGGCAGCGGCTGGCGGCTATCGGTAGCACCAAAATCGGCAAAAACCGCGAACGGCGTCACCGGCAGGTCGGCTTCGAGGTTGAGGGTGGTCAGCCACTTGTTCGTGGCCACCGGAATGAAAGCCTTGAAAGCCCCGTCGCGGTCATCTGTCTGGTGCCGCTGGGCCGTCCAGGTATCCGAAATCTGGCGGCGGTCCAGGAACGTGGTCTGCCGGCGGTAGTCGGGGCTGCCGCTCAGGCCCATCACGAAGCGGCGGGTGTCTTCGGAGGCTTGCTGGAAGAAGTAGCCGCCAAACAAGCGGGCGCGCACGCTTTTGCTGGCCTTGTAGTGGCGCTGGTAGCGCAGGGCGGCGCGGCCCAGCACCGGCGAATCGTACAGGGTGCTGGCGTTGCGGGGGGTGAACGTGTTCAGCTCGGCCTCGGCTCCGTACTGGCGCACCGCGTCGCCGCCGCGCAGTTCGTAGCGCAGCGTCGGGATGATGTTGTCGTCGATTTCGTCCTTGGCGCGCACGATGGTGTAAGCCAGCTGCAGCGTCTGCTGGGGGCCCGCCGGGCGCTGGCGCCGCAGCTCCAGCGTGACGCTCGGCTCCAGCTTGGTGTAGCGCTCAAAGCGGGTGACCAGGAAGCTGGTGGTTACGCGCTGCAGCAGGCGGCCCGTCGGCAGGGAGTTCAGGCTGAGCTGCCCGACGCCCTTCAGCTCGCCGCGGTTGAAGCTAAACATGGGCATGGCCACGTAGCTGAGCTTGTTGAGCACAGTGGGGTTACTGTAGAAGGCTGCCCCGAGCATGAACTTATCGTAGGTGTTGGCGCCCACGACCGGCAGCCAGTAGAACGCCGAACGGTCCCAGCGTTCCAGGCCCAGCAAGGGGCGCAGGCGCAGCGGCTCCAGCGTCGGCAGGGCCCCGCTGAGGCGGCGGCGGTCGTCGCGGCGGTTGAGCTGGGGCGTGAGGTACTGCGGGTCGATGACAACGGCGGCCACTTCGGGCGAGCGGCGGAAGTTGAGCTGCGTCACGTCGGTGTCCTCCGTTTCGGATTTCTCCTCGGACTCGCGGCCACCAAACACGGGCGTCCAGAGCGTTTCCAGCACTTTGCCGCTGGCGTCCACGGTCGATACCGGCACGGCCCAGGGTGCCGTGGATTCATTGCGTACAAGCACCTTGACCTGCTGGTCGGCCAGCAGTACATCGGCTACGGTAGCATTGTAGCGGGTGGTGGTGCCCATCATCTGCTGGAAAAACCAGTCGAGCTTCTGCCCAGTCCCTTCCTCGAACGCGGCCTGCATATCGGCCGGCGTCGGGTGGCGGAATTGCCACCGGTCGTAGTACAGGCGCATGGCCTGGTCGAACTTCTCTTGGCCCAGGTAAGCGGCGAGGTAGCGCAGCAGGCCGGCGGTCTTCACGTACACCATCGTGCCGTAGTTGTACGCCGTGTACTGAGCGGCAGGCGTACCGGCCACGGGCTGGTCGTAGCCGCGGCTGGCCGGCACCTGCCACTGTAGCTGCGACACGGCGTAGGGGGGCACGTCTTTCAGATCCAAGCGGGCGGCCATCTGCGGCATCATCGCGGCCTTGGCTACCGGGTCAGTCGGTTCCTGCCCGGAAGCCTCGGATACCCGGTTTTCCATGTAACTGTTCAGGCCTTCGTCCAGCCAGGGATACTCCCGCTCGTTGGACGCGAGGATGCCGTAAAACCAGTTGTGGCCGACCTCGTGAATGGTAGCAAACGGGTCCGTCACGGTCACCATCGGGTATTCCATGCCCGAGCCCGCGCTCAGGGCTCCGTCGACGGCCGTGGCGGCGGAATAGGGGTATTCGCCCACCCAGCGCGAGTAACCCTGCAGCGCGTAACGGATGTCGTTGCGGTGCTTGAGCCAATCGGTGGCGTTGCGGTTCGTAAACAGCAGCCAGGTCGTTACCACGCGCTCCGAGCCGGGCAGCTTCACGGTGTCCTTGAGCACGTTGAAGCGCTTGTCGGCAAACCAGGCGAAGTCGTGCACGCGGTCCTGGGTGTAGCGCAGGGTTTTGGTGTTGGACGAGGAAGCCGGGAAGCTCACGTCCGTGCCAAAGGAGCCGCCGTCGGCCTTCTTGGCGGCCGCCTCCGCCAGTTGGTCGAGGCGTGCTTTTTCGTCGGGGTTCTGCAGCTCACCAGTGGCGCCCACCACGTAGTTGTCGGGCAGGGTGATGCGCACGTCAAACGAGCCGAACTCGGAGTAAAACTCGCCCTGGTCGAGGTAGGGCATCGGGTGCCAGCCGGCGCGGTCGTACACGGCCGGTTTGGGGTACCACTGGCTGATCTGGTAGCTCTGGCCCACGTGGCCCATGCGCGAGAAGGAGTCGGGCAGCTTCACGCGGAACGGGGTGCTGATGGTCGCGCGCTGGCCCGGCGGCAGCGGCTCGGGCAGCACCAGCTTGGCCATGTCCGGGTTCTGCAGGTCGTACTGCAGCGTTGCGGCTTTGCCGTCCACGCGGAAGTCGAGTTGGTCGATGTAACCGCGCTGCGCGGCCGGGGCAAACTCAAACTTGCGCTTGCCGTGCTCGCGCTGCTGCCGCGCAAAAGCCGTGGAGTTGTCCTTGTAGGCGTTTGGCCAGAGGTGAATCCAGATGAAGGGCAGCGCGTCGGGCGAATTGTTGACGTACTGCATTTCCTCGCGGCCGGTCAGCACGTGCTGCTGGTCGTCGAGGGTCACGTCGATGGAGTAGTTGACCTCCTGCTGCCAATACGGACGCTGGGTTTGGGCCACGGCCGCCAGGGGCAGCACCGCCAGCGCGAGGCCGGCCAATAACTTTTGCATAGGAAGATGTGCGGAATGCGTGGCGAAAGTACGGCATGCGGGCGTATGACGTTTACCAGCCCGGGTTGGGCATAACCCCGTCCGTGTTTCCCGCGTTAGCCTGCATGCGGCCCGGCAGGCGTCGTAGTTCCCAACCAAAACCCCTTAGCCTGATGCAAAAGCACGAATCGCAGCACCAAGTACACTTGGATGCCACCACGGATTTTCTCGGCGGCGACTTGCAGGAAGCCGTTACCAAGGCCGGGCTCGACAACCGGCTGCAGCGCTGGATTGAGGAATTGAAGGACCTGCATGTGCCCGAGCTGCACCCCGTCGTAACCGACCTGCAGGCGCTCAAAGCGCATTTCGGCGGCGGCACCCTCGACCACAAGCTGGTAGGGCAGCTGTTGCACCGCCTGGGCGAAAACACCGGCAAAGTGACGCCCCTGGCGACCGATCCTCCCGTACGCCTGCGCCTCGAAAACCTGGGCAAAGCATTGCTGGAAGCTGCCAAGCAGGTAGCCGGCGGCCGCACTTCGGCCGAGGAAGACCTGCGCGCCGACTCGGCCCAGCGCAAGCACTAGCCCAACCGGCAGAAACGACGAGCGGGGCCTCCACCGAAAGGTAGAGGCCCCGCTTGCGTTGTGGGGAGCAGGGTGCCTTAGGCGCGCTTCTCTTTGATACGAGCAGCTTTGCCCGAGAGGCCGCGCAGGTAGAACAGGCGGGCGCGACGTACTTTGCCGCGGCGTACCAGCTCGATCTTGTCGATGTTCGGCGAGATGATCGGGAAGATACGCTCGGTGCCGATCTGGTTCGAAACCTTGCGCACGGTGAAGGTTTCACCGTTGGTGTTGGCATTGCGACGCTGGATAACTACGCCCTGGAACTGCTGAATGCGCTCCTTGTTGCCTTCGCGGATCTTCACGTGAACGTTCACGGTATCACCGGCGGCAAACTCGGGGAAGCTGGCGCGGCGCTCTTTGGCTTCCTGGTTGATGAGGTCGAGAAGTTGGCTCATGACAGCAAAAAAATCTAAAAAAGGCGGCGCCGCCGCCCAAGTGGTTTCAGTAAGGAGGCGCAAATATAGTGAGTTTGCGCCGAGCTACAACACTAAGCGTTAGGTTTTTTCCGACGACGCGGCTTCCGGGGCTCTTCGAACGCTTCCTGGGGCATATCCGCCAGCAAATCGGGCCGCCGCTGCTGGGTGCGGGCCAGTGCCTGCTCGTGCCGCCAGTCTTCCACTTTCGGCGTGTCGCCCGACATCAGGATGGCCGGCACGGCGCGGCCGCGCCATTCCGCGGGCCGCGTGTACACCGGCGGAGCCAGCAGGTTGTCTTGAAACGAGTCGCTCAGGGCTGATTCCTCGTTGCCGAGTACGCCGGGCAGCAGGCGCACCACGGCGTCGACCACCACGGCCGCGCCCAGCTCGCCGCCGCTGAGCACGAAGTCGCCCACGCTGATTTCCTCGGTTACGTACTCCTCGCGGATGCGCTCATCCACGCCCTTGTAGTGCCCGCAGAGCAGAATCACGTTCTGCAGCAGCGAGAGGCGGTTGGCCGCCGCCTGCCGGAACGTGGGCCCGTCGGGCGTGAGGTAGATGATGGCGTCGTACGGGCGCGCGGCCCGCAATCCGTCGATGCAGGCCGCAATGGGCTCGGGACGCAACACCATGCCGGCCCCGCCCCCGAAGGCGTAGTCGTCGATCTGCCCGTGCTTGTTGATGGCAAACTGGCGCAGGTCGTGCAGGTGAATCTCAACCAGGCCCTTTTCCTGAGCCCGCTTCACGATGGAGTGCGCGAAGGGGCTGACGAGCAGCTCGGGCTGGCAGGTGATGATGTCGATGCGCATAACGGGGCCCAGCGGTTTAGTCCTTGCCGGGGTCGGAGGAGTCGTCCTCGTCGGGCTTGGAAGAGGGGTTCAGGTATACGTCGAGCAGGCCTTCGGGCAGGGTTACGTACAGCTCGCGGCTTTCGTCGTCGGCGTGCTGCACCAGCTCGTCGACCACCGGGATGAGTACTTCCTGGCCCTGGTAGCGCATGGCCAGCAGATCTTGCTCGGGCAGCTCGTAGAAGGCCTCCACGGTGCCCAGCTTGCCCAGGTTCGCGTCGACCACGGTAAAGCCGATGACGTCGTGAAAGTAAAACTGATCGTCTTCCAGCTCGGGCAGCTCTTCCAGCGGGCGGAACAGCTTCAGGCCGCGAAACAGGTCGGCGTCTTCCACCCGGTCCACGTTCTTGAGCTTGAGCAGCACGCGGTTGTTGGCCTGGGGCGAAAGGCGCTCCACCTCGAAGCGGAAGAGCTTACCGGAGCCGGCGGGCCGCTCCACGTACACTTCTTCCACGTCCAGGTATTCTTCCAGATCGTCTACGTCCAGCTCGGCCACCACTTGTCCGCGCAAGCCGTGGGAGCGAACCACGTAGCCCAGCTCGTAGCACTCGTCGAGAGTCATATCAGGGGTTGGGTTAGTGCGTTAAAAAGTGTAGGAGTTTAAAAGCCTTCCGGGGAAGACTCTTAAACTCCTACACTCGAAAACTCCTAAACTGAATTAGGCGTTGGCTTCCTCAGCGTTTTCGGCCGGAGCCTCAGCAGCTTCTTCGGTCGCTTCCGCCGCCGGAGCGTTGGCAGCGGTAGCGGCGGCTTGCTTCTGGCGCAGCGCCTCGGCGCGGGCTTCGCGCACTTTGGTTTCGGCGGCCAGCTGCTGCTTGCGAGCTTCGTCCTTGGCAGCGCCCACGTTGGTGCGCTTGCCTTCAATCTTGGCGTTCTTCTCGTCCAGCCACTGCGTGTAGCGCTGGTCGGCAACGTCCTGCGTGATGGCGCCTTTGATGACGCCGAGCTGTAGGTGCTTGCGGAACAGGATACCGCGGTACGACAGCATGGCACGCACGGTGTCGGTGGGCTGGGCGCCCTTCATCAGCCAATCGAAAGCCTTGTCGGCGTCGAAGTTGATGCTGGCCGGGTTGGTCAGCGGGTTGTAGGTGCCGAGCTTCTCGATGAAGCGGCCGTCACGCGGAGCGCGCGAATCAGCCACTACGATGTCGTACATAGCGGCCTTTTTGCGGCCGCGGCGGGCGAGGCGGATTTTAACTGCCATAAACCGTGTCGGTTAGGTGACGGAACTCGTCCGTCGGATGAAAAAAGATTTGGGACGGCAAAAGTAAGCAAATAAAGCGTCAGTTGGGCCTTGAGCTCCAAACATTTGTTGCCTGCTACCCAGGCGCAAGGGGGAGGTTTGGGGCAAAAAGAAAGCCGCCATGGTCTCCCACGGCGGCTTTCCATGATACCCTGGTTCGGGCTACGCGGCCAGCGGTACGGGTTCCTTGGCCGACTGTTCGCGCTTGAGCTTGATGATGCCCACTTTGTCCAGCGTCCAGATGACGGGGTAAGTCGGGTCCAGTTCCCACCACTTCACGCCGAAGTTGACGCGTAGCGGCAGCTTGTGGTGGTTGTTTTGAAACAGCTCGCCGCCGGTCAAGAAGTCGAAGAACAGGGAGTTGCGCGACTTGTCGTTGTTGTCGAAGTTCTGGTAGCCGTACTTGTGGCCGCTCCAGTTCACGATGGCGCCGTGAATCGGGCCCATCAGGAAGTGAATCGGCAGCAGCAGGTACAGGTACCACATGGTAGCGGGCACAAAAGCCGCGTAGACGCCCACGTAGGCCGTGCCCCACACCACGCGCGAAGCCCAATGGTCGCCGATGCGCTCCAAGCCCTTCCAGGTCGGATAGTCGCCGTCGAAGCGCTTGGCCAGCTCGTAGTCGTCGTGGAGCACCGCGTTGTAAATGTTTTTCGTCTTCCACATCATCGCGAAGGCATTCGACGAGAAGTGGGGGGAGTGCGGGTCCTTCTCGGTGTCGGAGAAGGCGTGGTGCATGCGGTGCAGCAGCGCGTACGCCCGCGGCGAGAGGTACGAGGAGCCCTGCGCTACGTAGGTCAGCAGGAAGAAGAACCGCTCCCAGAACCGGTTCATGGTGTACATTTTGTGCGCCGCGTAGCGGTGCAGGTAAAACGTCTGCACGAAGAGCGACAGGTACCAGTGCCCGACGAAAAACAGCAGGATCGGCATGAGGTGTGGGGAAGAAATGGTGGTAAAGCCTTGACGCCTAAACGCGTTCAGAGCCGTTTGGTTCACGGGAAGCACAAACGTAGCGCAGCATTGGCGCGCAAAAAATGACGTTTGTCAGCGATGGTCGGTGGGTGAGCTAGCGGTTCAACGACCTGGTGAATGGGAGAATGTCAATTCACTAGATCGTTGAACCACTAGCTCACCATTTCGCCGCTACGGATGGGGTCCCAGACCTCCGCGTCGGGCAACGGGGCGACGATGTCCATGTCTTGGTGCGTCACAGGGTGCTTGAAGCGCAGCCGGCGGGCGTGTAGGGCAATGCTCAAGTCGGGCAGCGGGGCCATGGCGCCGTACTTTACGTCGCCGGTGATGGGCGTGCCCAGGCCGGTGGAGAGCTGCACCCGGATCTGATGGGGGCGGCCGGTGATGGGGTTCACCTCGAGCAAATAGCGGTGGCCCACCTGGCCCAGAACCTTATAATGCAGCTCGGCGCGCTGGCCCTGCTGGTGCTTCTGGGGGTAAGCCTTGGTAACGTTGCGCATCGGGTCTTTCACCAGCCAATGCACCAGGGTTCCTTCCGGTTCCTGCGGGGCGCGGCCCACCAGCGCCCAGTAGGTCTTGTGCATGTGGTTGTCGCGGAACATCTCGTTCAGGCGGCTGAGCGCCTTACTGGTTTTGGCCAGCACCACGATGCCCGTCACCGGCCGGTCGATGCGGTGGCACACGCCCACGAAGGCGTTGCCGGGCTTTTTGTACTTCAGGCGCAGGTATTCGGCGGCCTTGACCGAGAGCGGCTCGTCGCCCGTATTGTCGGCCTGCACGAGCGTG
The DNA here is from genome assembly GCF_054783195.1 of Hymenobacter coalescens. NCBI lineage: Bacteria > Pseudomonadati > Bacteroidota > Cytophagia > Cytophagales > Hymenobacteraceae > Hymenobacter > Hymenobacter coalescens. The sequence continues at coordinate 65,282 of NZ_BAAGRA010000017.1, read as the reverse complement.
CCGGCGGTTTTGTTGACGATGAGCAGGTGGTTGTCTTCGAACAGAATTTCTTTCTGCTCCGACCAGATGGCAGGTCTGTTCACTACTAGAATCCGGAAAAGGTAAAGACGTCGAGGGGGCGGGCTCGGAATAAATCAACTCTCAGCAACAAACGCGTGCTCCGCTTGGGAGCCGGTTGCCGCGCCGACCAACGGTAACTGCAAATAAACGACAGAGTTCGGACTTGCATTGCGCCCGTGGTCCGGGCCGGAACCAAAACCGGTGCGCGGCCAGGGGTAAAACCGCAACGCCGCGGCCCTGGTTGGGCCGCGGCGCTGAAATAGTTAGAGGCATTGACCACGACGGCAAAATCGCGCCAGCCCGGGTTAGTACGCTTCCTTGTCGCTGGGAAAGTCGCGGCTCTTCACGTCTTCGATGTACTGCGTCACGGCTTGGTGCATCAGGTCGCCCAGCTCAGCGTAGCGGCGCAGAAAACGCGGCTTGAACTCCTGGGTGATGCCGAGCATATCGTGCACCACCAACACTTGCCCGTCCACGTCCGGGCCGGCCCCGATGCCGATGACCGGGATGGTGAGCTGCTCGGCCACCTGCCTGGCCAGCACCGACGGAATTTTTTCGAGCACCAAGGCAAAGCACCCCAGCTCTTCCAGCAATTTGGCGTCCTCGATGAGCTTCTGGGCTTCGGCATCTTCCTTGGCCCGCACGGTGTAGGTCCCGAACTTGTAGATGCTCTGCGGGGTGAGGCCCAGGTGCCCCATCACCGGAATGCCGGCCGTCAGGATGCGGATGATGGATTCCTTGATTTCGGCGCCGCCTTCCAGCTTGACGCCGTGCCCGCCCGATTCCTTCATGATGCGGATAGCGGAGCGAAGCGCCTCGGAAGAGTTGCCCTGGTAAGAGCCGAAGGGCATATCGACTACTACGAAAGCCCGTCCCACGGCGCGCACCACCGAGGCGGCGTGGTAAATCATTTGATCCAAGGTGATGGGCAGCGTGGTTTCGTGCCCGGCCATGACGTTGGAGGCCGAGTCCCCGACGAGCAGCACGTCGATACCGGCGCCGTCGAGAATTTTGGCCATGGAGTAGTCGTAGGCGGTGAGCATCGAGATTTTCTCGCCGCGCTGCTTCATGGCCAGCAGCTGGTGCGTGGTTACGCGCTTGATTTCCTTGTGCTGCGACATCGGAAGAATTGGTTGGGTTCGGATCGGAAAGAAGGCAGGGGAGGGCAAAGCTGGCGTTTTTTTGCGAATCGCGGGGCCCGGCAGCCGAGCCGGCGAGTGGGAATCTGCCAACGCAAAACCCCGGGTCCGTAAGGGCCCGGGGTTTTGCGTTGGGGGAATAGTCAGCCGGCGGTCCGCCCGTTCGGGGCCGCTTAGCGGTTCAGGAAAGTGCGGTTGCGGTTCAGCTTCAAGTCCTGCAGCAGCGCCGATTTGGCGCCGATGGTCACGTTGAAGCCTGCAATTTGGCCGGTTGGCATCCACGAGCCGGTAATCTGCCAGCAGTGCAGGTCGCGGAAGAAGTTGATCTGGGTGAGCGTGACTTTATTAGAGATGAAGTCGTAGCCGGAGGTATAGCTCAGGCGCATCTTGTCGGTGAGCTTGATTTCGCCGCTGATGTTCATCGACACCGTGGTCCAGGAGCGGTTGCGCGTCACGCCTTCCCGCGCCAGCCGCGGGCCGGGGTCCTGGTAGAGGGCGCCGAGCGAGGCGTTCAGCGTCCAGGGAATTGAGAAATCGATGTAGTCGGCGTAGGAGTCGGGCTGGTTGGGGTTGCCCAGCACCGGGTCATTGGGCAGGGCCACGCGCTGGGCGCGGTTGGCGGGCTGGCCCGGCCGGCGGTTGCTGTCGAACTGGTACGTGAGCTGCGCCGAAGCCTGATCGAGGCGGGCCAGACGAAGGTTGTCCTGCTCAAACAGGTAGCGGTCGATAAGCGCGCCGGCCGAGTCGCGTTGGTAAAAATTGAAGGTGCCGGCCACCAGAATGTTGAGCTTCTGCGCTACCTGCGTGCGCAGGTTGGCACTGAGCGGCGCCAGCTTAAAGGAGGGCGCGGCGAAGTTGTAGCCCGTGCCCAGGTCGAAGCCGTCGATGAGGCTAACCTTTTTGAAGGGCTGGTTGCCGGTGGTGTCCTGTTTGTTGCGCACCTTCATTTCCACCTGGTTCTGCAGGCCGAAACTCAGCTGACTCACCTGCCCACCGCCCGGCCCGGTGCCGCCGAAGCCCAGAAAGCGTGAAAACTGCGATTCGGTAAACCGCAGGCCGGAAGCCGTGCGCAGCTCGGGCGGCAGCAGCGGCAGCTGATAGAAGTTCTCGTTGGCCAGGTAGTTGGGCGAGTAGCTGTAGCTCAGGCTGGGAGCGAGGCGGTGCCGGATGGCCCGGATGCTCTTGCTTTTGAAGTTGAGCGTACCGTAAAGGTTGGTGGAAAGCGACGCGCCGCCCGAAAAGTTGCCTACCCGGTAGAAGCCGCGGGTAGTGTCGATGCGGATGGCCTCCGCCTCGGGCACGTAGCGGTACGTAAGCTGTTTTAGGTACCACGATTCGCCGTAATTGACCGAAGGGGCCAGCGAAAGGTGGCGCAGCAAGGTGAAGTTGCCGAGCGAAATACCGAAGCGGTGCTGCAGCGTCGTCTGGTTGTTGCGCAGCAGCGGCGAGAGATTGGAGAGGCGCACCGGGATGTTGCGCGTGGTGGTGGTACCGCCCAGCAAAGGCAGCCCCGAGGAAAGTGTGCGCGCCGCTTCGGTGTTGCTCAGGCGGTTCTGCCCCGTAAACTGGTAATCCACCGCAAACTGCTCGTAAATTCTGTCGCGTTGCTCCAGGCCAAACAGGCGGAACAGCTGCTGCCGTTGCACCTGCACCGATACGTCGGGCAAGGTCAGGTTCACCGTGCCGGTGATGGTGTTCAGGTCCTGGGTGGCCTGAATGGAGTAGTTGACGGGCAGGTTGCGCAGCTGCTTCTGGTAGCTGATGGAGGAGTTGAAGGCCGGCGTGAGGTAATTGCGCACGTCCAGTGAATTCTGTTGGTTGAACTCCGGGCTGCCCGTCCGCACGTTGGCCGAAAAGCGCCCCCCGCCGGGCCGCGGCGTGGGCGAGTGGCTCCACGACAGCCAGAAGGTGCGCGGCTTGAAATTGCGGCGCACGTTAGGGTTGGTGTTCAGGTCGGTGGAGGGCAGGATGGGCGTGGCCGGCCGGCGCGAGTAGCTGAAGTCCAGGCGGCCGTCGTAGCTGTAGCGCTTGCGGTAAGTCAGGTCGGCATTCACGCCCCAGCCCCCGAAGGCATCGGCGTTGCCTGAATACACGTTGCCGGTCACGCGTAGGCCCATGTAGTCGTTGATGGCCCAGTAGTAGCCACCGTTGGTCAGGTAGAAGCCCCGGTCGATGGCCTGCCCGAAGGTGGGGATGATCACGCCCGAAGCCCGACTTTTGCCCGGGGTGGGGAAGTAGCCGAACAGGAAACCCAGCGGTGTGGGAATGTCGCCGATGACCAAGTTGAAAGGACCCGTTACCACGTTTTTCCGCGGCACGACCTTCATCTTCGAGGCATTGATGAAAAAGTGCGGGTGCTCCAGGTTGCAGGTGGTGTAGCGGCCATGCAGCCCGTAGATTTCGTTCAGCTCGTTTTTCTTCACCACTTCGGCGTGGATGTAGCCCTCGCCCTGTTGGGTAATGGCTTCGGCAATCTTGCCCTTGCGGCTTTTGAAATTGTAGGCAATGCGGCCCGCTTGGTAGGTTTCGGCGCCGTCTTTGAACACGGGCTTGTCGCGCACCCGGCCGGTAGAGTCGGCGCGGCCCTCGGCCGTGAGCAGGTTCTGGTTGTAATCGACGGTGATGACCCCGGACTTCAGGTTCATCGTGCCGTAGTCCACGCTGGCCTTGTTGTAGAGCACGGCCCGCTTTTCCTGCACGTTGAAGCGGATGGAGTCCTTGGCTTGATACTTTACGGTGGTTTCCACGTCCCCCTTGGGCCGCACGCCCACGCGCACCGAATCGGCGTTGCCGCGTACTCGCACGGTGTCGAGCTGCACGCGGCCCGGCACCGGCGGGGCGGGGCGCGCCGGGGCCGGCTGCTGCGCCACGGCCGCCGTGGCGAAGAGGCAATAACTGATCAGCAGGGCAACCGTACACCGATGGCGCAAGGCCCGCCCGCTGCGGCATAGCGTTTGAATAAGCGCCGCGGAAAGAGTCACGAAGAGCAGATTTGCTTTATTTTGTGGCTAAGTGTGCAAAAATAGCGGGTAGCCGCCCCATCTAACGAACGTCGTGCGGAATATTGTCCTTCTTGGCACCGCGCTGCTGGCGCTGGGCATTGGCCCGGCCGCGAGCAGCGCGCAGCAGCCCGATTCATCTGCCACGGCCCACCCGCGCCCCGCCGTGCCGGGGCCGTACCGCCTGCGCACCGTCGTGCTCGACGCGGGCCACGGCGGCAAGGACAAGGGCTGCGCCGGCCCCGAAGGGGCCCGCGAGGCCGCCGTGTCGCTGAAAATTGTGCTGGAGCTAGGCCGCCTCATCGAGGAGAATATGCCCGACGTGAAGGTGGTGTACACCCGCAAAACCGACGACTTTGTGGAACTGGCCGACCGCGCCGGCATAGCCAACAAGCACAACGCCGACCTGTTCGTGTCGGTGCACTGCAACGCGGGGCCCTCGGCGGCGCGCGGCACCGAGGTCTGGACCATGGGCCCGCACAAGACCGAAGCCAACCTGGCCGTGGCCAAGCGCGAAAACGCGGTAATCCTGCAGGAAGACAATTACAAGGAGCGCTACAGCGGCTTCGACCCCCGCTCGCCGCAGTCACACATTCTTTTCTCGCTCTACCAGAGCGCGCACATCGACAACTCCCTGCGCTTCGCGGCCAAAGTCGACCACGAGTTTCGCACGTCCGTCGGGCGGGCCTCGCGCGGGGTGAAGCAGGCGGGCTTTCTGGTGCTGTGGAAATCCACCATGCCGTCGGCCCTTATCGAGGTGGGCTTTCTGACCAATCCGGCCGAGGAGCGGTATCTGAACGATAAGTCCGGACAGTCGTATATGGCTTCGGGCATTTACCGCGCGTTCCGCAAGTACAAGCAGGACCTGGAAGCCAGCAGCGCCGCCGACTAACTGCGCGTCGTTCGCCTATCTTGCCCCCGCATTGCTTTCCGCTGCCCCCTCTCTATTTACCGTCGTCCTTCTCGTCGTCTTCCCGTGTCCAAAGAAGCCAAAGTTGCCCTACTGGCCGTTGTAGCCCTGGTGGCGCTGTTTTTCGGCTTTCGTTTTCTGAAAGGCAGCAATATTTTTTCCTCCGACCGCACGTTTTACGCTACCTACGACAACGTGGATGGCCTCAACTCCGGCGCGCCCGTGATGCTGAACGGCATCAAAATCGGGCAAGTCAAGAACTTGGAACTGCTCCCCGAGAGCGGCAACCGGATTCGCGTGGCGCTGGAAGTGGAAAAGCGGGTGGAGGTCGGCGACTCCACGCTGGCCAGCCTGAGCGGCTCGCTGCTGGGCTCGAAGACGATTACCCTGATCCAGGGCCGCAACACCAAGATTTTCAACGGCGGCGAAGACCTCCGCTCGTACCACGCGGCCAGCATCACCGACGCTTTCCAGGCGCGCGCGCTGCCCGTGCTCGGCACCGTCGACTCGACTTTGTTGAAGGTAAACCAGTTTCTGAGCAAGGAAGCCCGCCTGAGCCTGCAGCAGACGCTGCTCAACTCGCAGGCTACCACCGAGGCACTGCGCAACATGCTGGTGGCCAACCAGCGCAACATCAATCAGATAACCACCAACATGGCCAAGCTGAGCTCCTCGCTGGCCGTGACGGAGCGTAAGTTCGACCAGGTAGCCACCAACCTGGCCCTGATTACCGACACGCTTAAGCGCGCCCCGCTGGCCAAAACCGTGCGCGACCTGAACACCACTGTGGGGCAGGCGCAGGTGGCCATGAAGCAGCTGAATCAGTCGCTGACGACTACCAAGGGCTCCTTGGGCAAGCTCATCAACGACGACTCGCTCTACACCAACCTGAACGCCACGTCGGCTTCGGCCAACGCCCTGCTCGTGGACCTGAAGGCCAATCCCAAGCGCTACGTACACTTCTCGGTGTTCGGCGGTGGGGGCAAAGAGAAAAAGAAGTCCGAAACGGAAGTGAAGAAGGACGGCTCGGTGGAGCGCGAAACCAAAACGGTGACGCAGCAACCGGCCGCGCCGGTGGACACCGCCGTACGCCCCTGATCTAGCCTGGCCCTAAACAAAAAAGCCCGCGCCGGAAGACGCGGGCTTTTTTGTGCTTATCAGCGCGTCATCCTGAAGCTGAAGAATCTTACTCACAACTTGTACAAGCCCCGGAGCGCAGCCACCAACGCCCAGGCCGCTTGGCTACGGTTGTGTCGTTCGGATAGCTTAGCGCTTGTACGTTGGCATGAACGACGGTGCAGGGCGCGAGGAAGGTCCTTCGGCTGCGCCTCGGGGTGGTGTGCTGATTGTTCGCTTTTCTACAACCTAACGCTTGTTAGGCTGATGCGCGAAATCAATTACCTTTGAAATCAGCCCGCTCCGGTGGGCATTTCGTCTCCCCAACGCTTCGCATTCCCGTGAACCAACCCGCAACCCCCACCCGTCAGGACCTCGAATTCAACAAAAACGAAGACCAGCTCAAGCAGCTAAACTTCCAACTGCAGAAGCGCTTGGAAAAGGTGCGGCTTGGCGGCGGCGAGAAACGCATTGCGGCCCACAAAGCCAAGGGCAAGCTCACGGCGCGGGAGCGGATTGAGTACCTGATCGACCCGGGCTCCAACACCGTTGAAATCGGCGCGTTTGCCGGTGAGGGCATGTACCGGGAGGAAGGCGGCTGCCCCTCCGGCGGCGTGGTGGTGGTTATCGGCTACGTGCAGGGCCGGCAGTGCGTCATCGTGGCCAACGACGCCACGGTGAAGGCCGGCGCGTGGTTCCCGATTACGGCCAAGAAAAACCTGCGCGCCCAGGAAATCAGCATCGAAAACAAGCTGCCGATTATCTACCTGGTGGACTCGGCGGGCGTGTACCTGCCCATGCAGGACGAAATCTTCCCCGACAAGGAGCACTTCGGCCGCATCTTCCGCAACAACGCGGTGATGAGCAGCATGGGCATCGTGCAGCTGGCGGCCATCATGGGGCCGTGCGTGGCCGGCGGGGCTTACCTGCCCATCATGTCCGACGAGGCCATGATCGTGGACGGCACCGGCTCGGTGTTCCTGGCCGGCTCGTACCTGGTGAAGTCGGCCATCGGCGAAAGCATCGACAACGAGACGCTGGGCGGGGCCACCACACACTCGGAAATTTCGGGCGTGACGGACTACAAGTTCCAGAACGACGAGGAGTGCCTGGAGCACATCCGCAACATCTTCGATAAGATGGGCGGGCGGGCTACGGCCGGCTTTTCGCGCAAAGCCCCGCAGGCGCCGGCCAAGGACGAAAAGGAAATCTACGGCTTGCTGCCTTCCGACCGCGTGAAGCCCTACGACATGATGGACATCATCCATCGGCTGGTCGACAACTCGGAGTTTGAGCCTTACAAAGACCTCTACGGCCAGAGCCTGATTTGCGGGCTGGCCCGCATCGATGGCTGGGCGGTGGGCATCGTGGCCAACCAGCGCAAAATCGTGAAGACCAAGAAGGGCGCCATGCAGATGGGCGGGGTTATCTACTCCGACTCAGCCGACAAGGCTGCCCGCTTCATCATGAACTGTAACCAGAAGAAGATTCCGCTGGTGTTTCTGCACGACGTGTCAGGCTTCATGGTCGGCTCGCAGTCGGAGCACGGCGGCATTATTAAGGACGGGGCGAAGATGGTCAACGCCATGGCCAATTCCGTGGTGCCGAAGTTTTCGGTCATCATCGGCAACAGCTACGGGGCCGGCAACTACGCCATGTGCGGCAAGGCCTACGACCCGCGCCTGATCGTGGCCTGGCCCACGGCCCAGTTGGCGGTGATGAGCGGCGCCGCCGCGGCCAACACGCTATTGCAGATTCAGGTGGCTGCCGCCGAGGCCAAGGGCTCAACGCTCACCGAGGAGGCCAAAAAGGATATGTTCGACCAGATCAAGGCCCGCTACGACGAGCAGCTCTCGCCCTACTACGCGGCGGCCCGCCTCTGGGTAGATGCCATCATCGACCCGCTGGAAACGCGCAAGCTGATTTCGGAAGGCATCAGCATGGCCAACCACGCGCCCATTGAGAAGCAGTACAACGTAGGCGTGATTCAGGTGTGAAGTACGCCCTGGACTGCTTGATGGCTTAGACGATTTATGGCAAAAAACGCTTGGGAAACGGCCGCCAAGGCTTTGTGGACGTGGTTGCGCGGCCCCGTGGAGAACGGGCTGCCGCCCGTTGCTCACCCGCGTTACACCAAGAACAACCCCGGCAGTTGGGTGGATACTTCGGCCGACTGGCGCATCCGGGAACGTAGCAGCCTGGCCACACCCTGGACCAATGCGACGCTGCAGCAGTGGCAGGAAAGCAACTTCACCTACGTGCGGCTACGGGTAGATGAATACCGGCGCCTCTATCTGGACATGCGCTCGGACTGGCCGGCTGATACCTACTATGCCCGGGAGGAGTTGCAGCCTACTGAAGCGGCCGCGGCGGCGTGCGAAGGCGTCTACCTGGCAGAATTTCGGCGATACCCGGACGATACGGCGGAGCTGGTGGTGAAACAGTCGCCTGAGTTGGCCGGCAGTATCAGCTTGGTGCTCCGGGGCGTAACGGCGGAAGAGTGGCAGCGCCTCCAAGCCCAGGCTTCGGAGCGGTACAACTGGCTACCCAAAGCGCCCGGGTAAACGTCACCGGCATGCTCGATAACGCAAAACGCCCCGGCCACCCAGCCGGGGCGTTTTCACTCATACAACGGGTGCCACCCACCCAAAGCGTAGCACCTCACTCGCCGGCAAAGCTCCGGCGGTAATGTAAACTCGACGTTGCCGGACGGTTAAGGTTTGGCGGGCCCAACACTTTGGCCGCTACTTCCGTGTCTGTAACGAATGCCCAACCTTTCCTCCGCAGCATGAGCCAGCCTTCGACCCAGGATATCGACCAGTTGTGGGATGAGCTTACCACGCCGTGCCTGCGCAAGCTAAGTCAGCATCAGGGCCAATGGGAGGCACTGAGCCCCGACGAACAGAACCTGGCGGCGCTCTGGAAACTGGAAGCCGATATGTACAACGGCGGCTTCGTGCAGTTTTTCTGCAACTGGGGCTACGAGTGCTACGGCTACGCCACGCGCGGCCTGGCCCACATCGGCGCGCAGCAGGGCTTGGCCCTCGTCAAGCAGGCTTACCAGGTTATCGAACACCTAGGCGAGGACGAACGCCTCTCGGAGCTGTGGGACATTCCGCGGTTCCTGACCGCGGCCGAAGCGGCGCAGCTGAACGAACTGGACCGGCGCTACTGGGAAGACGCCGACCAGGTAGCGGCCAAAACGGTGGCGGCCTACTTGCATCGGCGGAGCACGGGCGCCTGACTTGCGGCCGGGACCGGTGCTCAATCGGGCAGGTGCTCGGGGGACGCGCGGTTTTTGGGCTTCAGGGCCAGGGCGTGGGTGTAGTGTCGGGCGGCCAGCTGCTAGTGGCCGAGCGCAAGCAACCTCCACCGAAAAGCCGTGACTACTAGCCGGCTTCGACCCCATTCCGCGAGACAAGCTCATCCCAATGCAACCTTTGCCGCGCGGGCTGCCCCTGAGCAGTAGCGTGAGCTTCCTTATTCCCACTTCTATGTCCTTCGTTGACTCTACGTCGTTTCGCCAGCGGCTGAAGCGCGTCTTTGTGCCCGTCGCAACGGGTATTGCCAGCTGCTTGGCCTCGGCGGGCGCGGCGCAAGCCCAGGCGCCGGACTGGCAGTCGGTGCTCAACACCACCCAGACCGTCGGCAACTCGTCGACGGTGACGGCTACGGCCGTGAATGCCGCTGGCGACGTGTTTCTGGCCGGTACCATCCGCGGCAGCGTCAGCTTCGGCAGCACCGTGGTGAGCAGCACCGGCGGTACCGAGGCTTTCGTGGCGAAGTGGACGCCGGGCCTCGGCTTCCGCTGGGTGCAGCCGCTGGGCGTGTCCACGGTGGCACACGTGGTCGTCAACGGCTCGTCCGTGCTGCTGGCCGGGGCATATTCCGCCGCGTCCGTTCGCTTGGGGACCAGCGTGCTGACCTCGGCGGGCGGCACCGACGGCTACCTGGCCCGGCTGACCGATGCGGGCAGTAGCGCCAGCTTCGACTGGGCACGCAGCCTGGGCGGCAGTGCCGACGACAAAATCTACGCCTTGGCCGCCAGCGGCAGCAGCGTGTACATCGCCGGCGACTTCTACAGCCCAGCCCTAGCCGTGGGCAACACCACGCTCACCAACGCCGGCACCGGCACCAACGACGCCTTCGTGGCCAAGTTCACCGACGCGGGCAGCGCCGGCACGCCGGAGTGGGCCCTGCGCGTCGGCAGCGCCGAGCGCGACGTAGCCACGGCCCTGGCGGTGAGCGGGACCAGCGTGTACCTGGCTGGCTCGTTTTACGGCAGCAGCATCGCCTTGGGCAGCACCAGCCTGCCGAACACGCCCTCGGCGCTGGGCGGCTCCGATGCCTTCGTGGCCAAGCTGACCGACGGCGGCAGCAGCGGCACCTTTACCTGGGCGCAGCACATCGGCGGCGAAGTCTTTGAGGAGGTGTGGGTCCTGGGCGTAAGCGGCAGCAGCGTGTACGCCACCGGCCGCTTCAACAGCCTCACCGCCGCGCTAGGCAGCACCATCCTGGCTAACGCCAGCGGCAGCTTCGACACCTTCGTGGCCAAGCTGACCGACGGCGGCAACACCGGCGCCTTCACCTGGGCCTACCGAGCGGGGGGCACCGGCCACGACGCGGGCTGGGGCGTGGCCGTGCGCGGCAACAGCTTGTACGTTGCCGGCGCCTTTTACAGCGCCACAGCCACCTTCGGCAGCACCACGCTCACCAACGCCAGCTCCCTCGATACCTACGACCTCTTCGTGACCAAGCTCGTGGACGCGGGCAGCAGCGCCAGCTTCAGTTGGGCCCAGCGGGCCGGCGGCACCCAGGACGACGAAGCCCGCAGCCTTGCGCTGGGCGCCAACCGGCTCTACATCGGGGGCTACGTGCAGCCGGAAGCGAGCTTCGGCAGCATGACCTTGCTGGCGCCCGTTGGGGAACGGGTAGCCTATGTGGCCTGGCTAAACGACGCGGCGCTGGCTACTACAGCGCCTGCCTGGGCCGTGGGCTTGCAGCTGTACCCCAACCCGGCCCGCAGCGCCGTCACCGTGCAGCTGCCGGCCGTGCCCGGAGCTAGCCAAGCAACTCTTACCCTCACCGATGCCCTGGGCCGCACCGTACTGACGCAGGCGGCGCCGATGACGGCAGCCGGCAGCCGCACCGAACTGCCGCTGCCGGGATTGTCAGCGGGGCTTTACCACGTGCGCGTTCAGGCCGGCGGGCAGCAGGCCAGCCGCGCGCTGGTAATAGAGTAGAGAATCTGCAGAATAGCCGGGGTGCCACATTTGGGTCTCTGCCTTAAGGAGACAGGCGGCAAACGCGTCGACCTCAACACCAACAAGCACCACGCCCCGGCCGGCCAGCCGGGGCGTGGTGCTTGTTAGCGCGGTGCTGTTAACCCGAAGCGCAGCCCCTCACTCGCCGCCGGCAACGCTCGGGCGTGTGGCCAGGGCAGTGCTTGGCCGTTACGGCTTGGTGCGGGGCGGCCTTAGTGTTGCTGCAGGTACTCCGCGGCCGTGCGGTTCTTCGGGTTCAGGGCCAGGGCGCGGGTGTAGTGCTGGGCGGCCAGCTTCTTGTTGCCCAGGGCGGCGTAGGTTTCGGCCAGGCTGTCGTAGGTGTTGGCACTGGCGGGGTAGAGACGCACGTTGAGCTGAAACACGGCCAGCGCGTCGGCCAGCTGGCCCTGCTCCACCAGGGAGTAGCCCCAGGCATTCACGGCGGCTTCGGGCAGGGCGTAGGCCGGGTCGCGGCGGCGGGCTTTCTTTACTTCTTCCTCCAAGTGGCTGAACCCGCGCTGGCGCAGGGTGCGGTGCAGGGCGCGCAGGGTCGGCGGCAGCCCGAAGCCGTCAGCCACGCGCATGTCGGGCAGGTAGCAGGCGGCCAGCGCATCGATGAACCGCTCGGGGTTGGCGCCCTGCAGGTTGGTGAGGACGACGATGGCCAAGTCGTCCTGGGGGTAGAGGAACACGGCGGAGCGGCCGCCGCCCACCGGCGCCACGGCGGGGTGCTCGGCGCGGTCGACGGTGGGCCAGCCCAGGGCGTAGCCGGTGAGCTTGCCGCCGAAGCTGCGCGTCGTGCCGTCGTTGAGGCGGCCGGGCGTCCAGAGCGTAGGCAGGCTGGCGGGCTGCAGCAGCTTGCCCCGTTGCAGGGCAATCAGCCAGCGGGCCATTTCCTCGGCCGTGGAGCTCATGCCCGCGGCCGTGCGCAGCGAAGGCGGAAACACTTCGAACAGGTTGCGCAGCTGCTTGCCGCGGCGCACCCGCCCGTCGACGTACTGGGTGAAGGTGTAGCCGCGGGCGAGGTGGGGCAGCACGTCGTGGGCGTCGCCGGAAGTGGTGCGGGGCATGCCCACCACGTCGAGCTGGCGCTGTTGGATAAACTGCGCAAAGGGCTGGCCGCTGAGCTTATCGATCAGCTTGCCCAGCAGCAGGTAGTTGGTTTGGTTGTACGCAAACCGCTGGCCGGCCGGGAAGTCCAGCGGCTGCTGCTGCACCTGCTGCCAGGCGGTTTTTTCGTTGTTTTCGGTCACCAGTGCGTCTTCGGGCAGGATGTCGGGCAGGCCGGAGGTGTGCGTGAGCAGCTGCCGCACCGTGGCGGGGTGCCAGGCGGCGGGCAGCTCGGGCAGGTAGCGGCCCACTGGTGCCGCCAGGTCGAGCTGGCCGGCCTCCACCAGCTGCATCACGGCTACGCCCACGAAAGCTTTGGTGATGGAATTCAGGAAAAAGCGCGTTTGCCCGGTTACCGGCACCGAGTCCTGCACGTTGGCCACGCCGTAGTGGGCCACCTTGATGATTTGGCCGTGGCGAACCACCGCCAGCTGCACGCCCGGAATACGCAGCTGCTGCATGGCGCGCTGCACGAGCATATCGACGCTATCGGGAGCGGCGGGCCGGGCCATGACGGAGGTGCTGCTGAGTAGCACGAGCAGCAAGGCGCACGCGCTGTGCAGCCAGAGAGAACGGTAAAATGAATGCATGTAGTAGAGGGGAATGAGGGGAATAAGGTGCCAAAGTAGCCGTTTCGGGCCGTTTCGTTGGGGCAGATGGCTACCCGGGGCAAAGAGTTGCCTGGAGGCCACTGGCCAGTCCGGGCGCCAGCTGTTTATTTTTGCGGCCGGAATACACCGCCGGCCGCGGCTGGCTATTTGTGCATGCGAAGAAGACTGCGGGGCCACGCGCGCCGGATCAAGGTCATCGTTTACGAGGAGACCCTGTTTGATTACCAAGAGCATTTGTGGACGTTTCTGGGCTCGTTTGTCGGCATCGGGCTGATCGGCTTGCTGAACCGCTACGTGCTCGGCCCCCAGGACACGATGTTGTTGGTAGGCTCGTTTGGCGCGTCGTCGGTGCTGATCTACGGCGCCATCAACAGCCCGCTGGCCCAGCCGCGCAACCTCATCGGCGGCCACGTGCTCAGCGCCCTTATCGGCGTGGCGGTGCAGCAATGGGTGGGCGGAGAACTGTGGCTGGCGGCGGCCCTGGCCGTGGCGCTGTCCATCGTGGCCATGCAGATAACCAAAACCCTGCATCCGCCCGGCGGAGCCACCGCGCTGATTGCCAACGTGGGCTCGGCGCAGCTCAAGGCCCTGGGCTATTGGTACGTGCTGATGCCGGTGCTGGCTGGCGTGCTGATTCTACTCGTGGTGGCCCTGGTGTTCAACAACGTCACGGCCACGCGCAGCTACCCCAGAAACAAGCATTGGTACAAGTTTTGGCGCCGCCGCTACCCCAGCGGCCGGCCAAGCCCGGCAGCGGCCGGCGAGCGGACCAAGGCAGTGCAAAACGCCCCGGCCGGCTAGCCGGGGCGTTTGCCGTTTAGCGCAGTGCCACCCACCCAAAGCGTAGCACCTGACTCACCGGCAAAGCTCCGGCGGCGCTGTCACTTGAATGTTGTCGGCCGGTTACGGTTGCGTGATGAAGGCCGGCGCGGGCGTTCGACATGGCCGCTTTAGCCTGACGGCGCCGGGCAGGCTGCCGGGCTGCGCCCCTATGCACGGTCGGTAGGGGTGGCATAGCCCGTTGCCGCCCGGAAGCGGCCAGGAAAAGCGGCGGCGAGAAACAGGTGGGGAGCCAGCCCGGTGGCGCAGGATAATACGGCAAAGGTTAGCTTTTGCCAAGGTCGCAGGGCTAACATGAAAAGGGGAGGAGCGCGCGGCGGTTTGGCCTGAATTCCCAACGGCGCCCCAAACATGCGATACCGCCGCGTGGGGCCCGACGGGACCTTTGTGGCATCGGTGGCCGGACCGCTGTCCGGTGCCTTCCTCCACTTTCTTCCCCGCATGACATTCTCCTCTACTGCCCGCCGCTGGCGCCGGCTGACTTCTTTACTGGGGCTGCTCGGCAGTCTTTCCGTACCGGCCCTGGCCCAAACCCCGGGTGTGGGCATCGGTGCCACCACCTTCACGCCCGATGCCAGCGCGCTGCTGGAGCTGCGCTCCATCACGCAGGGCGTACTGGCCCCGCGCATGACGGCCGCGCAGCGCAACGCCATTGCCAGTCCGGCCCCAGGCCTGCTGGTGTACCAAACCGACGGAGCCCAGCTCGGCCTGTGGCAAAACCAGGGCACCACCACCACGCCCGACTGGCAGCGGGTGGGCGACAACCTGGGCAACCACACCGCCACCCAGCACTTGGTTACGGGCAGCTACGAACTACGGCGCACCAGCACCTCGCCGGGCGTGGGCGTGGGCTCCAACGGCGGGCTGCAGATGGGCATGGCCACCGGCAACAACATCTACCTGGGCTACGACGCGGGCCTCAACACGACGACGGGCCTGTACAACACGTTCATGGGCTACCTGAGCGGCCGTTCGAACACCACCGGTTCCGGCAACGTCTTCTACGGCTTCCACAGCGGCATCAACAACACCAGCGGCTCGGCCAACTACTTCAGTGGTTACCAAGCCGGCCAGAGCAACAACACCGGCCAGTTCAACCACTTCGTGGGCTACCAGAGCGGCTGGGAAAACACCAGCGGCGGTAGCAACTACTTCAGCGGCTTTCAGGCGGGCTACCGCAACACAACGGGCAGCTACAACCAGTTCATCGGCTACCAGGCCGGCTACAGCAATACCACCGGCCAGTACAACCACTTCAGCGGCTTCAACAGCGGCCTGGCCAACCTAACCGGCAACCACAACACGTTCAGCGGCACGTACAGCGGTAACCGCAACACCGTGGGCAGCAGCAACGTGTTCGTGGGCCACGAAAGCGGCGACGACAACACCACCGGCAACAACAACGTGTTTGTGGGGCCGGAAAGCGGCGCCGGCAACGTCACCGGTTCCAATAACTACGCCTTCGGGTACCAGGCCGGGCCCATGGCCGATGGGCTGACCAATGCGGGCGCCATCGGGCACCGGGCCCGGGTCGGGCAGAGCAACTCCCTGGTGCTGGGCGGCACGGGCAGCGACGCCGTGCGGGTGGGCATCGGCACGAGCACGCCCACACAGGCCCTGGAAGTGGCCGGGCAGGTGTACAGCAGCACCGGCGGCTTCCGCTTCCCCGACGGCACGGTGCAAACCACGGCCGCCGCTACGGCCGCACCCGTGACCACCACGGCCAGCAACGGCCTGACCAAAACCGGCAACGACATTGCTCTGGGCGGCGCGCTGACCGCGGCCACGCAACTGGCCATCAACGGCAACAGCCTGGGCTTCATCAACGGCGGGGGCGCGGGCACCGTGGACCAGGTTTCGTACGCGGCCACGGCGGCCGGAAACCCCAGCACGCCTACCTGGCAGACGTTCACGCCCGGCGTTGCGGGGCAGCTTACCCGGTTGGAGCTGCCAATGCGCAGTATAACGGGCGCCTCCATCACCACCGACGTGACGGTGTCGGTGTACAGCGGCGCGACGACCAGTGGCACGCCCGTGGCCGTGGCCACCAAAAGCGCCACCTTTCCCCACACCACGGAGGGCACCACGGTAGCCTTCGACTTCGCCACGGCACCGGCCCTGGTGGCGGGCGCCACATACACCTTCCAGCTGACCGCGCCCACGGCCGTAAGCGCGCGGCAAAGCTGCGAAGGCATTTACCCCGGCGGGCGGGACGCCTTCGCGGCCAGCTGCGACCTGCTGTTTCGCACGTACATGCGCTCCGACGCCTCCACCGTACTGGCCCTGAACGCCACGGGCAACGTGGGCGTGGGCACGGCCGCCCCCACCCAGAAGCTGGAGGTGGCCGGCAGCGTAAAGCTCAGCGGCGCGGGCAACGGCCTGCACTTCCCCGATGGCACGGTGCAAACCACCGCCGCGGCCTCGGGCAGCAGCGCCACGGCCGACAACGGCCTGACCAAAACCGGCAACAACATCGCCTTGGGCGGCGCCCTTACCCAGCCTACGCGGGTAGTGACGGGCACCAACTCCCTGAGCTTCCTCAGCAACGACGGCACCGGCTCCTTCGTCGACCAGGAAAACACCATCGGCAGCGCCGGGGCTTCCATGGGCGGCTGGCAGTCGTTTACGCCGAGCGTGACGGGCGAGCTGATGACCTTCGAAACGGGCTACAACGGGACGGGCTCCACCGTCTTTACCGTGGCACTGCACGCCGGCACGGGCACGGGCAGCACGCCGCTGTACAGCTTCACCCAGCCGACGACCATCCCGACCAACGGCTCGATGACGGTCTTTACCTTCCCGGCGCCGCCTACGGTTACGGCCGGGCAGGTGTACACCGTCTCCGTGATTCCGAGCACGAGCCTCGGAAGCTGGCGCCTGAACTACGCCAATAGCTACGCCGGCGGCCGCAGCTTCAACGCCCCCGACTGGGACCTGGCGTTCCGCACCACCATGCGTACCGGCACCGCCACCACGCTGGCCCTTTCCGGCTCTGGCCAGGTCGGCATCGGCACGGCTGCCCCCACCCAGAAGCTGGAAGTGGCCGGGCAGGTGTACAGCAGCACCGGCGGCTTCCGCTTTCCCGACGGCACGGTGCAAACCACGGCCGCCGTCGCCCCGGCCGCTACCACGGCCAGCAACGGCCTGACCAAAACCGGCGACGACATTGCCCTGGGCGGCACGCTCGCGGCCAATACCGTGGTGATTCAGGCCAATAAGTCGTTCAGCTTCACGGGCGGCAACGTGGGCCTCGCCGTCAACAGCTCTGCCGAAGTGACCAGCCCGGTAACGGTCGGCAGCGCCCTGGCCGTGCCGTTCGTCGAAACCAGCACGGGCAGCAGCCTGACCCTGACCTCGCTGCACCACACCGTGCGCCGCGTGAACTCGTGCAACGCCATCACGCTGCCAGACCCGAGCACCTGCCGCGGCCGCGTGTACACCCTGATCAACTCGACCGCCGGCGGCACGACGAACCTGACCCTGACAGTTTCGGGCGGCGCCAGCATCTACGACGATGTGCTGGGCAGCGCCGTCAGCACCCTGGCCAGCGCCAAACGCCTGACGGTGCAGAGCAGCGGCACGACGTGGATTGTCATCAGCCGCGATTAAGCCCTGTTTCGCGTGCAAAACCTACCATACATCCCCGTGAATCGGCTCCTGCTGGCGGCCGCCGGCCTGGGCCTGAGTTGCTCCGCGGGCGCCCAATCCATCACCAACCACGGCGCACACCTGACGGTGCAAGTCGGAACTACCTTATCGGTGCCCGACTCGCTGCTGAACCGCGCCGGCAGCCAGCTCGCCAACGCCGGCACCCTGCAGCTGGGGCGTACGCTGAGCAACGGCGGTACGCTCACCTCCGCCGGGCTGGTGCGCTTCGGCGGCAGCGGGCGCCAGCGCCTAGTGCCCGGCGGGGCCGCGCTGGCCCGGCTCGAAGTAAACAACGCCGGCGCCGTGGGCCAGAACGTGCTCGTGGTGACCGACCACCTGACCATCACCCAGGAATTGCGCCTCACCGGGGGCCTCGTGCGCACCCCGGCGGCCCGCACCATCAGCCTGCCCGACGGCGCCTCCGTCGTGGGAGAAGGCGCGGGGCGCTACGTGCAGGGCAACCTGCGCGTGACCCGCAGCTCCGTGGCCGGCCCCGTGGATTTCGGCCACGGAGCTGCGGTGGACGGCACCGGGCAGGACTTGGGAACGGTGAGCATTACGCGCACGGCTGGCCTGCAGGTGGCGGGCAGCAGCTACGGCACCCAGTTGGGGGCCGGCACCCGCGGCATCGACCGGATCTGGACCATCGAAGCGGCCCAGCAGCCCACGGCGCCGGTGCCCCTTACGCTCAGCTGGCCCGCCGACGACGACAACGGCCTGGGCAGCTTCGCGCCGGCGCAGGTGTGGCGGCAGGCCGGCAGCCAGGATGCCTGGCTGCCCGTTGGGCCCCTGCAGAACGGCTCGGCGCGCAGCCTGAGCACCAGCACCACGGCCTTCGGGCGCTTCACGGTCAGCAACGCGGCCAACCCGCTGCCGGTCGTGCTGCTGAGCTTCGACGCGGAGCGGGACGGCAAGGATGCGCTGCTGCGCTGGACCACGGCCCAGGAAAAGAACAGCGCCTACTTCGAGGTGGAAAGCAGCCTCGACGGACGTACTTTCCGCGCCCTGGGCCGCGTGGCGGGCCGTGGCACCACCACCCAGCGCTCAGACTACTCGTTTACTGACCCCAACCTGGCCCGCTACGCCGCCGAAACGGTGTACTACCGCCTGCGACAGGTCGATGAGGACGGCACGGCCGCCCTCTCGCCGGTGCGCCCGGTGCTGGCGCCGTTGGAAGCCGGGCTGGTGGTCCAGGCTGCCCCAAACCCCTTTGAGGCGGCCGGCCTGCGCGTGCTGATGCGCGCGGCGCAGCCGGGGCCAGCTACGCTCACCCTGACCGATGCCGTGGGGCGGACCCTGCTCACGCAGGCGGCGCACCTGACGAAGGGCGCCAACGAGCTGGCCCTGCCCCAAGCCGGGCGGCTGCCCGAGGGCGTGTACCTGCTGCGCCTGCAGCAAGGCCACGAAGTGCAGGTATTGAAAGTCGTACGCCGGTAAGCGGCGCGCTCTTCCGGCGTTCCAAGGTGCCCCGGCCGCAAGGTCGGGGCATTCTTTTGGGCGTCGGAGCGGCCGGCCCGGTGTGCAGAAGAGGCGTGCGGCAAGGCTGGGAGCCCGCCAAGCCGGCGCAGGCGCTGCTGCCGCACGCCCTTCCGGCCATCCTGCCGTATAGCCTTCGACCGCAACCCCTGAATGCTATGGCCAAAACTGTCTCTGAAATCATTGTGGATAGCCTGATTGCCGCCGGCGTGAAGCGCGTGTACGGCGTGGTGGGCGACTCCCTGAACGGCATCACCGACGTTATTCGCGCCCGCGACGGCATCGAGTGGATACACGTGCGCAACGAGGAAGCCGGCGCTTTTGCGGCCGGGGCCGAAGCCCACCTGACGGGCACGCTGGCCGTGTGCGCGGGCTCCTGCGGGCCCGGCAACACCCACCTCATCAACGGCCTCTACGACTGCCACCGCAGCCGCGTGCCGGTGCTGGCCCTGGCCGCCCAGATTCCCAGTGCCGAAATCGGGACGGGCTACTTTCAGGAAACCCACCCTGAAACCACGTTCAAGGAATGCAGCGCCTACTGCGAGCTGCTCTCGCAGCCCACGCAGGCCGTGCGCATGACCGAAGCTGCCATTCAGACGGCCCTGAGCCAGCGGGGCGTGGCCGTGCTGGTGGTGCCCGGCGACGTGAGCCACGAGAAAGTACCCGATGCGCCCGCGGTGCGCCTGCCAGTGCTCGGCCGGCGCGCCACGCTGCGCCCCGCCGAGGCCGATGTGCAGCAGGCAGCCGTGCTGCTCAACGAGGCCGGCAGCGTCACCATCATGGCCGGGGCGGGCTGCGCCGAAGCCCACGCCGAGCTGCTGCAGGTGGCCGAAGCCTTGGGCGCGCCCATCGTGCACGCGCTGCGCGGCAAGGAGTACGTGGAGCCCAACAACCCCTACGACGTGGGGCTGACCGGCCTGCTGGGGTTCAGCTCGGGCTACGAGGCGCTGATGAGCTGCGACGCGCTGCTCATGCTCGGCTCGGACTTCCCGTACGCCCAGTTTCTGCCCCAGGACGTGCGCGCCGTGCAGGTCGACATCCGGGCCGAGCACATCGGGCGGCGCACCCGCGTGGAGGTGGGCCTGGTGGGCGACGTGGCCGAAACCCTGCGCCTGCTGCTGCCCCGGCTCACGCCCAAAACCGACCGCCGCCACCTCGATCAGGCGCTGGAAAACTTCCGCGCCACCCGCCGCAGCCTCGACGAGCTGGCCACCGGCGAGCCGGGCGACACGAGCATGCACCCGCAGTACCTCACCCGCCTGCTCGACCAGCAGGCGGCGCCGGACGCCCTCTTCACCTGCGACGTGGGCACGCCCACCGTGTGGGCGGCCCGCTACCTGCGCATGAACGGGCAGCGCCGCCTCATCGGCTCATTCAACCACGGCAGCATGGCCAACGCCTTGCCGCAAGCCATCGGGGCGCAGCTGGCCGCGCCCGGGCGGCAGGTGCTGGCCATGGCCGGCGACGGGGGGCTGGCCATGCTGCTGGGCGAGCTGCTGACGCTGCGCCAACTGCAGCTGCCGGTCAAGATCGTGGTGTACAACAACGGCAGCTTGGCTTTCGTGGAGCTGGAAATGAAAGCGGCGGGCATCCTGAGCTACGGCACCGAGCTGGACAACCCCAACTTTGCCGCCCTGGCCGAAGCCGCCGGCCTGCGCGGCATCCGCGTGACCGACCCGGCCGCGCTGCCCGCCGCCCTGGCCGAGCTGCTGGCCCACCCCGGCCCGGCCCTGCTCGACGCGGTGGTGAAACGCACCGAGCTGTCGATGCCGCCCACCATCGAGGCCAGCCAGGTGAAGGGCTTCAGCCTTTACGCCCTGAAAGCCATCATGAGCGGCCGCGGCGACGAGCTGCTGGAGCTGGCCAAAACCAATCTGCTGCGGTAGAAAACGCGCGTTTCTTGGCCAATACCTGCGGGCGGAACCCGGAAACGTTCTGGCCGCATCAGACCTGATAGACGTACAGCCCCGCACCGTGACCCAACGCTGAGCCGCCGTTGCTTACGCTTGGCACGAAGAAGAAAAGCCGCCGTGCGGGTGACGCGCGAATGCCGGGAGGAGCCTTTTAGGTCACGCGCCGGCCGAGGAATGCTGGGCGGATTTACGCCTCCCCGCTGAACATTCCAGCCCCCGAATACTGTTAATTCCCTTCCCACGGCCTGGGCGAAGCCGCGCCGGTTGCGTTTATTTGTATTCCTACGGAATCCGCGTAGCTGCCGGAAGCCGGTCCGTTTGCTCCTTACATGACCAATAAAGAACTCAAGGCCCTCATTTCGCTGCTCGACGACGCCGAACTCCGGCCGCAGATCGAGGAGCGTATCCACGAGCTGGGCGAAAGCGTCGTACCGTTTCTGGAAGAAGCCTGGGAGGAAACCCTCGACCCGGAGCAGCAGCAGCGCCTGGAAGAGCTGATTCACAACTTGCAGTTTGCGGGCCTGCAGGAGCGCCTGCGCGTGTGGCGCGACTCGGGCGGCGAAAACCTGCTGGAGGGCATGTGGCTGATCAACTCGTACCAGTACCCCGACGCCGACTTGCAGGCCCTGAACCGCGCCATCGAGCAGCTGCGCTACGAAGCCTGGACGCTGATGTCGCCCGAGATGGGCCCCATCGACCAGGTGCGGGCCCTGAACCACGTGCTGTTCAAGGTGCACCGCTTCGCGGCCAACACCCAGAACTTTCACGCGCCGGCCAACTCCATGCTGCATCTGGTGCTCGAAACGCGCCGCGGCAACCCGCTCACGCTCTGCGTGATTTACCTGCTGGTGGCTCAGCGCCTGAAGCTGCCGGTGTTCGGGGTGAACCTGCCCAACCTCTTTATCCTCACCTACCGACCCGAGCAGGAGCAGATACCGGCGTTCTACATCAACTGCTACAACCGCGGCCTGATCCTGACGCGCACCGACATCGAGCATTACGTGGCGCAGCTGAACCTGCCCGCCAACAGCATCTTCTTCGAGCCTTGCTCGCACCTCGACATCGTGCGTCGCGCCCTGCGCAACCTGGCCGTGAGCTTCGAAAAGATGCAGGAGCCTGCCAAAGCCGCCGAAGTCAGCAAGCTGCTGGCCATCCTGACCGGCGACGAAACGCCGGTGCTGCCACCCGCCGAGGAAGGCGAGCCGGACGAGGAATAGCGCGCCCACCGCGCCGGAATCTGCCCTTAACGCCGAAGCGCCGCTACTCTCCTTGCTGACGGGAGAGTAGCGGCGCTTCGGCATTGGGGAGTGGCCGTTAGTTTTTATTAATGCGGCAGCCGTAGGCCGTTTTGCTGGCAATGGGCGCCGTTTGGCCCGCCAGCACCGCGTCCAGCGCGCTTTTCAGGTAACGGTCCTTCACGTGGGCCTCCATCTGCGGATTGTCGTCGATGGCGCCGCGGTAGCGCACCGTGAAGCCCCCGCTGACGGGCTGCAGCACCACCACCTCAGGCGTCTTGGACACGCCGAGCAGTGCAACCGTTTTCAGGCCTTCGTCGGTCAGGTAGGTGGCCTCGCCGCTGCTGGTTTTCATCTTGACCTTATCGGCTTCCATCGCCTCGGCGGTCTGTTCCAGGTTGATGGGCGCCGTCACGAACAGAAATTCCACGCCCTTGCCGGCGTAGGCGCTGGTGAGGGCGTTGAGGCGCGGCTGGTAGAGCCGCGAAAACGGGCAGGCGGGATTGGTGAACACCACCACCACCGCCTTTTGCCCGGCCAGCGAGCTGAGCGTCAGGGCCGAGTTGTCGGGGCGCTGCAGGGTGAAGTCCGAAACGATGGCCGTTTGGGCCCGGGCCGAGGTGGCCACCACGGTGGCCGTGATGAGCAGGGCGGCGGCGAGCAGGGAAAGTCGACGAAAAGACATATTGTGGGGCTGAAGATCAGCAGGAAGAGTCGGGGGAGAGAGTCCAGGTGAGTACGCAGCCGGAAGGTAGCTGCTCGTAGCCGAGCTGGTGGCGGGAAGGAGCTTCGTCGGGGGGCCGCAGGTGGCCGGTAAGCGCGCCCGCCGGGTGCAACGCGAAAGGCTCCAGCTGAATGTGCTCCTTGAACAGCAGCCGGCGGCGGCTGTGGAGCTTGTAAAGCGTTTCCTTGGCGCTCCAGTAAAGGCTGTGTTTTACATCATCGGGGCCGGCGTCCAGCAACTCGCTTTCGGATAGAAACTTGAATGCCAGTTGCCGGGCTTTGGGCCGCACTTGTTCAACATCTATGCCAACGCGCCCGCGCGGGGTGAGCAGCGCCGCCACCCACTCGCCGGAGTGCGAGAGCGACACGCCGAAATCGGGCAGACCGGGGATGAGCGGCTGCCCGGTGGCCGCGTCGTTGCGGATCAGGGCCGGCGTCGGCGTCAGTTCGCGCAGCAGGGCGTGGGCCAGGGCGCGGCCGGCCAGCCACTGCCGCGGGCGCTGCGGGTCGCGGCCCGTGGGCAGCAGGGCCGCGTACTGGGCCGCCGCGGGCAGCTGAGCGAGTAGTTCCTCGGCGGGCTCAGTTAGGTGCCAGAGGCCCAGCAGGGCCGGGGCGGCGGTGGGCAGCGCAGTAAGGCGGTGAAGCGGCACGGCAGGAGGGGTGGAGCGGGGTTGCAGGAAGCGAATTTAGCAGCCACGGGCGCACGGGCCGGCCGCGGGCCGTACTTTCGCGCCGCCGCGGCCCGGAAGCGCGGCCCCGCTTACCCCCGTGTCGATGAACGTAGCGCCCCGCCCGCAAGTGCAGAAACTGGCCGCCCTGACCGGGCACCGCGACTGCGTGTACGCCCTGGCCGGCCACCCCGCCGAAGCGACGTTCTTCTCCGCCGGCGCCGACGGGCTGGTGGTAGCCTGGAACGTGGATGAGCCCACCGAGGACGGGCAGCTGGTGGCCCGCGTCGAAAACTCGGTGTACGCGTTGCACTACGAGCCCGCCCGGCAGCTGCTCATCTTGGGCCACAATTACCAGGGCGTGCAGGTCATCGATCTGCGCGACAAAGCCCTGCGGCACGCCACCGCCCTGCCGCCCGCGGCCATCTTCGATCTGGCGTATTCCGAGCCGCGGCAGCGCCTGTACGTGGCCCTCGGCGACGGCACGCTGGCCGTGCTGCGCACCACCGATTTCGGGGTGGAGAAGCTGCTGCGCCTCAGCGACAAGAGCCTGCGCTGCCTGAGCCTGCACGAAGAACGCGGCGAGCTGGCCGTGGGCGGCTCCGACCACCGCCTGCGCGTGCTCGACGCGGATTCTCTGCAGGTAAAGCATACGCTCACGGACGCTACCAACTCCGTGTTCACCGCCGCTTACAGCCCCGATGGCCGCCTCTACAGCGCCGGCCGCGACGCCCACCTGCGGGTGTACGATGCCCTGCAGGGCTACGCGGAGGTGTTCACGGTGGTGGCGCACCTGTTTACCATCAACCACCTCACCTTCAGCCCCGATGGGCAGCAGCTGGCCACCTGCAGCATGGACAAAAGCATCAAGCTGTGGGACGCGGCTTCGGGCCGCCTGCTGCGCGTGGTCGACCGGGCGCGGCACGCCGGGCACGGCACCTCGGTGAACCGGCTGTTTTGGTCGGGGCGGCAGAATCGGCTAGTTTCGTGTAGCGACGACCGCAGCCTGGCCGTATGGCAAATTTTGGAGGAGCCAGGCGAGCGAAGCCAACCGTGAGCGGGCCTGTACGCCTGCCTGCCGCTCCGGCTTCCTCCCCCTGGCTACCAGCTTCCCCTGAACCCTATGAAAATCACCGCTCTCGATATCCGGCAGAAGACCTTTGAGCGCGCCTTCCGCGGCGTCGACAAAGACGAAGTAGACGGTTTCTTGCTCACCCTCTCGCAGCAATGGGAGCGAATGACCGACGAAAACCGCGAGCTGCGCCGGCAGTTGGAGCAGGCTCAGCAGGACGTGCAGCGCATGCGCGAGGTGGAAACGTCGCTGTACCGCACCCTCAAAACGGCCGAAGATACGAGCACTAGCATCGTGGACCAGGCCCAGAAGTCGGCCGAGCTGAAGCTGCGTGAGGCCCAGATCGAGGCGGAGCAGCTGCTCTCGGAGGCCCGGCAGAAGGCCCGCACCGTGGTGGAAGAGGCCTACAAGCAGGCCGAAAAAGCCATTGCCGACATGCAGGGTGAAGTGCAGGTGCTCGGCAAGGAACACTTGCGGCTGGAAGGCGTGTACGACGGCCTCGTGCGCGACCTGCAGCAGCTCACGGCCGGCGTGCAGCAGAAAGTGGAGCAGGCCCAGCAGCGGCCGCGCGGTACCGTCGAGGCCATCCTTTCCAAGGCCGCCAGCGTAAAGGTTACCCGTGAGGAACCCGCCTCGCCCGCAACCGATACCCCCATGTACGTGCCTGCTCCTTCCGCTGCTTCTGCTGCCCATATCCCTGCCACGGCACCCGCTTCGGGCGCTGGGTCCATTGGCTTCGAGCCCAGCAGCCGGCCCATTGGCCCGCAGCCCGGCAAGCAGCCCCAGCCCGGTTCGCCTTCCCACCCCGAAATCAGCCCCCGGGAGCCTTACGAAAACCCCGGCGTGGCCGAGCCCGGCCGCATTCACCAGCCCGAGCCCGCGCACGTGCCCAACCCCGTGGAGCCGCGCATCGAGCCCACGCAGCCGGACATTCAGCCGGTGGGGCCGCCTTCGCCCGAAATAGCGCCGCAGCCCACGCCGCACCCCGGTTTTGCCACCGTGCCGGCTACGGCGGAGGCAGAGAAATCTTTCTTCGACGAAATTTAATTCGCCGGGCGAGTCAGCACCGCCGAAGCCTGCCTCCCGGGGTGGGCTTCGTTGTTAATCAGCCGGGCGCGGCCAAAGCGTCGCCCGGCTTACCGTTTCACCACCTCACCATTTCCCGCATGGGCCAGATTGCACTGGAAGGACTGGAGTTTTTTGCGTTTCACGGCTACTACGACGAGGAGCAGAAAATCGGCAACAAATACGGCGTGGACCTGCGCGTGCGCACCAACCTGTACCGCGCCGGCAGCACCGACCACCTCTCCGAGACGGTGAACTACGAGCTCCTGTACCGGGTGGTGACCGAGGAAATGCAGGCGCCCGCCCGGCTGCTGGAGCACCTGGCCCACCGCATCATCGACCGGATTCTGCACGAGTTCGGCCATGTGCGCTGGGTGGAGGTGAGCGTATCCAAGTTCAACCCCCCCGTCGGCGGCATTTGCCAGCGGGCCCGCGTCACGCTGAAGCGCAAGCGGCCCCAGCCAGCCATGTAACGCGGCCTTCGCCACCTTGCTCTTACCGGGCGCGTCATGTTCATCGTGGCGCGCCCGGTGGCGTTCTTAGAGCGGCTTATTGAGTTGTTTGTTGTTGATCATTAGTTTATTAGCAGCGGTTGGTTATTTTCAATATTGACGCAGCCATTGGAGGCCGGCAGCGTCTGTTTTGAGCTTAGACGAAATATTTCGTAGCAAAAACTTGACATCTACGACGTGTTTCGTATATGTTTGCTACGAAGACATTCGTAAGTATCCGGCAATGACCAACAAGAACATACCGCGCCCGACGGAATCGGAGCTGGAAATCCTGCAAGTGCTGTGGCAACAAGGCCCCAGCACGGTGCGCTTCGTCAACGACGAGTTGAGCAAGCGCCGCGACGTGGGCTACACCACCACGCTGAAGTTGTTGCAGCTGATGCACGAAAAGGGCATCGTGGTGCGCGACGACTCCAGCCGCACCCACGTGTACCGCCCGGCCCTGCGCGAGCAGGAAACCCAGGGGCAGCTGATCGACCGGCTGCTGGAGGCGGCCTTCGGCGGCTCGGCCCTCAAGCTCGTGCAGCAGGCCCTGGGCAACCGCCGCACCACCCGCGAAGAGCTGGATCAGATCCGCGACCTGCTCGACAACATCGACGACCAACACAAACCATCCTCAACCGACGCCCCCGATGAACTGGCTTGAGACCCTGCTGACGCCCGCGCTGGTTCGCGCCGTCGGCTACACCATTCTGCATTCCCTGTGGCAGGGGGCCGTCGTGGCGCTGGCCCTGGCGGGGCTGATGCTGGTCCTGCGCCGGCACTCGGCGCAAGTGCGCTACCGCGTTACGGCCGGCGCCCTCGGCCTCGTGCTGTTGCTGGCGGGCGTCACGTTTCTGCGCTACTACTGGTCGGCGCTGCCGCTGAATGCCGCGCCGGATGCCGCGGCCTCGTACACGACCTTCAGCGCCGCCGAGGCCGCCGCGCCGGTGGCCGTGGCCGCTGAGGGGCCGCTGAGCGCCAAAGCCGTGCTCCGGTACCTGGAGCAGCACCTGCCCTTGCTCGTCACGCTCTGGTTTCTGGGCCTGCTGACCATGACCCTGCGCCTGCTCGGCGGGCTGGCCTACGTGCAGCGCCTGCGCCACTACGGCACCCGCCCGCTGGGCCTGCTCTGGCAAAATCGCCTCAACCACCTCGCCGAGCGCGTCGGCCTGCACAAGCCGGTGCAGCTGCTGGAGTCGTCCCTGGTGCGCGTGCCGGTGGTGGTGGGCCACCTGCGGCCCATGATTCTGCTGCCGCTGGGCGCCGTGGCCGGCCTCTCGGCCCTGCAGCTCGAAGCCATCCTGGCCCACGAGCTGGCCCACGTGGTACGCCGCGACTACCTGATCAACCTGCTGCAGTCGGTGGCGGAAATCCTGCTGTTCTACCACCCGGCCGTGTGGTTTCTGACGGCCACGCTGCGCACGGAGCGCGAAAACTGCTGCGACGACGTGGCCGCTTCGCTCTGCGGCGACCCGCTGGTGCTGGCCCGCGCTCTGGCCGCCCTGGCCGAGCTGGGCCTGGAGCGCGCCGTGGCTCCGCGCCTGACCATGGCGGCCGTGGGCCCGAAAGGCTCCTTGCTGGGCCGCGTACGCCGCCTGGTGCAGGGCCGCACCGCCCCCACATTCACAGAAGGCTTTATGGCCGCCTGCGTGGTAATGGTCGGGCTGCTGTTGCTCTCCTTCACCGCCGCTGCCGCCCTGGCCAACCCGCGCTTCGCCGAGGCCCCGCGCCTGCTACGCGCTACCGTGTTGCGCCCCTTCATCGGCGTGGCCGCCGTGCCTGTGCCCGAAGCCGTGTGCGACGAGGAGCCCCGGGTGCCAGAGGCCTGGGAGGTATCATTGCGGCCGGAACTGACCCCCGCCGCCCCCGCCGACGAAGACGAGCCCAAGCGCAAGCGCAAAACCAAAGGCAGCAGCCAGCAGGTGGTGGTGGTCGACGGCGCCGGTCGCCGCGGGCAGCCGGGTACCGTGATTATTGAAAAAGACCGGAAGGGCCGCGTCACGGATATGTACGTGAACGGCCAGCGCGTGGAAGCTGGCGCCACCGAGCAGCGCGGCGGCAAGGACAAAGGCAGCAGCCGCACCCAGGTCGTGCAGGTGCCGGGCACGACGTACACCTACGTAGGCCCCGGCGACTACAAGTTCAACTACCGTGCGGGCCAGGCCTTCAACGAAGCCGAACTGCGCGCGCAGATGAAGGCGCTGGAGCTGAGCCTGGGCCAGCTGGACCGGCTGCACGGCCTGAGCGCGGGCAGCAATTGGCACCAGACGCACCGCGACGCGCTGGCTTCGGCCGAAAAGTCGCTACGCGCCGCTAGCCAGGACCGGGCCCTGACCGAGCAAGAGCGTGAAAAGATCGAGGCGGCCCTGGAACGGGTGCGCGAGCAGCGCGACGAACTGCACGAGCGCGAAGCCGAGCAGCGCGAGGAGCAGAACCGCCTGCGCGACGAGGCCCGGGCCGAACGCGACCGGCTGCGCGCCGAGCGCGACCGGGAGCGGGCCGAGCGGGACCGGGAACGGGCCGAGCGCACCCGCCGCACCGAGGACGCGATGATCAGTGAAATGCAGAAGGATGGGCTGATCAAGGACCGCTCGGTGTTTCAACTGACGCTGACCGCCCGCGACCTGGTGGTAAACGGGCAAAAGCAGCCGGAAGCCGTGGCCAGCAAGTACCGCAAGATGTACGAAGAGGGCACCGGCCGCACCATCGGCGAGTCGGGCTCGGTGATGCTGAGCGTCAACGGCAGCAACGTGAACCGCATCTACACCAGCAACTCCAGCTCCGACCGGTGGGCCCCCGTGCCGCCGGTACCGCCCGTGCCGCCAGTAGGGGCGGTGGCTCCGGTGCCGCCCGTGCCGCCGGTCGGTGCCGCGCCGCGGGCTCCCCGCCCCCCCCGGGCGCCGCGGGCGCCCCGCTTCTCGGGCAGCAGCACCAGCGTAAACGGGGTGAACCTGACCGAGCAGCTGCGCCAGGACGGGTTGATCGGGCCGGAGGAGCGGAGCTACCAGTTCCGCCTGAACGGCAGCGAAATGCTGGTGAACGGCAAGAAACAGCCCGCCGCCACGGCCGACAAATACCGCAAGCTGATGGGCGGCGACAAAGGTGAGAAAGTCAACATGAACATCACCATCAACGCCGACTAAAGCCTGGGTACCACTGCGGGCCGGCCGGGACAAGCTCTCGGCCGGCCCGCAGTGTGTTTGTTCAGGTAGTATATTTCCGGGTTCTGTGCAGGACAATATAAATTCTGGGGAGCCAAAGCAACGCTTGCCTTGCCGCTTACATCTATCGCGCACTTCCCCGCACCGCTCCCCGTCTCCCCTTATTCCATGCTGATTCGTACGCTCTTATTCTTGCTGTTGTGGTTACCGTTAGCCTGGCGGGCGCAAGCCCAAGCCACGGATGCGCCCTCCGCAGGGGGCTCCACCACACTGGCACCCAAAAAGCAGCTGCAGGCAGTGCGCATCACGGGCGGCATCAAGCTGGACGGGCAGCTCGACGAAGCCGCGTGGCAGCAGGCACCCGTTGCCACCGATTTCATCCAGAACCGGCCCAACCCGGGCCCCCACGAGAAGCACCCCACCGAAGTGCGGGTGCTCTACGACGACGCCAACCTCTACATCGGGGCGATAATGCACGACGTGAGCCAGGATTCCATCCTGCGCGAGCTGACGCCGCGCGACAACTTCGGCAACACCGATTTTATCGGCCTCTTCCTCGATACCTACCACGACAAGCTCAACGGCTACGGCTTCTTCGTGACGACGGGCGGCGTGCAGATGGACTGTCGCTATTCGCCCGCCGGCGGCGAGGACTTCAACTGGAACGCCGTGTGGGACTCGCGCACCGCGGTGAAAGGCACCGACTGGATAGCCGAGATGCGCATTCCGTACTCGGCCATTCGTTTCAGCAACCAGTCCGTGCAGCGCTGGGGCCTGAACTTCATGCGCCAGCGTAAGCGCGACAACCAGGCTTTCTTCTGGAACGAGGTGAAGCCCGCCATCGACGGCTTCGTGAACCAGTGGGGCACGCTGGAAGGCGTGCGCGACGTGAAACCGCCGCTGCGCCTCTCGCTGACGCCCTACGTATCGGGCTACGTGAACCACGACCCGCAGCGCAAAGTCGGCGAGCAGCGCACGACTTCCTTCAACGGCGGCGCCGACGTGAAGTGGGGCATCAACGAGAGCTTCACCCTGGACGCGACCCTGGTGCCCGACTTCGGGCAGGTGCAGAGCGACAACCAGGTGCTGAACCTTTCGCCCTTCGAGGTGCAGTTTGCCGAAAACCGGCAGTTCTTTACCGAGGGCACCGAGCTGTTCAACAAGGGCGGCCTGTTTTACTCCCGCCGCGTGGGCGCGCAGCCCATCGGCTACAACGACGTGGAAAGGCAGCTGCGTGCGGGCTACTACAGCCGGGAGGACGGCCGGCGCATCGGGGGCGAGTACGTGGTACAGAACCCCGGCGTGACGCAGCTGCTGAACGCGACCAAGATATCGGGGCGCACGAAAAACGGCCTGGGGGTAGGGGTGTTCAACGCCCTGAGCAACAACGTGTACGCTACCCTGCAGGACAGCGCTACGGGCGCCCGGCGCGACGTGCTCACGCAGCCGTTCTCGAATTACAGCATCGCGGTGCTCGACCAGTCGCTGAAGAACAACTCGTACGTGTCGCTCATCAACACGAACGTGACGCGCTGGGGCCGCACCTACGACGCGAACGTGACGGGCGGCCTGTTTCGCTTCGCCAACAAGAAGAACTCCTACGCCGTGGACGGCCGCGTGGTGTATTCGCGCCGCCGCGGCACCGCGTTCGGCTCCGAGGAGCTGATTGATGACCGCGACGGCTACAAGTACCAGGTGGGCGTGGGCAAGATCAGCGGCGCCTTTACCTGGAACCTGAGCCACGGTATTGAGTCGGACCGCTACAATCCCAACGACCTGGGTATTCTGTTCGGTAACAACAAAATCGCGCAGGAGCTACAGGTGCGATACAACAAATTTAATCCCTTCTGGAAAGTGAATAACCTCTCCACCTATCTGGGGACGTACCACTCGCTGTTGTATTCGCCGACGCGCTACCAGGTCATGAATTTGTATGGTGGCGCGAACACCACGTTCACCAAAAGCTTCCTAAGCGCAGGCTTCAACTTCGAGCTCTACCCCGTTACGCGGGATTATTTCGAGCCTCGCCGTTACCCCTTAGGGCGCTATTTTGTCAAGAAACCGGCCAACGCGCTGTTGGGGGGCTACATTTCTTCCGACTACCGCAAGAAGGTGGCACTGGACGTGAATGCCACCCTGGTGCCGTATGGCGAGGACGACCGGCTGCCGCGCCCACGCCGTTCGGACATCAGCATGGGCTTCTCGCCGCGTTACCGCGTGAACAACCGCCTGAACTTCCGCTACGCCCTCGACTGGAATCTGAGCCAGAACCAGATCGGCTACGCGGGCCGGCTGCAGGCCGCCGATACCGTGGGTGGCAGCTTCGTGCGGGACATGCGCGAGGCGGGCGACCCGCTGCTGGGCCGGCGCCGCGTGGTGACGGTGGTCAACACCCTGAACGGGGCTTACACCTTCAACAACCGCATGTCGTTTACCATCCGGGTGCGGCACTACACCAGCACGGTGAACTACCGCGAGTTTATCCGCCTGCGGCCCGAGGGCGAGGAGGAAATCGTGGACTTCCGCCGCAACCGCGACAACACCTACAATGCCTTCAACGTGGACGCGGTGTACTCCTGGTGGTTTGCGCCCGGCTCGCAGATCAGCGTGGTGTGGAAAAACGCCAACAGCGCCAACTTCGCCGACCGCCCCGGCAACCAGGCCACGCCGCTGTACTTCGATAACCTGGCCAACACCATCAACACGCCGCACAACAATTCCCTGTCCGTCAAGATCCTCTACTACCTCGATTACCTGGCCGTGCGACCCCGCCGCGGGTAACTACCTTTGGGTATGGCTCAACGAATTGGCGCGATAAGCATTCTGGTCCGGGATTACGACGAGGCGCTGGCCTACTACGTGGGCGTGCTCGGCTTTCGGCTGGTGGAAGACACCGACCGCGGCGCGGGCAAACGCTGGGTGCTGGTGGCACCGTCGGCGCCGGATGCTACCCCATTGCTGCTGGCCCAGGCCGCTACCGACGAGCAACGCGCCCTGATCGGGCGGCAG
The DNA here is from genome assembly GCF_054783195.1 of Hymenobacter coalescens. NCBI lineage: Bacteria > Pseudomonadati > Bacteroidota > Cytophagia > Cytophagales > Hymenobacteraceae > Hymenobacter > Hymenobacter coalescens. Next base: position 32,769 of record NZ_BAAGRA010000017.1, on the reverse strand, counting down.
GGCGGCGGGCGCGTGTGGCTGTTTCTGAACACCGACGACTTTGCCGGCGACTATGCCCGCTACGCGGCACGCGGCGTGCAGTTTCTGGAGGAGCCCCGGCACGAGAGCTACGGCTCGGTGGTCGTGTTTGCCGACTGCTACGGCAACAAATGGGACCTGCTACAGCCCCGGTAAGCCGTGGGGCCAGGGCCGCAACGAGTTGACCCGCTTCGGCCGCAGTAGTAATTTGTCGGGCTTTTATCCCAGCCGATGAAATACGTTGCTGCTTTACTGATGATCTGCTGCGCCCTGCTCGGCGCGTGCAAGAAGGCCGATACCAAACCTGACGTCAGCTTGCGCTTTTCCGGCACGCAAGTCGATAATCTGGCGCCTTACGTGCTGGCATTCAGCTACGATGCAGCCAGCGGCCAGCACAACCCCATTTTTGCCGCCTCGGACGTCACCGGCACGCCGCAAACCCGCAAGATTACCCCGGCTGAAAATCAGCGGCTGGAAGTAACGGCAGAGCTGCGCAACGCGTCCGGACCGGTTCCGGCGGGTGCCGTGCTCAAAGTTGAGGTTCTGGTGGGCGAACAGGTGCGCCGTACCATTCAGGTCGATGCCAGCACCCCGCGGCAGCCCAGCGGCCTTCCGCAGGCGTCCACGTTCATCGAGTACTCGGAGCTGTAGGCCGACTGCCGGCCCGAAGCCAAACGGGCGGACCGCACTGCTGGGCCTGCGGTGGGGCTCAGGGACTTCACAGCCCCAGCAGCTCCGTGGCCGCCGCGAAAGCCGATTGCTGCCCGCTCATCACCCGCTGCTGCACCTCGGAGAGGCGGCTGGCTACTTCCGGGCGGGCATAAAACCGTTCCTCCAGAGCTTCCCGGATGCTCTGGTGCAGCCATTGCAGGTTCTGCTCCTGCCGGCGCTGCCCGAAAAAGCCGTTGCCCCGCGTCAGCTCCAGGTAGCGGCCGATTTCCTCCCACACCCCCGGCACACCTTCGCCCGTTACGGCCGAGCAGGTGCGGGCCACCGGCGCCCAGCCCGACGCCGCGTGCGGAAACAGCTGCAGCGCCGACTGGTACTCGCGCCGGGCCCGCTTGGCGGCCAGCTCGTTGCCCCCGTCGGCCTTGGTGATGACCACCGCGTCGGCCATTTCCATGATGCCGCGCTTCACGCCCTGCAGCTCGTCGCCGGCGCCGGCCAGCATCAGCAGCAGAAAGAAATCGACCATGCCGTGCACCGCCGTTTCGCTCTGGCCCACGCCCACGGTTTCCACGAAGATGACGTCGAAGCCGGCGGCCTCGCACAGCAGCAGCGCCTCGCGGGTGGCGCGGGCCACGCCGCCCAAGGAGCGGCCGGCCGGCGAGGGCCGGATAAAGGCATGCGGGTGCGCGGCCAACTGGTTCATGCGCGTTTTGTCGCCCAGGATGCTGCCGCCGCTGCGCTGCGAGGTGGGGTCCACGGCCAGCACGGCTAGGCGGTGGCCCTGCTCGGCCACCAGGTGCATGCCCAGGGCCTCGATGAAGGTGCTTTTGCCTACGCCCGGCACGCCCGTGATGCCCACGCGCACCGAGCGGCCGGTGTGGGGCAGCACCGCCCCGAGCACCTGCTGGGCCAGCTGCTGATCGGCGGGCAGCGCGCTTTCGACAAGGGTGATGGCACGGCTGAGCACGAGTCGGTCGTGGGCCAGCAGGCCGTCAATGTACTGGGCGGCGGTGAGTCGTTTGGGCACGGCAGGGGGGAGGCGAAGGTTCGGCAGCGCCGGGGTGGAGGCAGGGCTGGGTGCCAGTTGGCAGGAGCACCCCTCGATTCGTGGCGCGGCGGCGTTGTTTCGGCGGCTTAAATGTAGCTACTTGCCCCGGCGTTGCGCCCGGGCCGCCCGGCACATTATTCGGCGCCCCCTTCCGTCCCTCAACTATTTCGGTGATGAAACGACTACTGACCGGCCTGGCCCTGAGCGGCCTCGCGCTGGCGCCGCTCGGCCTGCGCGCCCAAAACGAGCTGAGCAACTTTGGCTCTACCGGCCGCGGGGGCGTGGCCAATACCTTCGTCAGCGACTACCAGGCCATCGGCATCAACCCGGCCAATCTGGCCCGCATCGGCAGCCCCAAAGTGGCCTTCGGCCTGCTGCAGTACGGGGTGGGCCTTGGCTCCCAGTCGCTCACGCGCGAGCAGATGAACCGCTTCATCCGCCGCGTCGATGACAACCTCTCGGCCGCCGAAAAGCAGGAACTGGCCCGCGCATTCACCTCCGACGACGCGCTGAACCTGAACGCGGACATCCTCACGTTCGGCGCTTCGGCCTCCATTCTGGGGCTGGGCACGCTGGCCGTCAGCAACCAGCAGCGCATCGTGAGCCACATCGGGCTGAACAAGAACATGGCCGAAATTCTGTTCCTGGGCCGCAACGCGCCCATTTACCAGAACTACGACCGGCGCACGGCCCCGCTGGTGTCGACGGCCCTGGAGGGCACGCGCATGCAAATGAGCTGGCTCAACGAGTTCAACGTCGCCTTCGGCCGCCGCATCCTCGACAATGACCTGTTCCAATTGTCGGCCGGGGTGGCCTACCGCTACATCGAGGGCGTGGGCGTGGTCGATATCCGGGCCGAGGGCGGCAAGCTCAACGCCTTCGGGGCCGTTTCGCCGCTGTTCGACATCAACTACGGCGACCTGGCCCGCAACCCGCAGTTTAACTACCGCAACGGCGGCTCGGGCCTGCGCCCGGTGGGCAAGGGCAACGGCTTCGATCTGGGCGTGGCCATCGAAGCTGGCAAGGCGCTGCGCATCGGCCTCGCGCTAACCGACGTGGGCAGCATGACCTGGGAGGGTAACCTGCTCACGGCCAACGACCAGAAGCTGAAACAGCTGAACTCAACGGGCGTGGGCACTTACAACTTCTTCAAGGAAGCCGCGCAGCTGGTGGCCGCCGGCACCGATAGCATCTTTCAGTACCAGCCCAGCGCCAGCCGCAAGGAGGATCTGCCTACCAAGCTGCGCGGCGGCGTGGGCTTCCGCATCAGCGAGTACTTCGAAACCGGCCTCGACGTGACCGTGCCGCTGAATGAGGCTGCCGGCAACCTGCCCAAACCCTTCATCGGGGCCGGCGTCGACTTCAAGCCCGTGCACTGGCTGCGCCTGAGCAGCGGCCTGAGCACCGGGGCCGGCTACGGCTTCAGCCTGCCGCTGGGCATTACGCTGGCCACCAAGCACTACGAAGCCGGCATCAGCACCCGCGACATGGTGGGCCTGTTCACCTCCGAGCACCCGTACGCCTCGGTGGCCGCCGGCTTCCTGCGCTTCAAGTTCGGGGAGCAGAAGTAGAGTAGAAAAGAACGTGGTGGAGTAAGCAGAAAGCAGCCCGTCATCCTGACGACGGAAAAGCTTTCCTGCAACCCTGCACCAACCAAAAAAGCGCAGCCATAACCTAAAACCGGTGGTGGCTGCGCTTTTGGTTTTACCTGCAATCAACGAGCGTTGGCGCCTTTACTTAGGCAGCAGTGCAGGGGGCGAAGGAGGTACTTCGGCTGTGCCTCAGGATGATGGGCTGATCGGTTCCCAGAGTTCGAGGCTGTTGCCTTCTGGGTCGAGGATGTGGACGAATTTGCCGTAGTCGTAAGTGGCAATGTCGTCGAGCACCGTCACGCCTTCCTGTTTGAGCTGAGCCACCAGCGCCTCCAGGTCATCCACGATGTAGTTCATCATGAATTCCTTGGTAGAGGGGGCGAAATAAGTGGTATCAGCGGGAAACGGGTTCCAGACGGTCATGCCCGCTTGTTCCTCCCCGTCGTTCTTGCGCCACTGAAAAACGGTTCCGTAGGGGCTGTTTTCGAAGCCTAATTTCTGGGCGTACCATTCCCGGAGTTGATCGGGGTTCTGGCTCTTAAAGAAAATTCCTCCGATACCGATGACCTTTTTCATGGCTGCAGTTGGCTGGTGTCAACAAGAATATGCTTTTTTAGCCAAATGCTAATATGATTAGTTGGTTTATTTAAAATAGCTCTGGATGAAGATGGGTAGACCCAATTTGCTGCGCCGTCCGCCGAGCTTGATGCCGTCGTCGGTGTATTTGGCAGCCATGCCGGCGGCGTTCGGGTTTTCGATGATGCCCAGAAAGGGGTTGTCTTCGCGGGCCACGTAGATGCGGCCGTCGGGGCCGAGCTGCAAGGAGCCGATTTTGCGGTTGGCGGAGTTGCCTACGGCCGTCTTGGCGCCGGTTTTCAGGTCCACCTGCCACACTTGGGCGTTGCCGCCGCCGTTGCCGTTGCTGGTGGCGTACAGCTTCGAGCCGTCGGGGGAGAATTCCACGCCGTAGGCTTCTTCAAAGGGCCCGTACGATTTCGGGCTCTTCACCAGGCCGGTGGTGTTGTCGAAGTCAAATACCTCCACCTTGTTGGCTTCGCGCCAGATAGCTACCGCCAGCTTTCGGCCGTCGGGCGAGAATTTCATGCAGCCGATGGCATTGCGGCCCGGCCCGGCGTGCACGCTGCCCACGTTGCTCAGGATGGGTTTGGTCTGCACCCCGTCGGGCGTGACAAGGTAGCTCACGAAGGCACTGGAGTTCCAGCGGTGGCCCACCACCCAGATGTCGCGGCCGTTCTGGTGGCGCACAGCGGCCAGCTTTTCGGCCACCGGCGAGATAAGCAGGCCGTTGTGGCGTTTCACGTCGCCCATGCCGTCGGCGGCGGTCATGTCCACGGTGGAGTAGCGCATGCCCACCTGGCTGCCTTCGGCGGCGGTGGTGAAGATGTAAAACACGTTGCCGCTGCCCGGGTCGGGAATGACCAGAGCGCTTTGGGAGCTGGACTTGCTGCCCGCCAGGCCCTTGCCGTTGGGCATGATCTGGTGCTGGCGGTTCCACACGTTCACGCCGTTGGTATAAAACAGCAGCTGTCCGCGCGAGGTGGTGGCCACGCTGGAGCCTTCGTAGGTGGCCAGCTTGCCGTCGAGCAGCGGGGTGGGGGCACCCTGGCGGAAATCAAGGCCGGCCTCCTGGCCGAAGTACCACAGCGAAGCCTGCTGCTGGGCCTGAGCCAGGCCGGCACCGGTCAGCAACAGAGCCAGCAAAAAGGAGAATCGAGTGCGCATAAGCGTAAAAAGTGACGCCGCCGGGAAATGCGAAAGGCGGCCGTTGAGGTCTTGAACGCAAGACCGTGCCAAAATAAGGTGCAGCCACCCCGGCACGTTAGCCAAGGGAGTCGTCATACGGAGCGCTCCGCAGGGTGCGTTTCAGGCGGGCGGCGCAGCGCGTGGCCCAGGCCGGGCTGAGCGCAGCGAGCAAGCGCAGCTGCTCCTGAAACAGGAGCCGGCGGAAATCCTGCCCCGGCACCCGGTGGCGCACCTCGTAGTCGCAGGCCATGCTGAACGTCACGCTCTGGAATACCCAGTACAGCAGCTCGTCGGCATCGGTTGTCGTGCGTCGTTCCTGCTCCTGGCCGCGCTCCACCACCACGTAGTGCAGTCCGTGACCGTCGGCCTCCAGGTGCGGCCGGGCGCCGTCTTCGCTGAAGCCGTAGGTGGGCAGCAGCCACGCCGGGGCCCTGATGCGCGCGGCCAGCGCTTCCACTTGGTACTTGAGTTCCGGGAGTGTGTGCATGGTTCTGCTGGTAATCTAAATGGCCCATTCACCCGCTTGCAGGCGCGGCAGCAGCCCGCGCACGATGCGGTAGCTCAGACCCCAGAGCTTATGCTCGCCGAGGCGAATAAACGACACCGGCGCGGGCCGCGGCCAGCCGTCCAGCTGCCACTCCTCGGTAAAGTGCCGGGCCGGATCGAGTAAGTCGGCCACGCGCACTTCCAGTACCTCCACCACCTCGCGCTCCAGCCAGCGCCACACCGCCGGCCGCGTGATGCGCCCCAGAAACGGCGCGACGCGGTAGCCCGTGGTGATGGTGCTGATAACCGGCAGTTCGGCCAGCACCTGCACGGCTGCGCGGGGCAGGTATACCTCTTCTTCGGCCTCGCGCAGGGCCGTGTCGAGCAGGGAGGCGTCTTCCGGATCCTGCTTGCCGCCGGGAAAGGCCAGCTGCCCGCCGTGTACGCCGAAGTTGCTGCGCAACAGCAACACCAGGCGCAGCTCGCCGGCGTCGTCGCGGTACACGGGCACCAGTACGGCCGCCGCGCGCAGCTGTGGCCGCGGGGCAGGAGCGGCTGTTTCGTCGGGGGGCATCATGCCGACCACGCCTGCAGCTCGATGATGTTGCACTCGGGGTCGGTGACGTAGGCCCAGGTGACGCGGCGGCCCAGCGGCGTCACCTGCGTGGCGACGTCGCCCAGCGCCGTGCCGCCTGCGGCCAGCACCACGGCGCGGGCCTCGGCCACGTCGGGCACTTCAAAGGCGATGTGACCGAAGCCGGGCCGGCTGGGAGCGGTGCGGGCCCGGTTGGTGAGCGGGTCGTAGCCAAATATTTCCAGCGTGGGGCCGCCTTCGCCGTAGCCGGGCAGGCGCAGGTGCACCCCGCGCCGCCGCGAAGCTGGCTCGGTGGCCAGCGCGGCATCGTGGTAGTCGCGGTGGGGCAGCAGCGGCTCGCAGCCGAATACCCGCTGGTAAAATTCGGCCAGGGCTTCCCAATCTTCGGCCGTGAGGTTGGTGTGCGCGTAGCGCGCCACGAGCAGGGGTTTGTTCACTAGCTTGCGCAGGAAATAAAGGTGTACACTTCTTGACGGCGAACGAATGGGCAATATATCCAAGGCACACGGTCCGGACCCCGAGCTGGTGCACCCGCTGCCGGGCCAGACGCGCCTGGTGTTTCTGAAAAACATCGTCGACGACCCGCGCATCGAAGTGGGGGACTATACTTACTACGACGACTTCGACGATCCGCGCAACTTCCTGCGCAACGTGCTCTACCATTTTCCCTTCAGCACAGATCGGCTGCGCATCGGCCGGTTTTGCATGCTGGCCTCGGGGGTGAAGTTTGTGATGAACGGGGGCAACCACCGCACCGATTTGCTGAGCACCTACCCCTTTCCCATATTCGGCCACGGCTGGGAAACAGCCTTCGACGCGGCCAGCTGGCCCCACAAAGGCGACACGACCATCGGCCACGATGTGTGGATCGGCTACGAAGCCCTGGTGATGCCGGGCGTCACGGTGGGCAACGGCGCCATCATTGCCACCCGCAGCGTGGTCACCAAAGACGTGCCGGCGTTTGCCGTGGTGGCCGGCAACCCCGCTGCCGTGGTACGCATGCGCTTCGACGCCGATACCGTGGCTCGTTTGGAACAACTGGCTTGGTGGGATTGGGACGCCGCCAAAATCACCCGCAACCTGCCCGCCATCTGCGCCCGCGACCTGGCCGCGCTGGAGCGGGCGCAATAGCGCCGTCCGCTGCTCAGCGCACCACGTACGCACCCGTCGGATCGGTGGGCGGCAGCGTGCGGTGCGCCTCGAAGTACTGGTACACCGGGGCCAGGGTGGCCCAGAAATCGTGGTGCGGGCTAGCCCAGCGGGCTGCCAGATCGGTGGCGTTCAGCTCGAAGGGAAAGACGTGCACCGGCACCTCGGCCTGCCCGGCGGCGCGGGCCTCCACGGCCAGCACGTACAGCTCCGCGATGCAGGTATCGGTGATGGGCAGGCAGCCGATGGTCACGTTGGAGCCGTGGATGAAGATGTCGCCGCCCGGGTCGGCTTCGCCGCGGGCGCGGTCGGTGGCGTTGGGGTAGTCGAGGCCGAGCGAAAGGTGGTAAAGGCTGTTGGGGTTGTAGCGGTCGATGCGGTAGCAACCCTCGGGCACCTGCCCGTCGCCGGCGCGGCGCTTGGGGCCCAGCCGCCCCGAGGTGCCGGCCAGCGCGTAGCGGCGCAGCTGCTGGTAGCGGCCCTGCCCGCGGTTGCGCGCCCACACCTCCACGCGCTGCCCGATTTTAAAGGCCCGCAGGTACAATTCCAGCTGGGTGGGCTCGAGGCCACGGCGACGCAGCTCGGCCTGCAGCGCGGGCCAACGGCCGGCGTAAGCGGCCCGCACCCGCGGGTAGCGCTGCTGCGCGAGGCGAAACGTGGCGTCGGTGGGTTCGGGTCCCCCGAACAGCAGGGGCCAGAGCAGCAATAAGAAGCAGCGCATGGTGGCAGAGACAGTACGCTGCTCTAACGGTCCAGCTTGCGCCATACGTATGCGTGTTTTTAAATATAGGGGAGTGCTTGCGTAGGCCAAGGTGGCCCGCAGCCGGGCTAGCTGATTTGGTTGCTCCCACTTTCAAACACCGACCTGTTTGCATGATCTTCTGAATCCGGGCTGGCCACGCAACGGTGTGGAAAAAAATATGCGCCCGGCGGTTGATAGTAGATTGTTGACGAGCAACTTGCGGGGGTACCGGTGCTGCCCACGGTCCGGCCGCCCAAAGCTTTTCGGGCCCGCTGCGTATGCAGGGCCATTACCTGCCAACCTCCTTACGTCTGTGCTTGCCATGTCCTTTTCTTCTGCTCGCCCCGAAGACCTGCTCATCGACGCTGCCCGCCGCGGCGACGTGGCCTACATCCGCGAACTGCTGGCCGCCGGCGTCGACGTGAACACCCAGAACGGCAAAGGATTCACCCCGCTGATCATTGCCACCTACGACGACCAGCTCGAAGCGGCCCGGGTGCTCCTCGAAGCGGGTGCCGACGTGAACGTGCAGGACGTGAGCGGCAACACGGCCCTGATGGGCGTGAGCTTCAAGGGCTATGCCGAGGTAGCCCGCCTGCTCATCGCGCACGGCGCCGACCTGAACCTGCAGAACGGCAACGGCGGCACGGCGCTCATGTTTGCCACGCTCTTCGGCCGCCACAACATCGTGCCCATCCTGCTCGAAGCGGGGGCCGATACGACCATCCGCGACGTGCGCGGCCTCTCGGCCCGCGACTTGGCCCTGCAACAGGGCAACGAGGTAGCCCTGCAGCTGCTGCCCGCCTAACGAGCCGCGGCAGCCCCGCAAGCAAGCCATGCCCAGCCAACTTGAGCTCAACAAGCGAAACGCCCAGGCCTTCTACGACCTGATGTTCAACCAGTGCCAGCCTGCCGAAGCCATCCGCCGCTACGTGGGGGCCGAGTATATTCAGCACAACCCGCACGTGGCCGACGGCAAAGCCGCATTTATCGAGTACTTCGAGCGGATGGCCCGCGAGTACCCGGGCAAGCGCGTGGAGTTCCGCCGCGCCATTGCCGAAGGCGACTACGTGGTGCTGCACTGCTACCAGCACTGGCCCCAGGACCACGACTACGCCGGCATCGACATTTTTCGCTTCGATGCCGACGGCCGCATCGTGGAGCACTGGGACGTGCTGCAGGTAGTGCCGGCGCAGATGGCGCACCCAAACGGCATGTTTTAGCGCGGGCCTGCGCCTACCACCTATAACCCAAAGCCCGCCCCGCCCACAACGTAGTCGGGCCTGCCGCTCGGGCTGAATTACTCGCAGTTATGCCCCCGGTTCCCGTTTACGTGCCCGATGTCCTTGGCCCCGATTTCGAGCAGCTGCGCCTGGAGCAGCCCGCCGATTACGAAGGGCCGGTGTGCTGCACGCTGGTGCGCCGGCGTTCGGCGGCCGGCCCGGCCCGCCGGGCCGTGCTCTACGTGCACGGCTTCACCGATTACTTTTTTCAGCGCGACATGGCGGCTGAGTGGGAAGCCCATGGCTACCGCTTCTACGCCCTGGACCTGCGCAAATACGGCCGTTCCTTGCTGCCGCAGCAGCGACCCAACAACGTGCGCGACCTGCGCGAGTACTTCGCCGACCTCGACGTGGCCCGGCGCGTGATTCTGCAGGAAGGTGCGGAATCAGTGGTGCTCAGCGCTCATTCGACCGGGGGGCTCATCGCCGCGCTGCACGCGGATGCACACCCCGACGCCTGGGTAGCGCTGGTGCTCAACAGTCCTTTTTTGGAGATGAACCAGCCGCGCTGGCTGCGGCAGGGCGTGCTGCCGCTGGTCGTGCGCCTGGGGGCCCGCTGGCCCGATCTGCCCATCCGCGCCAACCTGCCGCCCGGCTACGGACAGAGCTTGCACCAGGCGCAGCGCGGCGAGTGGAATTACGAGCTGGCCTGGAAGCCCATCGAGGTGTTTCCGGTGAATGCCGGCTGGCTGCGGGCCATTCGCCGCGGCCACCGGCGGGTGCAGCGCGGCTTGCACATCCTGGCTCCGGTGCTGGTGCTGCATTCGGCGCGCACCGTGCGGCACTACCACCCCTTCAACGACGACTATTTCCAGGCCGACGGAGTGCTGAACGTGGAACACATTCGAACTCTGGCCCCGCGTCTGGGGAGCCGCGTCCGCGTGCAGGCCATCGAGGGCGGCATGCACGATCTAGTGCTGTCGCGCCCGCCGGTGCGCGCTGAAGTGTACCGGCAGATGTTTCAGTGGCTACAACAGGTGTTGCCAACGGCCTAGCGGTGGCTCCATGGCAGCTACCGGCTGCCTGCCAGGCTCCCAACCCAGCGGAATTAACACGGGGGCCTTGGGTTACTGCTGCTTTCGATGGCAAAGCGGATAGCCTGCTGACCACTGAGCAAGTCAGCAGTGGTAGGTTACCGGGCTCAACAACATTAGTTTAAGATGCAGGACCACATTTGTTAACGCAACGTCGGCCAGCCGGGAAACCCAACTGGCCGACGTTGCCCTTGCTGCCAATGGCTACCAACCGCTGTCTTACTGCTGGGGTCGGGTGGTAGCAGGCCGGGCTGCGGGCCGCGGCGTTTTGGGGGCGGCTGCGGGGTCCTTGGCCTTGGGGCCAACTGCCTGCGGAACCGCGCGTTTCGGGGCCGGAGCTTGGGCCGGGCGTTTGGCCGGGGCGGTTTTTCGTGCCGTCGGCTTCCGGGTCGTCGCTTTCGCGGTAGTCTTCCTGGGCGCGGCGGCCTTCACAGCCTTGCGCGGGGCCGGGGCGGTCGGCAGGCTGGTGGGCTCGGGGCCGTACTTCACTTCGGCGGCGTTACGGTCGCCGGTCAGGAACAGGTCGAACTCCACGCGGCGGTTCAGGGCGCGGCCAGCGTCGGTGGCGTTGTCGGTCAGAGGCTGTTGGGCCCCGTAGCCGCGCAGCTCAATGCGCGCGTCGGCTACGCCTTTGCTGAGCATGTAGGCGCGGGCGGCGGCGGCACGGTCACGCGAGAGACGCAGGTTGTAGGCGGCCGGGCCTTTGCTGTCGGTGTGGCCGGCAATGCTCAGGGTGTAGTCCGGGTACTCGCTCAGGATCTGCACCAGGTTATCCAGCGTCGGGTAGGAAGAGGGCAGCAGCGTCGCCTGGTTGAGCTCAAAGCTGATGAACTTGGTCGCCTCCTGCAGGCGCTGGCGCGTTTCGGCTTTGATTTCCGGGCAGCCGCGGTTGGACGCCGGCCCCGGACTGGTGGGGCAACGGTCTGCTTCGTTGGGCACGCCGTCGTTGTCCGTGTCAGCCGCTGGGGTGGTGGCCGGGGCATTGGGGCAGCCCGAGGCATCTACGGCAGTGCCGGCGGGCGTATCGGGGCACTTGTCGTCCTGGTCGATGACGCCGTCGCTGTCCGCATCCGGGCAGCCGCCGAGCTCGGTTTTGCCGGGCGTGTCGGGGCAGGCGTCGTCGCCGTCGGGCACGTCGTCGTTGTCGCGGTCGGGGCAGCCCTGCAGTTCGGCCTTGCCCACCTCGGTGGGGCACTGATCCTGGTAATCGGCCACGCCGTCCTGGTCGCCGTCGGGCGGGCAGCCGTATTCGTCCACGTCGGTTCCCGCCGGCGTGTTGGAGCACCGGTCGCGGCGGTCGGGCACACCGTCGTCGTCGGCATCGGCTGCCTGGCCCAGGTTGAAGGTCAGGCCCACGGTGTGCTGCAGAAAGCGGTCGGCCCAGCGTGGCGGGCCGTCTTCTTCCTGCGTGCCATCGAAGTTGGCAAACATGGGTAGGTGTTGGCCGGTCTGCACAAATAGGCTGACGCCGCCGCCGAGCCGGAAATTGAGGCCGGCCGCGCCGAACACGTCCACGTAACCCTTGTCCAGGTCGATTCGCTCCCCGTCGCGCAGGCCCACCCGGCTGGCGTAGGTCCAGCCGCCCGATGCCAGCAGGTACGGCTGGATAAACGCGCTTTCCTTCAGGGCCCAGCCGTTGTTGAGCTTGAACTTGAAGCCGGCGTTGACATTCACTACGTTGGTGGTGAAATAGTTGGCTGCGTTACGCCGGCCCGTCAGCTCGCCGTAGAACAGCTGGGTGTTCAGGTCGATGCCGCGGCCCAGATATTGGTTGATGGCCAGCCCCGGAGCGTAGCGGTTGTTGGCGAAGTTCCAGTAATCCGAGCCGAAATTTCCCTGGTACTGCAGGGCACTGACGTTTAGCCCAAGGCTGGTGCGGCGCTCAGCCGTTTGCGCATGCGCAGGCCGGATCAAACCCGCGCCCAGGGCCAGGGGCAGCGCCAGCAGCCGGAAATTGAATAGCAGTTGCTTCATCAGGGGGCATTGTAAAGGCAGGAGTTGTCCTTTAACGGGCCGGCAGTCAAATTTGCTGCTTCGTGAAAAGGCAGCTAAGACGCGCGGCTTTTGGCGTGGCGGCCCCGACCGGGCCCTGCGGCCGCCGCTGGCAGGACCAGAATGGACCTGCCGGCAGCGGTAGGTAGCCTAAAAATATAGGAATAAAAATACATTCGGCTCCCACCGGAGCGAAGCCCGACGGGAGCCGAATGTGACTTACAGGGTAGCATGGGAAGCTTACCGCCACGAAGCCGCGGCAGCTTGGTGGTATGGGCACAGCAATGCCGGCTCACGACCGGGGTACAGATCCCGGCGTCAGCTTGCAGTGGCAACGTGCTAATTGCCCCGGGCGGTAAGCGGCCCAGGGAAAGGGCGTTAGCGCAGAATAAAGCCCTTGGCTTGCCAGGCTTTCACGTTCTGAGGGCGCACGAAGCGCGTTTCAATATGACCCCAGGCGTCTTGCTTGTACATGACCGTTTTGCCCTGCTCGCGCGATTGGAGCGCGGCCATATGTTCGGCGTGGGATAGGGTGTTGGGAGTCGAGGTTTCAGTGGATTTTGCGGCCCGGGGACGCTTGCTTGTACTGCTCATATCCAAGCAACACCGATAACCCCTAAAAGATTGTGGTTTTTCCCGTTGGGCTATCGGTATCTGCTGTTTGCTGAGCCACTTGGCGAAGCGTTAGTGGGTTTGCAGCTCCTCAGTGGCGATTTGGCCCAGCGGAACCCACAAAAAAAAGTTCTCCTAACCCCAAACTTTTCTTCCCTAACTCAACTGCAACTCAATCGGCGCATGCTAGTACACCCTATAAATGGCTGGTGGTATGCCCACCACCGGTATTGCCCTTTTGCACCTCTTCCCCTTGGTTATGACCACGCCCGACGCCTCCGCCAATAACACCCAACTCGTTCGCTACCACGTGCAACTCCCAGCCATGACGGAAGATGAAAGCCTGGTGACCGTGCGCGAATTGCTGCAAGCCCACCACCTGTTGGTCGACCGCGTGGCGCCGGGCGAGGCCGTGGTGGCCTCGGCTACCGGTGCCGAGCCGGACTGGCCCGTCATCAAGCAGGCGCTGCAAGCCGCCGGCTATCCGGCTGGTGAGACCAACACCGTGGACGAATAAAGAGGCACACCACCTGGTAGCGACGGAGAGCTTCACTGGTGGCCGCTGATGAGGCGCCACCTCGGGAGTAAGTAGCTGGTTCTGAGGGGTGGCAAATAACTCTTGCCCCACGACAAAGCCCATCAGCATCTCGGTGATGCCCCGCTGGAAATAAGAGCGCGGATTGGCGCTAGGTAATATGGACGGTGTCCACTTGCGTCGCGGTAGCCACGGCCAGCGGCACTTCGGTGCGCAGCAGCAGCGCGGCCAACGGACCGGGCAACGCAGCCGCCAGCAGCGGCTGCGCGGGCCGGGCTACCAAGTGATACTGCGTGTCGCGGGGCTCGTTCAGCCGGGTCTTGTCGAAGGCAAACAGCCCGCGGCGAGCGTAGCGCACAAAGCCTTGGGCGTTTCGCCCGTTCCGCGCGGCGTTCGGCTCCACCTGTACCTGGGCGGCGCCGGGCGTTTCGGGCAGCGTCAGGAAGTAGTGGTGCAACTGCAGCAAGGCTTCCGCAGAAGCAGCTGCCGACTCGGGCAGCAAGCCACCACCCGAAGCGAAATAGACGACGTAGCCGTCGCGGTCTACCGCAAACCAATCGATGTCGGAGTCGTGCTGTTCTAGTTCGTCAATGCGCATGCGAGGAGGCCAAGCAGACCGGAGATGAGGGCGCAAAGCTACCCGATTCACGGGCAATAGTCGGCCGACCCACTGGGCCCGGAAGCCGGTGCGGCGGCCTTCAGCGGTCCGTCGGTCCCGACGTCGAGCCGTACACCACCACGCTTACCCGGGCCGCCGTTTTGCCCGTGTTGTGCAGGGCCAGCAGTTGGCCTTTGCTTCCGGCTTCCACCGCCTGAATTTCCCGCGTCGTGTGCCGGTTCAGGGCTACGTCCTTGGGAAAGGCCTGCACGTCGGTGACGGGCGTGTCGGTGCGGGCCACGTACAGCACCCCGTCGCTGGCCAGCACCTGCAGGCGCAGGCGGGCCGCGTCGGGCAGGGCGCTGCAGCAGCTCAGCAGGCCGATGCCGCCGGGGGCCACGGCAAACTCATGCTTTTCGGCAATGGGCAGGGCGGGTACTTCGCTGGCCGAGGGCAGCACGTACTCGCGCAGAGAATACGCGACCAAGGCCGCGACCAGCAGACCGCCGAGGAAAAGCAGGAACCGAAACGCGACGTCGGGCGTCCAGAAGCTGGCCGTCAGCACGCTCTCAAACTGGAACTTCGACAGCACGTAACCCGTCAGAAATGTGCCGGCGGTGGTGCCGAAACGCGAAAAACGGGTCTGCTCCTCTGCGTCGTCGGGAGACGCCATGATGCCCAGCAGCCAGCCACAGGCCACGCCTACGTTAAGGATGCACAGCTGCAGGTACTTTTCGTCCCCGCCCGTGCGCAGGCAGGTGATGAGTAGGAGGCTGCCGTACAGCACCGCCCCCAGCGCCGCCACAAAAATGCCCGCCGTGGCTTGGTTGGTGCTCAGCCGGTTGTCGCTCGGGGCGAACACAACCAGCTCCTTGAAGGGGTTTCTCATATAACGGAATGTACCCAGGTGACTTCACAAAACCAATTGGGCTGCTAGGCTGAGCGGCGGGCTGCCGGCTGCCCGCAGCGGATACAGCCGGAATGCTCCGCAGCATTCTACCGGACTACCTTGTGCGTAGGGGGGCTAGTCGACAAGCATTCTGGGCAAAGGATATATATCAGCCGTATCACGATGGGGCAAGGCCCAGCCGCGGCGAAACAGACCGTTAATCACATAATCGGCTTGCCGGTGCCACACCAGCGCCGACCGCACCCAGGCCTAGTGTAATCCAAGCGTTGGTGTGGCCGACAGCACGTCAGCGCCCAGGCTGACTGGCACCGGCAATTACTCTTTTCACCTCAGTGCCTGATTCTGATTAGCTAGTGGCTTGCCCGGTCCGGCGCACTTCTGGCTGCGCGCCGGCCAGCCGCGCCCGTGGGCGGTACCTTTTCGGCTGCACACATGCCGCTGCAACGGGCGGCCACGGTGCCGCGCTACGGGCGAGGCATTAACCGTGCGCGGTAGAGGTTGGCTTGGCCGTTCAGCACGGCTGGCGTGCCCGAGCCGGCTACCCGGCGCGTGCTGGCGAAGTACAGCCACTGGCCATCGGCCGAAAGCGTAGGCGTGAAATCAAACGCAGGGGAGTTTACCTCGCCGGGCAGGCGCACGGCCGGGCCCCAGCCCGCTGCGGTGCGGGGGG
This sequence comes from Hymenobacter coalescens, assembly GCF_054783195.1. Lineage (NCBI taxonomy): Bacteria > Pseudomonadati > Bacteroidota > Cytophagia > Cytophagales > Hymenobacteraceae > Hymenobacter > Hymenobacter coalescens. The sequence continues at coordinate 17,072 of NZ_BAAGRA010000017.1, read as the reverse complement.
CAGCGTATAAGTCGCCCCCGCCAGCGCCGCCGGGCCGGTCGCTCCAGAAGAGTACCCAGCGCCCGTCGGCAGTCATTTCCAGGTCGCTTTCCGAGGCGGCGGTGTTGAGCGTAGGGCCCACGTTGTCGGGCGCGGCAAAGCCGCCGGGCTGCTGCCGGGCCCGGTAGCCATCGAGGCCGCCCTGACCGCTGCGCCGGGCCGAGCTGAAGTACAGGAAGCCCTCCGATAAGCTGGGGCCCAGTTCCATGCCCTTGCCGTTGATGGCCGGGCCCAGGTGCTCAGGTTTTCCCCAGTGCCGGCCGTCCCACGATACCTGCCACAGGTCCAGGTCGCGGCGCGTGGAGTCGCGGCTGGGCGCGGGCCGGTCGGAGGCGAAGTAGAGGGTGCGGCCGTCGGGGGTGAAGCTGGGGTCGGAATCGGCGTAGCGGGCATCAGTAAAGGGCAGCGGCTGCGCTACTTGCCAGTGCCCGCGCTCCAGGCGCGTGATGAAGATGTGCGCGTCCTTGAAATCCGGTTGGCTGCGCGCAAACACCAGGGTGCGGCCGTCGGGCGTCAGGCTGGGGTTGTATTCGTTGGCGGCCGTGGACAAGGAACCCGGCCCGAGCAGCTCCGCCGGACCGGTGGTGAGGGTACCGAAGTCGGGGCTGGCAAGCGGCCGAGCGGATGGCGCGCCCGCCGGCCGCAGGCAGCCCGCGCAGGCAAGAGCGGTAAGCCCGATCAGGGACTGTAGCAACGGCAAGCGCAGAAACTGGCAAGAAGGCATGGGGCGTAGGCTAGCGGTTCGGCCTATGGACCGGCAGCTGCGTCGCGTGTTGCAAACGGGGCTTCACATGATCATGTGAGGTGCCTGGGAAAATCGTGGCTGAGGTGATAGGCAGGAGGCCTGCTGCCAAGGATAGCGCATCGGAACGGCCTGAGGCCACCCCGAGCGCTTAGCAGATTGGACACCTGGCCAGACGAAAAACCAAGGGCTGCGCAGCGCGTCCACCAGAAGCCATTGCCATGCCTTTCCCGTGCCGCAGCTGTCAAAAGCGACCCAACGTGACGTAAGCTCGTTACAAGCCTACTGGTCGCTTGTCAGCAGTCGGTAGCCCAACGTCAGCTGAAAAGCCTTGGGAGTAGCCACGTAGCCGTACGACATCAGGAATCCTCGCAGCGTGTTGTCGAGGCGGCCGCGCTGCCGGAACAGCGCCGAGCTGTTGTCCCCGATCTGATGCCGGCCGGATCGGCGGTAGCTCAGGGCCAGCGTCCAGCGCTGGTGCTGCACGCCCACCTCCAGGTACGTACCCCACGGCCGGTTTACGTACGGGTCAGTCTCGCCAGGGACGCTTTCGCGGTTGTTGATCCGCGTCATGAAGGTGGCGCTGACCGGCAGCGCAAAGCCCTCCAGCTCGCGGCGGCTGATGCCGTCGTACGCGGCGCCGGACTGCACGCCGAGCCAGCGGGTGTGGCTCAGGCCGGCCCCCGCCAGCACCCGCCACCCGCGCACCGGCAGCTGGTAGCGCAGCCCCATGGTGGTGGATAGGGCCGTCGCACGGAAATGGTAGGTCTTGGTGGGGAAGTCGGCGTAGCCCGTGGCGAACTGCTGGTGGTAGCCGCCAAAGCGTCGTACCGTCGATTCCAGGTGCAGGGCCCAGCGCCGGTTCGGGGTTTCGAGCCCGGCCTGCACGCCGCCCAGTACCCGCCGCTTCGCGTCCACGTCGGCGCCGTGCAGGTAATGGGGTTCCACCAGCGGCTCGCCGTTAATCATTTCCCGGGGAGAAGTGCTTTCCAGGCGCATGGAGGGCTGGGCCAGTCCGGCTACCGGCCCCGCATACCACCCCCAGCGGGGCCGGGGCTGGAGAAGCGAATCAGGAGTGGTAGCCGCTTGCGGCCACAGCGTGAGCAGTAGAAGTAAAGGAGCGGGCATAAGGCAGGGCTACAATGAACGGATACAGCCTGACCAGCATATTTTGGGCCAAGGCTACCCGGCTTACGCCAATGGCGTCGCGGTACGGAAGGACCGCACTGCCGCGGCGGCCGGGGGCTCAGCAAGCAGCCGGGAAAAAGAAACGGGCCCGCTGCCTCAGCGGGCCCGTTTCGAAGGCCGTTGCTGCCCAGCGCAGCGAACAGGCGGAGCTGCTCAGCTTGGCGCGCTCAGGATATTTGCACCACCCCCGCAATGTGCTTCAGGGCCCATTGATCAAGGCGGTGCAGGATGGGCGCCAGCTCGGCGCCCTGGGGCGTGAGCTGGTAAGTGACTTCCGGGGGAAAGTTGTTGTGGACCGTTCGCTCCACCAGGCCTGCCTGTTCCAGCTGGCGCAACTGCTCCAGCAGCACCTTTTTGGACACCCGCGGAATTTCGCGCCACAGCTCCGTGAAGCGCAGCGACCCTGCCGAGAGGTGGAAGAAGATAATCGGCTTCCACTTGCCCGAAATCAGGTCGAGGGCCACTTTGGTGGCGCAATGCTCAACATCGCGGTAGGTATGGCGCATGCGTAGGAAACGAAAAGGTAACCGGGTAACCAGCAGGTGAACTTCTTGGGCCCGCAGCAAGAGCCCAGGACCTTTGCTAGAGCGGGTAAAGGCAGTCGAGTCCGGCTGCCGGGCCCGCTCAAGGTAGTACCTAACTGGCTTCCCCTTATGCAAGTTCAACTGATTCGGCACGCCACGCTCCTGGTGAAAGCGGCCGGCAAAACCCTGCTCGTCGACCCGATGCTGGCGCCCAGCGGCCAGTATGAGCCCGTGCCCATGTCGGCCCGACAAGTCCGCATTCCGCTGGTCGACCTCCCCTTCGCCGCCGACGAGCTGCCCCGGCTGCTGGCCTCGGTAGATGCCGTGCTGCTCACCCACACCCACGCCGACCATTGGGACCCGGTGGCCCAGCAACTGCTGGACAAAAGCCTGCCCATCCTGTGCCAGCCGGCCGCCACTGAGGCCGTGCAGGCCCAGGGCTTCAGCCACGTTCAGCCCATCGACACCCAGCTCGACTGGGAAGGCATTCGCATCTGCCGCACCGGCGGCCAGCACGGCACCGGCGAAATCGGGCAGCGAATGGGCACCGTGTCGGGCTTTGTGCTGGAAGCCGAGCAGCAGCGCCTCTACATTGCCGGCGACACCATTTGGTGCGACGAGGTTACCCAGGCCCTCGACCAATACCGCCCCGACATGATCGTGCTGAACGCGGGCGGCGCGCAGTTCCTGCAGGGCGGCCCCATCGTGATGACGGCGGCCGAGGTGGCGCAGGTGGCGCGCCATGCCCCCCAGGCTGCCGTGTACGCCGTGCACCTGGAAACCGTCAACCACAGCCAGGAAGACCGCTCCGCCACCCAGGCGTACCTGGAGCAAGCCGGCCTCACCGGGCAGGTACACGTGCCCGCCGACGGCGAGTGGCTGCCGATTCGCCAGCGGGCGTAGCCAGTCGACCCGGCGCCGCCATGAGCGCATTCGAAGCTTGCTGAAGCGGCCCTTAGACCCTCATGCTCATCTGGTGTCCGCTTGCCGAAGCACCTCTACCGCTTCGCTGCTCAGGACAGCCGAACGTCATGTCGAGCCTGTCGAGACATCTCGCGGGCTGACGCTGCGCCTCAACCCCCGGCATCCGCTCCGAAAAAAGAGAGGAGGAGCCAGGCGAAGTGGCAGAGGTACTTGCCTACGGCGACCTTCGGTGCGACGGGGCGCAGCATGACGTTCTTTTTGCTTGCTGTTCACTTTTTGACGCTACCGGCTAAAATCGCCGTGCCCAAAGCCGCAACAAGCCGAGACTTACGTTTCGGCTTGTTGCGTTTGATGCGCTGCGGTGGCCGCTGCGGCCTTGCAGCTTACCCGAAGCTGCCGCGATTCCTTGGGCCGCTACAGATGCGGAAGGGGAGAAGGGCCGCGCCGGATACAGAAAAAGCCGGGGGCGCCCGGCTTTTTCATGGTAGCAATAGGTGTAATCAAGCGGGTAACGCGGGCCGGGCCTAGCCCTGGGCGGCCGGGGCGCTGGCCTTGAGCTTGGCGGCCCGGGCCGCCGCGTCGGTGTCGGCGTCGGTGAGGCGGTAGAGCTAACGGCGCACTGTGTAAATAAGCTTTGACATACTTCATGAAAGCCATAATCTTCTCCTCAGTCCAGTTTCCACCAAATTCATTCATCGGATAAAGAATTTACAGTTACAGATTAGAAGATGATAATACATTGGAAGGCTCTTATAGCAAAAAAGGCCCGGTGAAGACCGGGCCTTTTCGTTGGTGTTGCTTTGTCGTTTCGCCTGTTACTCCCCCAGCTTCCTCAAAATCTCCTGCGCCGCCACGGCAATGACGGTGCCGGGGCCGTAGATGCCGGTCACGCCGGCGTCGTAGAGGAACTGGTAGTCCTGGGCGGGGATGACACCGCCGGCAATGACGAGGATGTCTTCGCGGCCGAGCTTGGCCAGCTCGCCGATGAGCTGCGGCACGAGCGTTTTGTGGCCCGCCGCCAGCGAGGACACGCCGACCACGTGCACGTCGTTTTCGGCGGCCTGGCGGGCTACTTCCTCGGGCGTCTGGAAGAGCGGGGCAATGTCCACGTCGAAGCCCACGTCGGCGAAGGAGGTGGCAATGACTTTGGCGCCGCGGTCGTGGCCGTCCTGGCCCATTTTGGCCACCATCATGCGGGGGCGGCGGCCTTCCTTCTGGCTGAACTCGTCGGCGAGCTGCCGGGCTTTGCTGAATTCCTGGTCGTAGTCCATTTCGGCGGAGTACACGCCCGATACGGTGCGGATGGTGGCCTGGTGGCGGCCGTACACGGCTTCCAGGGCGTCGGAGATTTCGCCGAGGGTCGCGCGCAGGCGGGCGGCATTCACGGCCAGCGCAAGCAGGTTATTGTCTAAGGAAGAAGGAGGAGTGAGGGAGGAGGAGTCAGTGCCAGCTTCCTTCGTCATTCTTCCTTCTTCCTTGGCCCCAGCGCCGGCGCGTGCGGCTTCGGTCAGCGCGGCCAGGGCCTGCTGCACGGCGGCGTTGTCGCGCTCGGCCTTGAGCTGGTTTAGGCGCGCAATCTGCGACTCGCGCACGGCGGCGTTGTCGATGTCGAGGATTTCAATCTGGGCTTCCTGGGCCTGCTGCTCCTCGGTGAGGCGGTACTTGTTGACGCCCACGATGACCTCCTTGCCCGAGTCGATGCGGGCCTGCTTACGGGCAGCGGCTTCCTCGATGCGCAGCTTGGGCAGTCCTGTTTCGATGGCCTTGGCCATGCCGCCCAGCTCCTCCACTTCCTGAATGAGCGCCCAGGCCCGCTCGGCCAGCTCGTGGGTGAGCGTCTCCACGTAGTAGGAGCCGCCCCAGGGGTCCACCACCTTGGTGATGTCCGTTTCGTGCTGCAGGTACAGCTGGGTGTTGCGCGCAATGCGGGCCGAAAAGTCGGTGGGCAGGGCAATGGCCTCGTCCAGGGCATTGGTGTGCAGGCTCTGGGTGCCGCCCAAGGCCGCGGCCAGCGCCTCCACGCAGGTGCGCGTCACGTTGTTGAACGGGTCCTGCTCGGTGAGCGAGTAGCCCGAGGTCTGGCAGTGCGTGCGCAGGGCCAGCGACTTAGGGTTTTCGGCCCCGAACTGCTTGATGAGCTTGGCCCAGAGCAGGCGGCCGGCGCGCAGCTTGGCAATTTCCATGAAGTGGTTCATGCCGATGGCCCAGAAGAAGGAGAGGCGCGGCGCGAACTGGTCGATGGTCATGCCCGCCTTCAGGCCGGCGCGCACGTACTCCACGCCGTCGGCCAGGGTGTAGGCCAGCTCCAGGTCGGCGGTGGCGCCGGCTTCCTGCATGTGGTAGCCCGAGATGCTGATGGAGTTGAAGCGCGGCATCTTCTGGGCCGTGTAGGCGAAGATGTCGGCGATGATGCGCATGCTCGGCTCGGGCGGGTAGATGTAGGTGTTGCGCACCATGAACTCCTTCAGAATGTCGTTCTGAATGGTGCCCGCTAGCTTCTCCGGTGCGACGCCCTGCTCTTCGGCCGCCACGATGTAAAAGGCCATGACCGGCAGCACCGCCCCATTCATGGTCATCGACACGGACATCTGGTCCAGCGGAATCTGGTCGAAGAGAATCTTCATGTCCTCCACCGAGTCGATGGCCACGCCGGCCTTGCCCACGTCGCCCACCACGCGCGGGTGGTCGGAGTCGTAGCCGCGGTGCGTGGCCAGGTCGAAGGCGACGGAGAGGCCCTTCTGCCCGCCGGCGAGGTTGCGGCGGTAAAAGGCGTTGCTGGCTTCGGCCGTGCTGAAGCCCGCGTACTGGCGGATGGTCCACGGGTTCTGCACGTACATCGTGCTGTAGGGCCCGCGCAGGTAAGGCGCCTGCCCCGCCCCGAAACCGAGGTGGTCGAGGTGCGCCACGTCGGCGGCGGTGTAGTGGCCCTTCAGCTCGATGCCTTCGGGCGTGGGGCTGGCGGCCGGTTGCGCCGGGGGAGCAGGCTGCGGCGCGGCGTCGTAAGGAATATGGGCGAAGTCGGGTTTCATCAAAGTTGTCAGTTGAGAGTTGTCAGTTGTCAGGCAAGCACTGGCGCCGGCTGTCGGTTCAAGGCGAACTGACAACTGACAACCAGTAACTGACAACTCATCTTCCCTGCAGGCGGGCCAGCACGTCGTCGGTGCTGTAGCCCGACACGGTGAACTCGCGGAAGCCGAAGTACTTCACCGCGTCCTGCATGGTGGGCAGGTCGCAGGCCAGGAGCACGGGGGCTTCGTGCTGAAGCTGCACGCCGTCGTCTTCGCTGTCGTCGGGGCGGTTGCGGATGAAGTCGGCGAACTGCTGGAACTGCTCGGGTCGCGCCGACATCAAGGTGGCTTCCTCGGCCGAGGAGAACAGCAGCGACAGGTCGCCACGGGGCGGTACCTCCGTCATGGCCGGGCGCTGCTCAGCCGGCAGCAGGCGCACGAAGGAGTCGTAGATCTGCTGGATGGTATCGGTGCCAAGCAGCACCACGGCGGCCTTTTTCTTTTTCTGCTCCTTGCGGATGAAGTGCATGGCCGTGGCCAGGCGCAGCACTTCCGAGGGGTACGCGGCCCGGGCCGTGTCGAACTGCCGGCTGCGCAGCAGCTTCTTGGGGTCGAAGCCGAACTGCTCGTGCAGGTTCTGAAACAGGTTGGTGCCCACGATGACCTGCTCGCCGGTGGCAATGCGCCGGAACTCCTCCAAGGTGGTCTGGCGGATGCTTTCCATCACCTTGCCGCGGGCCACCAGGAAGCCGCCGGCCGCTTCGGTCTGCTGAAACAGGGCCCAGGCTTCCCGCGCCAGCTGGTCGGTGAGCGTCTCGATGAAGTAAGAGCCGGCGGCCGGGTCGGCCACGCGGTCGAGGTAGGCTTCCTCACGCAGAATCACCGGCACGTTGCGGGCAATGCGGGCCGAAAACTCGTTGGGCTCGGCGTAGAGGCTATCGTAGGGCGTCACCGACAGGGAATCGGCCCCGCCCAGCACGGCGCTCATGGCCTCGGTGGTCACGCGCAGCATGTTGGTGTGCGGGTCCAGCGTGGTCTGCGTCCAGGAAGACGTAGTGGCGTGGATGCGCAGCGTGGCCGCCACTTCCGGCCGCACCCCGAAGGCGTGGAGCACCGTGGCCCAGAGGCGGCGCAGGGCGCGCAGCTTGGCTATTTCGGTGAAGTAGCTCGGCCCCACGCTGATGTGAAAGTGCAGGGCCGAAGCCGCCGCCGTCACGTCTACGTCCGAGTCGTTATTGGGCAGGTTGTCGAGAAACGAGGCGGCAATGCTGAGCGCATACGCCAGTTCCTGCACCGCCGTGGCGCCGCGGTTGCCGAAGAAGCTTCCGTTAACCGACAGCGGGAAAAACTCCGGCAGGTGACGCGTCAGGATCAGGCAGCGGCGCAGGGCGTGCTCCTGAATGGCGTAGTCGTCGGGCAGGGTGCCCTGCCCGGGTGAGTAGCGCATAAAGCCCCGGAGCTGGGTGCCGGCCGTGGCATGGAGCAGGCGCTGCAGAAACTCCTCCGGCTGCCGGCACACGGTGAAACCCAGGATGGAGCCCGGCAGCGGCAGCGTGGCGGCCAGGTAGCCCAGATCGAAGTGCTCCGCCTCGCTCATGTCAAAGTGCACGCCGTCGGCCCCGGCCTGCAGGGCCTGCACGGCGTGGTCGATGGCGGCGCGGCCGTCGTGGCCGGCGGGCACCAGCAGGGTGGGCACGTTGCGCCAGGCGTTGGGGGCGGCGCGCTGCAGCGGGCGCACCAGCGGCACCGGGGCTTCGCCGAGCGCGGCCAGCGCCTCCCGGTGGTAGAACGGCTCCAGCACGAGGCCGGCGGGCGTGTGCCACTGCAGGGTGGCCGGGTCGGCCCCTTTCAGGTCGCGCTGGATGCGCGCCTGCCACGCTTCGGTGGTCAGCGGCTCAAACTCGGCAAACGATAAGGGCTTGGAACGGGGCGGGTTGGCCATATGCTGGCGGGAGTGCAGTGAGGAATAAGCGGCAGAAACCGGGCTAAAGATACCGGTTCGGGGCATAACGAAGCTGCCGGACAAAAGGCCATCCTACTTATCTTGCGGGCCTTTTTGCCGATATGCGTCGGGCTTATCTTTTTCTTCTTTTCACGTTTCGAATGTTTACACGAGTACCCTTGGCAGTAGTAGTGGCGGTGGCCGCCGCCAGCAGCGCCATGGCGCAGAGCAATTTTCGGCCGGGCTACGTGCTGCCCACCACCGGCGACACCCTGCGCGGCGAAGTAGACTACCGCGGCAGCACCCGCAGCGCCCGCCTGTGCCGGTTTCGCCCGGCCGGGCAGACCGAGGTGGTGGAATACCAGCCGGCCCAGTTGCGCGGCTACGGCTTTCCCGGCAGCAGGCACTACGAGTCGCGGACGGTAGCCACGGCTGCGGGCGCAGCGGCGGCCCCGCTGTTTCTGGAGCGGCTGGTGCCGGGCCGCGCCGCCCTGTATTTCTTGCGCGATGAGGCCGGGCAGGACTACTTCTATTTCGCCAAAGGCGGCGGCGAGCTGCAGGAGCTGCGGCAGACGGTGGAGGTCGTCAACGAAAACGGGCGCGACTATGAGCGCAAAGTCCAGTACTACCAGGCCACCCTCAACACCGCGTTCGACGACTGCATATCGGTGAAGGCCACCGTCAGCAAGGTGCGGCTCACGGCCAAGGACCTGACCGACGTGGTGCGCCGCTACAACGCCTGCGGTACCACGGGCCCGGTGCCGCTGATGGGCAACAACAGCCGCACGCGGGTAGGCGTGGTGCTCGGGGCCGCCCAAACGACCCTCAGCTTCAGCGGCAGCACCATCCTGGCCGATCAGAGCTTCAGCAGCGGCGTGGCGCCGGTGCTGGGCGTGGGCTTTTACTTCCCGCTGAACCGGCTCAGTGAGAAGCTGGGGCTGGCCATCGACCTGCTCTACACCCGCGAGAAGTTCGAGGAGCAGAGCTTCCGGCCGAAGTCCGCGACCTACGGCACGGAGGCGCAGACGCGCTTTACCGATGCGTACCTGCGCCTGCCCATCATGCTGCGCTATTCGCTGCCGCAGGTGAAGGTGGAGCCGTTTATCCAACTGGGCTTCAGCCTGGGCTACGCCGTGCAGCAGGAGGGCGAGTACCGCTACCGCGGGTCGCTGGCACCTTATACCTACAACAAGTGGTCGTCGGTGTACGGCATAAAAACCGCCCAAAGCCCCACGGGCGTATTCATCAAGCAGGAATTTGAGCAGGGCCTGGTGGCCAGCGTCGGGCTGGGCAAGCTGCAGGTGGTCGGTCGTCCCTTTGCGTTCGAGCTGCGCGCCGAGCGTTCCAACGGCATCAGCGCCTCCACCGGCACGGGCAGTGGCTTTACCCGCTTCTCGGCTCTGCTGAACATCGGTCTGCGTAAGTAAGGACCTGAGCCGTTCAGATTTCCGCCGCGGCCGTTGTCCGGGCCTTCGGGGCCGGGCAGCGGCCGCGGCGCGTTTTGGGGGGAAGGCAGCGGCGGCGGGAACCTCGGCCGGCGCGCGGCGCTTATGGGCAGCGAAGAGGCCCGGGCCGCCGCGCGGCTTGGCCATCTGCCTTACCTTTGTCGTTATGATCAAACTTGCGAATCGCAGCGTAGGCCTGCTGTTAGCCGCTGTCCTGGCGCTACCGGCCTGCCAGCGCGGCGCTTACCAACCCCAGGCCGCGCTGAGCACCACGGCCCAGCCCGTGACGGCCGCCCAGCCGGCCGACCCCCAAGTGGAAGCCGTGGTGGCCCCGTACCGCCAGAAAGTAAAAGACCAGATGGACGAGGTCATCGGCCGGGCGCCGGTGGCCATCCGCAAAAATCCCGGGGAGTCGCCGCTGGCCAACTTCACGGCCGACATCCTGCGCGAGCGGGCCAGCCAGGAGCTGGGCCAGCCCATCGACCTGGGCGTGATGACCAACGGCGGCCTGCGCGCCGAGCTGCCCGCCGGCAACATCACCGTCGGCTCGGTGTTCGAGCTGATGCCCTTCGAAAACGAGCTGGTGGTGCTGGAGGCGCCCGGCTCGGTGGTGCAGCAGATGTTCAACTACGCGGCCCCCATCAAGATGGCCTTTTCGGGCGCTACGTACACCGCCACCGCCGACGGCAAGCCCACCGACATCCGCATCGGCAAGGAGCTGTTTGACCCCAGCAAGGACCGGCTGTACACCATTGCCATTTCCGATTACCTGGCCGGCGGCGGCGACCGGCTCGACTTTTTCCGCCCCCTGACCCCGCGCCGCACCAACGTGCTCGTGCGCTCGGCCTTCAACGATTACATCCGCCAGCTCAGCAAAGCGGGCAAGCCCGTCGAAGCCCGGGCCGAGGGCCGGGTGAAAGTCAATCAATAATGCAGAAAGAGGAACGAAGAAGGGCGCGGCCGCTCGGGCGGCCTGCCCACTGATTCTTCATTCCTGCTTTCTAACCCCTCATTGAAATCATGAACCGTCGCGACTTTATAAAAACCTCGGGGCTGGGCGCAGCGGGCCTGAGCCTGGTAGGGCCGGGCCTGATCGGCTCGGCGGCTGCGGCCGGCAAGCCGGTGCACCTGACCATCCTGCACACCAACGACATGCACTCGCGCATCGACCCCTTCCCGGTGGGCTCGGCGCAGTGGGCCGACGAGGGCGGCATGGCCCGCCGCGCGGCCCTGGTGAGCAAGCTCCGGCAGGAGCAGCCCAACGTGCTGCTGCTCGACGCGGGCGACATCTGGCAGGGCACGCCGTACTTCAACTTCTTTGGCGGCGAGCTGGAATACAAGCTCATGAGCCAGATGCAGTACGACGCGGCCACGCTGGGCAACCACGACTTCGACAACGGCCTGCAGGGGCTGGAAAAGCAGCTGCCCCACGCGCAGTTTCCGTTTCTGGTGGCCAACTACGACTTCTCGCAGACCGCGCTGGAGGGCCGCTTCCAGCCTTACAAGGTGTTTGAGAAGCAGGGCGTGCGCATCGGTGTGTTCGGGGTGGGCCTGGAGCTGGCCGGGCTGGTGTCCGACAAGAACTACGGTGCCACCAAGTACCTCGACCCCGTGGCCGTGGCCCGCGAGCAGGTGCAGCACCTGCGCGGCCCAGAGAAGTGCGACCTGGTCATCTGCCTCTCGCACCTGGGCTACAAGTACGACTCGGCCAAAGTGGACGACCACAAGCTGGCCGCCGGCGCGCCCGGCATCGACCTGATCATCGGCGGGCACACCCATACTTTCTTGGACACTCCGACGGTGGTGGAGGGCCCGCAGGGCCACCGCACGCTCATCAACCAGGTCGGCTGGTCGGGCATTAAGCTCGGGCGCATCGACTACGTGTTTGACCGCGCGGCCGGCCGTACCGGCGTTGCGGCGGCTCAGTCGTTGAGTATCAACGCCTCAGCGCTGGGCTAGCGGAAATAGGTTTGGCGCTCTGCCGACTTTTCCACATTTTTGTCTCCCCTTTGCCGAAACCGGGCCCGCGAGTCCGGTTTCGGCTGCCTTTGCCCGTTCCCTCCCCACACCGCTTGCGCAGCCTAGATTAATGCAGAAGGATTGCCGTACCGTCTGGGCTAACTGCTTGCGCGTGATTCGCGGGAGCGTGGGGGAGCAAAGCTTCCGCACGTGGTTTGAGCCCATTGCGCCGGTGGCGCTGCAAGGCAATCTGCTCATCATTCAGGTGCCCAGCCAGTTCTTCTACGAGTGGCTGGAGGAGCACTACGTGGACGTGCTCAAGAAGGCCATTGTGCAGGAGCTCGGGCCCGACGGGCAGCTGGAATACTCCATCGTGGTGGACCAGGGCAACGAGCAGGCACGGCCGCGCACCGTAAACCTGCCTGCCACCCGCGGCGGAGCCCCCAACCGTGCCCCCGCCAACACGCCCATGGCCGCGCAGGTGCGCCCCATGTCGCCGCAAAACCCGCCCGGCAACAACACCGCCGCCAACGCCGGCGGCTACAACCCCAACGGCTTCAGCGGCAATACCGGCAGCCCGTACCCGGCCAAGCGCCAACCGGCCGCCCAAGGCGCCGGGGCCGCCAGTACGGCGGCCCCGGCGGCGCCCGCGCCGCTGCGCAACCCCTTCGAGGTGCGCTCCGTGGCCGACCACAGCTACCTCGACTCGCAGCTGAACGCTAATTACACGTTCACTAACTACATCGAGGGCTCCTGCAACCGCTTGGCCCGCTCGGCCGGCTGGGCCGTGGCCGCCAAGCCCGGTACCACCTCGTTCAACCCGCTGATGATTTACGGCGGGGTAGGGCTGGGCAAAACCCACCTGGTGCAGGCCATCGGCAACTACATCAAGGAAAACGCGGCGGGCAAATTCGTGCTCTACGTGTCGGCGGAGAAGTTCACCAACCAGTTCATCGAGAGCCTGCGCTCCAACTCGGTGGCCGACTTCGGCAACTTCTACCTGCTGGTGGACATCCTGATTCTGGACGACGTGCAGTTCCTCTCGGGCAAGGACAAAACCCAGGAAATGTTCTTCCACATCTTCAACCACCTGCATCAGGCCGGCAAGCAGGTCATCATGACCAGCGACGTGCCGCCGCGGGAACTGAAAGGCTTTGAGGAACGCCTGCTCAGCCGCTTTAAGTGGGGCCTGACGGCCGACCTGCAGAGCCCGGACTTCGAGACGCGCGTGGCCATCATCATGAACAAGATGCAGGCCGACGGCATCGACATTCCGCCGCAGGTGGTGGAATACCTCGCGTACTCCGTCGAGACGAACGTGCGCGAGCTGGAAGGCGTGCTGATTTCGCTGATTGCGCAGTCCTCGCTGACGCGCCGCGAAATCGACCTGGAAATGGCCAAGCAGGCGCTGCGCCACATCATTGAGGACGTGGAGGCGGAGGTCAACTTGGACTTCATCCAGAAAACCGTGGCCGAGCACTTCGGCATTCCGGTGGATTTGCTCAAGGCCAAGACCCGCAAGAAGGAAGTGGTAACGGCCCGGCAGGTGGCCATGTACTTCGCCAAGGAGCACACCAACCACTCGCTCAAGAGCATCGGCTACCACTTCGGCGGCCGCGACCACAGCACCGTCATCCACTCGGTGCAGACGGTGTCGGACCTGATCGACTCGGACAAGACCTTCCGCACCACCATTCAGGAGCTGCGCAAGAAGTTTACCGGCGGGAAGTAGCCTTTAGAACCTAAAACAAAGAACTGAGAGCCTGGAAGCCGTTCCGCAGAACAGCTTCCAGGCTCTCAGCTCTATTATCTAAGGTCGACTTGGCTCTACTTCGTGGGCTGCAGCTCTCGCAGCGGCACGTTGTTGCGCTGCACGAACTGTTCCATTTCCTCGCGCAGGCGGCGCTTGCGGCGCTGCCCGGTGATTTCGCGCAGGCTGATGGTGTAGCTGCCGCCGGCCTTGCGGTGCAGGCGCATCTCGCGGGGCGTCACGTCGATGCTCTGCAGCTCGGTGGCCTGAATGGCTTCCTTGGGCCGGAACAGCCCGCCTTTGTGCACGATGTAGTCGGGCGTAAACTCCAGGTAGGTCTGCGTGCCGAACACCGGGGCGTTGCGCACCAGCACGTAGACGACGTAGATGACGGCAAACGTGAGGAAGGCGTAGTGCAGGAAGTTGCGGTCGGATTCGCCGCGGCCCGTGGCCAGCGAAATGGCGGCGTAGGCAATCCAGAAGCCGCCGATAGCCAGCTGCCCCCAGAACGGGATGCGCGAGTTGTTGGCGGGCGTGAGACGAATGCGCGTAAAGGACGAGGGCATAGGCTACAGAGGGAAACGTCCGCAAAACTACGCAAAAGCCAGGCTTCAGGCCGAACGGCCCGGCAGTAGCACAGCTTGGGTCCGTGCTACTGTCGGGCCGGTGCTTTAGGCTTTCAGCGTGGCCGAAGTCAGCTCCATTTCCGGCACGGCTTTGAGCAGCACCGAAATCGGGCAGTTTTCCTTGGCGTTTTCGGCGTAGCGCTGAAATTCTTCCTGGCTGATGCCTTCCACTTCGCCTTCGGTTTTGAGGCTGATCTTGACCACCTTGGGCGCCATATCGCCCGGGTCCAGCGTCACCTTCGACTCGGTGCGGATTTGCTTGACCTGCTTGCCGTCCTTGGTCAGCACACTGGTCAGGAACATGGTGTAGCAGGCCGCGTGGGCCGCCCCGATCAGCTCCTCGGGGTTGGTGCCTTTCTGTCCTTCGAAGCGGGAGCCCACGGAGTACGGCGCGTCGATGACGCCGCTCTGGGTGGTAATCTGGCCGCTGCCTTTGATGTCGCCGGTCCAGACGACGTTGCCACGTTGGTTGATCATGGTGTGGTTGGGTTTGGAGGTAAAGTGAGCATTGTGCCCGCTCGACGTGACGTACCGCTGAAAGCGACGGTAAGTTTGCCGAACTTGGCGGCGCAGTATAAGTACAGCTTCGTAGATATGCTACCTGCCGCTATTCGCTCGGCCGCCGCTGGCTCCCGCTTACGTTTGTGGTGCCTGCTACTGGGATGGACGGCTTTGGGCCTGTGGGTGCTATTGGGGGTAGCGGTCCGTCTGCCGCTGGAGGCTACCAGCTCCGGCCCGTGGGTGGGCATTTCGATTGTATTAATTGGGCTAAGCTGGCTGTGGCCCATTGCCCTGAGCCTGCACCTGAACGTGTGGCTGCAGGGCGAGGCGCTGCTGCTCGTCGTGCTGCGGATTGTGCTGGTCGGGTTCTGCCTGCTGCTGACCTGGCCCGTGCTGTACGTGTCGCTATACGCGCTGGCCGCCGCCTCTTCCCGGAAGCAGCCATGGCAGGACGAGCGGGTGCTGTACGTGTGGCCGGGCCGGCCGGCTGCGCGCGTGGCCGTGCAGCAAGGCCACGACCCAACCGGCGACCCGGCCCGGCGCGTCGTGCAGCTCACCCCCGTGCTGGGGCTGTGGCAACTGGTCGAACCCATCGACACCACCCGATTCGACGCCACGGGCTGGCAACGGGTAAAGGAGTAAAAGTTACTTTTACCTCCTGCCCTCACACCCGCCTACCCTCATTCCCTACCACTAGAATGGGCCTGAAGTCCTTCTTGAGCCGCCCGCTCGCCGCCTATACCGTTCGCCAGTACCAACAGTGGACGGCCCGCCCCGAAGAAGCCCAGCAGCGCATCCTGCAGGAGCTGCTGCGGCGCGGCCGCGCCACCGCCTTCGGCCGCGACCATCAGCTGGGCGCGGCCCGCAACGCCCGCGAGTTTCAGCAGCGCGTGCCCGTGCGCGACTACGAAGCGCTCAGCCCGTACTTCGACCGCGTGAAGCAGGGCGAAGGCAGCGTGCTCTGGCCCGGCCAGCCGCTGTATCTGGCCAAAACCTCCGGCACCACCTCGGGCACCAAGTACATTCCCATCACCCGCGACAGCATCGGCAACCACATCAATGGGGCCAAGGACGCGCTGCTGCACTACGTGCATTACTCCGGCAAGCCGCAGTTTCTGGATGGCAAGCTGATGTTCCTGTCCGGCTCGCCGGAATTGGAAGAAGTCGGCGGCATCAAGACCGGGCGGCTATCGGGCATCTCCAACCACCACGTGCCGGCCTACCTGCGCCGCAACCAGCTGCCGAGCTACGCGACCAACTGCATTGAGGACTGGGAACAGAAGCTGGACCGCGTGGTGGACGAAACGCTGGGCCAGCCGATGACGCTGATTTCGGGCATTCCGCCCTGGGTGCAGATGTATTTCGACCGCATCACGCAGCGCACCGGCCGGCCGGTGGGGGAGGTGTTCCCGCAGTTTCAGCTGTTCGTGTACGGCGGCGTCAACTTCGAGCCCTACCGGCGCAAGCTGTTCGAAAGCATCGGCCGGGCCGTGGACACGGTGGAGCTGTTTCCGGCCTCCGAGGGCTTTTTTGCCTTTCAGGACGAGCCCGACAACCCCGGCATGCTGCTGCTGGCCGACGCGGGCATCTACTACGAGTTTATCCCCGCCGAGCAGTTCTACGAGCCCAACCCGCCGCGCCTGACCCTGGCCGAGGTGGAGCTGGACCGCAACTACGCCCTCGTCGTGTCGTCCAACGCCGGGCTGTGGGGCTATTCCGTGGGCGACACCGTGCGCTTCGTGAGCCTGCGCCCGCACCGCGTGGTCGTCACGGGCCGCATCAAGCACTTTTTGTCGGCCTTCGGGGAGCACGTCATCGGCGAGGAAGTGGAACAGACGCTGCGCGAGGCCCTGCAGCAGTTTCCCGAAGCGGAAGTGGTGGAGTTTACCGTAGCCCCGCGCGTCAGCGAAGCCGAAACCGAGCCTTCGCGGCACGAGTGGCTGGTGGAGTTTGCGCGCCCGCCCCGCGACGTGGCCGCCTTCGCCGCCGCGCTGGATGCTGGCCTGCGCCGCCGCAACGTGTACTACGACGACCTGCTCGCCGGCAACATCCTCGCGCCGCTGCTGCTCACCGCGCTGCCAGCCGGGGCGTTTCAGCGCTACATGCGCAGCCAGGGCAAGCTGGGTGGGCAAAACAAAGTGCCACGACTGAGCAACGACCGGAAGCTGGCCGAGGGGTTGTTGAACGAAATTAGTAATTAATCATATGACCATATTAATACCTTCTGTTTTCGTGCGGCAGCACCTAGTGCTAGATAAAGTCTACAATGTTGACAGTATTAATAATTTTCCAAATGCGGTAGAGCTTGTAAGCTCAACTGGATTGTCAGAAGATGAGGTATTACAAGCTGCGTATCTACTGTTATAGCGGATTCATGAACGGTGTACATGATAGCCACAATGGTTGAACCAAGCTTTGGCGTCC